>JAFEER010000029.1 GCA_018240985.1 Pseudomonadota bacterium
AGCAGGTCGGGCGCCTCGGCCGTCGGCTCGGGCGGGCGCAGCAGGGCCTCGATGCTGCGCAGCGACAGCTCGTCCTTGCCCACCGTCTCGAACAGCGCCTCGGCCGACTTGAAGCCCAGTTGCGCCGCCAGGTCGTCATGTTTGAGCGCTGTCTTGCCCTCGCGCTGCAACAGCTTTTCGACCAGCTCGCGGCCGCGTGTGACCGTGGCCTCGGTGGCCTGGGCGTTGAACCAGGCACGCACCTTGGCCTTGGCACGGTGGCTGACGAGGTAGCCCAGCTCCGGGTTGAGCCAGTCGCGCGACGGCCGGCCTTCCTTCACGGTGCTGATCTCCACCGTCTGGCCGTTTTGCAGCGGCGTATTCAGCGGCACCATGGCGCCATCGACGCGCGCGCCGCGGCAACGGTGGCCGACGTTGGTATGCACGGTGTAGGCAAAGTCCACGGGCGTGGCGCCCTGGGGCAGTTCGACCACGGCGGCGTCGGGCGTCAGCACGTAGATGCGGTCTTCGAACAGGCTGCTGCGGCTGGCGGAGCCAACCAGATCCCGCTCCCAGGCGAGCAGCTGGCGCAGCACGGCGATCTTTGCGTCGTACTCGCTCGCCGCCGACACGCCGGCGTAGCCCTTAGTGCCCGCCTCCTTGTACGCCCAGTGCGCGGCCACGCCATGTTCGGCATGGTCGTGCATGGCCTGGGTGCGGATCTGGATCTCGGTCGCCCGCCCTGCTTCATCGCGCACCACGGTGTGCAGCGACTGATAGCCATTGGGTTTGGGCTTGGCGATGTAGTCGTCAAACTCGGCCTCGATCGGGCTGAACTGGCTGTGCACCCAGCTCAGCGTGGCGTAGCAGTCCTTGACGCTGGGCACGATGACACGCAGCGCGCGGATGTCGAACACCTGGTCGAAGTTGAGCGACTTGCCGCGCATCTTCTTGACGATGCTGTAGATATGCTTGGGCCGCCCGGTCACGCTGGCGCTGATGTTGTGCGCACGCAGCTCGGTCTCCAGCCGGATGCGCAGCTGCTCCATGTACTGCTCGCGCTCCACGCGCTTTTCGTCCAGCAGGCGCGCCACCTCGCGGTAGGTGTCGGGCTCCAGGAAGCGGAACGCCAGGTCTTCCAGCTCCCACTTCATCTGCCAGATGCCCAGGCGGTTGGCCAGGGGCGCGAATACCTGCTGGGCCTCGTGTGCGATGGCCGGCGACACAGGCCGCTTGGCGGCGGCGTAGTAGCGCAGCGTCTGCAGGCGCGATGCCAGGCGCAGCATGACCACGCGCAGGTCGCGCGAAAACGCCAGCAGCATCTTGCGCACGTTCTCGTTCTGCGTGGCTGCGTCGTCCACCTGCAGGCCCGCCACCTGTGCCTCGCGCGCCTGGGTCTGCACGCGCATGAGCTTGGTGGTCTCGACGGCCAGGGCGGCAAAGTTGCTGCCAAAAGCCTTGCCTATCACTTCCTCGGGCTTGTTCAGGTGGTTGCAGGTGTAGACCAGATAGGCTGCCGCCTGCATGGTCTCGGAGCTGCCCAGGGCCTGGAGGATGGCAGCCACGGCATCGGCATGGGCCAGGGTGTTTTCGCCGGTCTCCAGGGTTTCGCCGATCAAGAGCGGCTCGGCAAAGGCGCGCGCGCGCACCAGGGCATCGGCCTGGCCTTGCTCGGCCTGCGCCGTGGCAGCAATCAGCTGCGGGACGTTATCGCTGCGCGCACCAGCGCCTGATTGCTGCTCCATGGGAGGCGCCAGTCCAATGGAGTTGCCTTTCATGCTGCCAACTCCTAAGCCTCGCCAAGCAGAAAGCCGGCCACGGCCGCAACCTGGTCATCGCTGATCAGCGTGGGGGCGTGTCCAACGCCGGCAAACTCCACCAGCCGCGCACGCGGGCCGCGTTGCGCCATCTCCTGCGCCGTCTGCGGCGACAGCAGGTCTGATTCGGCGCCACGCAGCAGCAGCGTCTGCGCCGTGATCTGGTCGTAGAGCTGCCACAACTGCTGCTCGCTCGCGCTGGCGGAGTCTGGCGTCAGCGACTTGAAGGCCGTGGCGATCGCCGGGTCGTAGTGCAACTTGAACCCGCCTTCGGCCGCCGGGCACACCATGTGCCTGGACAGTTCCAGCCATTGCTCGGGCGTATGCGGCCCGAAGCTGCTGGAGACGGCCCACAGCGCGTCCGCCGCCTGCTGCAGCGACTCGAACCGCAGCGGCTGCCCCAGGTACTGGCCTATGCGCTGCAAGGCCTGCCACTCGATGCGCGGCCCCACATCGTTGAGCACCAGGCGCCGCACCGGCACAGGCAGCGGCAGTTCCGGCACGCCGCATACCCCCATGCCGATCAACCCGCCCATGCTGGTGCCCACCCAGTCCAGTGTGCCGATGGGCGCCTGCAGCTGCAGCAGCAGGCTCAGCATGTCGGCCGCATACACCGGCACCTGGTAGGCCATGGGATCGGCCAGCCAGTCGCTCTCGCCGCGGCCCGCCACGTCGGGGCAGATGACGCGCGCATGGCGGCTCAGGTGGCGTGCCAGGGTGTCGAAGTCGCGCCCCTGGCGCGTCAGGCCGTGCACGCACAGGATGACATGCGGATGTGCCGGGTTGCCCGTGTCATTCCATTCCCAATAGGCCAGGCGGTGGCCTTGCTCCGAAGGGCCGCCCGCGGCGCCGGGGCCAGGGCAGGATACGTGGTTCAGCGTAGGTTGCATCATGGAAGTGGTACCGTCATGCGGGTCATCGATAATCCCTGCATTGCATCCTAATTCATTCGGAGAGACTCTCATGCTGAACGGCAAAACCGCCCTCGTCACCGGCTCCACCAGCGGCATCGGCCTTGGCATCGCCAAGGCCCTGGCACGCCAGGGAGCGAACATCGTGCTCAACGGCTTTGGCGACGTGGAGGGCCCGCGCGCCGAGGTGTTGGCCGCCGGCCAGGCACATGGCATTCGGGTGGAATACCACGGCGCGGACATGAGTCGCGCCGGCGACATCGAGGACATGATGAAGTCCAGTGCCGCCCAGTTCGGCCGCGTGGACATCCTGGTGAACAACGCCGGCATCCAGCATGTGGCCAATGTGCAGGACTTCCCGCCCGAGCGCTGGGACGCCATCATCGCCATCAACCTGACCAGCGCCTTCCACACCACTCGCCTGGCCCTGCCGGGCATGCTGGCGGCGAACTGGGGGCGCATCATCAACGTGGCCTCGGTGCATGGCCTGGTGGCGTCGGCGCAGAAGTCGGCCTACGTGGCGGCCAAGCATGGCATCGTCGGCCTGACCAAGGTGACGGCGCTGGAGAACGCCACCACGGGCGTGACCTGCAACGCCATCTGCCCCGGCTGGGTGCTGACCCCCCTGGTGCAAAAACAGGTGGACGCCAAGGCCGCGGAGCATGGCCTGTCCAACGAAGACGCGAAGAAGCTGCTGCTGGGCGAGAAGGAGCCCTCGATGCAGTTCACCACGCCCGAGGAGCTGGGCGAGCTGGCCGTGTTCTTCTGCTCACCGGCCGCCGGCAACGTGCGCGGCGTGGCCTGGAACATGGATGGCGGCTGGGCAGCCCAGTGACGCAATTACTATCATCTGTATAGCTGCCAGCGTCCTGCCATAAAGGGCTACTGGCTAAAAATCAACGCAACTGCACCGAGCCCGAGATGGTCACCACCACCTGGGCCTTGCCGGCCTCCACCGGCACCGGCGCATCGCTGGCCATGGACATGGCCTTGGCCTCCATGCCCAGCATGCGCGGGCGTGGGCCGGGCGCCATCTCGTTGCTGTTCACGCCCACCTCGCGCAGGGTGTAGCCGGCAAAGCCGAAACCGCGCGCCAGCTCGGTGGCGCGCGCCTTGAAGGCCTCGATGGCCTTGGCCTGGGCCTCGCTTTCGACCTTGGTGCGCGCCTCGCGCGACAGGTCGAACGCGATCTGGTTGATGGCCATGCTCTGGATCTTGCCCGCCGTGGCCGTGATGCGCGCAAAGTCGCGCCCGGCCAGCACCAGCTCGGCGCGGCCCTGCCAGCCGTTGATCTTGCCGTCCTTGCCATAGCGTGGGTACAGGCCGAAGGCGCCCGTGCGCACATCCATCTGCTGCGGCTGGGCGGCAGCGCGCGCCTCGGCAAGCGCCGCATCCAGCGCCTGCTTGAGCTGCGTCTGCACCGCAGCCGCGTCGGATGCCTCCTTGGTTGCGCTCAATGTCAATACCAGCAGATCCTGCTGCACCTCCACCGCACCCGATGCCGACAGCTGCAGCACGTCGTGCGGCGCAGGCGCCGGACTGCCTTGGGCAAAAGCCATGGAAGCGGCCGCCAATAAAGCGCCAGAAGCTACTGATTTAAGAGCATTTTTCATATCGATCCTTGGATTTTTTGCATACACACAAGACGGGCGAAAGCGCGCATCAACGATACGCCAGCCTTGTGCACGGCACCCGTGAAGCGGGCGTGAAGACCAGTGCCGACGCGGGCAAAACCTGTAACAGTTAGTCAGGTTCGGGCGGAAAAAGCGGATTTTGGCGCGCAAGCTGGTCAGAATCGGCGCTGTTACAAATTGGACTGGGGATAGACAGCATGGCTTCAACAACGACCAACCGCACCGACAAGATCCTGGTGGTGGACGACGATGCGCGCATTCGCGACCTGCTGCGCCGCTACCTGACGCAGGAAGGCTTCGAGGTCATGGTGGCCGAGGATGGCAAGGCGCTCAACCGCATCCTGCTGCGCGAGACCGTGGACCTGATCGTGCTCGACCTGATGATGCCCGGCGAGGACGGCCTGTCGATCTGCCGGCGCCTGCGTGCCGCCAGCGACCGCACGCCCATCATCATGCTCACCGCCAAGGGCGAGGACGTAGACCGCATCGTCGGCCTGGAAGTCGGCGCCGACGACTACCTGGGCAAGCCCTTCAACCCGCGCGAACTGCTGGCGCGCATCCACGCCGTGCTGCGCCGCCGCCCGCCCCAGGAGGCGCCGGGCGCACCCTCGGGCGACAACGAGGTCGTGACCTTCGGCCCCTTCACCTTCGACATGGGCACGCGCGCGCTGCAAAAGAGTGGCGAGGAGCTGCCGCTGACCACGGGCGAATTCGCCATGCTCAAGGCCCTGGTGCGCCACCCGCGCCAGCCGCTGTCGCGCGAGAAGCTGGCCCTGCTGGCGCGCGGGCGCGAGTTCGAGCCCTTCGACCGCAGCCTGGACGTGCAGATCTCGCGCCTGCGCAAGCTGGTCGAGGTGGATGCCGCCGCACCGCGCTACATCCAGACCGTGTGGGGCGTGGGCTACGTTTTCGTGCCGGACGGCACGAGCTGACGCGGCCATTCGGCCAGCATCGTCGAGAATGGACGCCGTGCCCGATGGGCACCGCGTCCTCCGTTTTTTCTGCCCGCCGCCACAGCCATGAGCGCCCTCCACGATATCCCGCCAGACGCCACCAGCCCGGCGCCCCTGGAGGCTTCCACCCTGCGACAGCCCCCGCGATCGCGCGTGGGGCTGAATCTTTTCTGGCGCACCTTCTTCCTGCTGGGCTTGCTGCTGGTCGGCTGCATGCTGGCCTGGCTGCAAACCCTGCGCGCGCTGGAGCTGGAGCCGCGCACGCTGCAATCGGCGCAGCAGATCGCCTCGCTGGTCAACCTGAGCCGCGCGGCGCTGATCCACTCCGACGCCATTGCGCGCGTGTCGCTGCTCAAGACCATGGCCGACCAGGAGGGCGTGCGCATTCTGCCGCGCGAGCCCGGCGACAAGTTCGAGCTGCTCACCGGCTCGCCCCTGGGCCTGCGCCTGACCGAGGAGCTGACGCGGCGCCTGGGGCCCGACACCATCGTGGCGAGCAATGTGAACGGTGAAAACGGCCTGTGGGTGGGTTTCACCATCAACGACGACCCGAACTGGCTGCTCATGGATCGCTCGCGGCTCACCACGGCCGGCGGCAAGACCTGGCTGATCTGGCTCATCATCGTGGGCGCACTCTCGCTGGCCGGTGCCGCCATCATCGCGCGGCTGATCAACCGGCCACTCAAGCAGCTCAGCGACGCCGCCAACCGCGTGCGCGACGGCGACTTTGGCGCCGGCGCATTGGACGAGGAGGCCGTGACCAGCGAAATCCGCGAGGTCAACATCGGCTTCAACCGCATGGCGCAAAAGCTCGCCAAGCTGGAGCAGGATCGCGCCGTGATGCTGGCCGGCATCTCGCACGACCTGCGCACGCCCCTGGCGCGGCTGCGCCTGGAGACCGAGATGAGCGTCAGCGACGAGGTGGCGCGCGAGCACATGGTGGCGGACATCGTGCAGCTGGACGCCACCATCGACAAGTTCCTGGACTACGCGCGCCCCGACACAGTGGCGCTGAGCCCGGTGAACCTGCATGGCGTGGTGTCGTCCTGCGTGTACGCGGTGCAAGATCACCGCGAGCTGCAAATCACCATGAACGTGCCCGAAGACCTGATCGTCATGGCCGACGAGGTGGAGCTGGCGCGCGTGATCTCCAACCTGCTGGAGAACGCGCGCCGCTACGGCAAGAACCACGAAACCGGCATCACCACGGTGGACATCGCCGCCAAGGCGCGCGAGAAATGGGTGCTGATCAAGCTGCGCGACCATGGCCCGGGAGCGCCGCCAGAGCAGCTGGCCAACCTGACCAAGCCATTCTTCCGCGGCGACGCGGCACGCACGGCTGCGGCCGGCGCCGGCCTGGGCCTGTCCATCGTGGACAAGACGGTGCAGCGCATGGGCGGCATCTTTGCGCTGGCCAACTCGGCCTCGGGCGGGCTGGTGGCCCATATCCAGCTGCAGCGCGCCACCGATCTGGAAGACGGCCAAAGCCCCGAACAGCGCCTGCAGCGCCCGCAGGTCAAGCGCCAACTGCCGCCGAAGTCGCGGCTGCCCAAGCGGCCGGTTTAGTGGTGAGTGGTTTAGTGGTAAGTGGTAAGTGGTAAGTGGTGAGTGGTGAACGCTAAGCGCGGTGCAGCAGCACCACGGCGCGCGCTTCCATGGCCAGGCCCTGGCCTACCGGGCCCAGGCGCTCGGCGGTCTTGGCCTTGACGTTGACCTGGTCGGGCTGCAAGCCTAGCGCGCCGGCGATGCGCGCGCGCATCGCCGGTATGTGGGCCGCAAGGCGCGGCGCCTGGGCGACGATGGTGCTGTCGAGGTTGCCGATCTCGTAACCCTGGTCGCGCACGCGGCGCGCCGCCTCCACCAGCAGCGCCACCGAGTCGGCACCCTTGAAACGCGCATCGGTGTCGGGAAAATGGCTGCCGATGTCGCCCATGGCCGCCGCGCCCAGCAGCGCATCGGTGATGGCGTGCAGCAGCACGTCGGCGTCCGAATGGCCCAACAGGCCCATGGCGTAGGAAATCTCCACGCCGCCCAGCACCAGGCGCCGCCCAGGTACCAGGGCATGTACGTCCCAGCCCTCGCCAATCCTGAAATCCATCACTGCTCCTAGCCCCGCGTGGTGCGCGCAAAAAAGGGGTTGATCGTGTCGCCGGCGGCCACGCCACGCTGGCCGCCAAACTTGTCCAAGGTGCCGCCGTGCAGGCGCTGGGCCAGCACCGCCTCGGCCAGGGCGAAGTCGTCCGGGTAGGTGACCTTGAAGTTCTGCGCACCGCCTTCCACCAGGCGCGGGCGCAGGCCCATGGCCTCGATGGCGCTGGCCTCGTCGGTGGCGGCCGCGCCCACCTGCTCCAGCGCCCGGCGCAGCTGGCCCAGGCGGAACATCTGCGGCGTCTGCGCCAGCCACTTGTCGCTGCGGTCTACCGTGGCTGCCACGCGCACGCCGCCGGGGCCGTCGCTGGCGGTCTTGAGCGTGTCGGCCAGCTTGTGCGCCAGCAGGCCGCCCACGCTGTCATGCTGGCAGGCGTCGATCAGCGCGTCGATCTGCGCCGTGGTCACCAGGCAGCGCGCCGCGTCGTGCACCAGCACCCAGTCGCCCTCCAGCGCGCCATGCGCCTGCAAGGCCTTGAGGCCGCCCAGCACCGTGTCGGCCCGCGTCGGGCCGCCACAGGGCAGGGCAAAAAAGGCCGGGTGCACATGGTTGCTGAAAAAATCATCACCCGGCGCCACGGCCACCAGGGTGCCGGCCAGCCGCGCCACGGCGGCAAAGGCCGCCAGCGTGTGCAGCACCATGGGCTGGCCGGCGACCGCCTGGTACTGCTTCGGCAGCACGGCGCCCGCGCCCGGCTGCGCGCGCAGGGCGCGCTGGCCCGTGCCGGCGCAGGGCAGCAGCGCCCAGAAGCGCCCGGGCACATGGCGAACAGGGTTGTAGGCGGGCAGCAGGTCGGTCATGGGTGGGCATTCTAGAATCGCCGCTTCACGCTCCAAGCCTGCCTGCGCGCACAGCGCAGCCATCCAGGCGCCACCATCCGCATGCAGCTCCCCAAACTTTCCCCCGGAAAACGCTTCACCCTGCCCCGCCCCGTGGGCAGCAGCGACGCCCTGCTGCTGGCCCGCCTGGGCGAGCGCGAGAAGGCCGCCGGCCGCGTCACCGCCATCGTCACCGCCGACGCCGCCGACGCCCAGCGCCTGATCGACGAAATGGCGTTCTTTGCGCCCGAGCTGCGCTGCGCGCTGTTTCCCGACTGGGAAACCCTGCCCTACGACAGCTTCTCGCCGCACCAGGACCTGATCAGCGAGCGCCTGGCGACGCTGTGGCGCATCAGCCAGGGCGAGGCCGACGTGGTGCTGGTGCCCGCCACCACCGCGCTGTACCGCCTGGCGCCGCCCGCCTTCATGGCCGGCTACACCTTCCACTTCAAGGTCAAGCAAAAGCTGGACGAGGCCAGGCTGCGCGCCCAGCTCACGCTGGCCGGCTACCAGCATGTGTCCCAGGTGGTGGGCCATGGCGAATACGCGGTGCGCGGCGGCCTCATTGATCTGTTCCCGATGGGCTCGCTGCAGCCCTACCGGGTAGACCTGTTCGACGACGAGATCGACTCGATACGCACCTTCGACCCCGACAGCCAGCGCAGCCTCTACCCCGTGCCCGAGGTGCGGCTGCTGCCGGGCCGCGAGTTCCCCATGGACGACGCGGCCCGCGCCAAGTTCCGCCAGCGCTGGCGCGAGCTGCTGGAGGGCGACCCGACGCGCAGCCGCATCTACAAGGACATGGGCAACGGCGTGGCCACCGCCGGCATCGAGTACTACCTGCCGCTGTTCTTCGACGACACGGCGACGGTGTTCGACTACCTCGGTGGTGAGGCCACGGTGGTGCTGCACGGCGATCTGGAGACCGCCTTCCAGCGTTTCTGGCAGGACACGCGCGAGCGCTACCGCCTGATCCAGGGCGACCCCGATCACCCCGTGCTGCCGCCCGAGGCGCTGTTTCTGTCGGCCGACCAGTTCTACGGCCAGGCCAAGCCGCATGCGCAGCTGTCGCTGCGCACGGGCGTGGACGATGTGGAAGACAACGCACACTTTCAAAAGCTGCCCGACCTGTCCGTGCTGCGCGGCGCCGAGGATCCGCTGCTCCGGCTGCAAAAACATATAGCAGACAGCGCGCACCGGGTCTTGCTATTGGCCGAATCCGACGGCAGGCGCGAGAGCCTGCTGGACTTTCTGCGCGCCTCGGGGCTGAACCCGCCGGCCTTCGACTCGCTGGCCGAGTTCCAGACCACCCCCGCCGAGCGCGTGGGCATTGCCACGGCCGCCCTGGCCACGGGCTTTGCCTGGATCGAAGAAGGCCTCGATCTGGTCACCGAAACCGAGCTGTTTGCCGCAGGCAGCACCACGCGCCGGCGCAAGAAGCAGGAGCAGGCCAGCGACGTCGAGGCGCTGATCAAGGACTTGTCCGAACTCAAGGTGGGCGACCCGGTGGTGCATAGCCAGCACGGCATTGGGCGCTACCGCGGGCTCATCCACATGGATATGGGGCAGAAGAACCCCGACGGCAGCCCCGCCCTGCAGGAGTTTCTGCACCTGGAATACGCCGACAAGGCGGTGCTCTACGTGCCCGTGAGCCAGCTGCAGCTGATAGGCCGCTACACGGGGGTGTCGCCCGACGAGGCACCGCTGCACAAGCTGGGCAGCGGCCAGTGGGAAAAGGCCAAGCGCCGCGCAGCCGAGCAGGTGCGCGACGCGGCCGCCGAGCTGCTCAACATCTACGCGCGCCGCGCCGCGCGCGAGGGCCACGCCTTCCGCTACTCGCCGCAGGACTACGAGCAGTTCGCCAATGACTTCGGCTTCGAGGAAACCGCCGACCAGAACGCCGCCATCCACGCCGTGATCCAGGACATGATCAGCCCGCGCCCCATGGATCGCCTGGTGTGCGGCGACGTGGGCTTTGGCAAGACCGAAGTCGCCCTGCGCGCCGCCTTTGTCGCCGTCACGGGCGGCCGGCAGGTGGCCTTGCTGGCGCCCACCACGCTGCTGGCCGAGCAGCATTTCCAGACCCTGTCCGACCGCTTTGCCAAATGGCCGGTGAAGGTGGCCGAGGTGTCGCGCTTTCGCTCCGGCAAGGAAATCACGGCGGCGGTCAAGGGCATTGCCGACGGCACGGTGGACATCGTCGTCGGCACGCACAAGCTACTCAGCGAATCCACCAGGTTCAAGAACCTGGGCCTGTTGATCATCGACGAGGAGCACCGCTTCGGCGTGCGCCACAAGGAGGCCATGAAGCAGTTTCGCGCCGAGGTGGACGTGCTGACCCTCACCGCCACGCCCATCCCGCGCACCATGGGCATGGCGCTGGAGGGGCTGCGCGACCTGAGCGTGATCGCCACCGCGCCGCAGCGCCGCCTGGCCATCAAGACCTTTGTGCGCAGCGAAAACCAGGGCGTGATCCGCGAGGCCGTGCTGCGCGAGTTGAAGCGCGGCGGCCAGTGCTACTTTCTGCACAACGAGGTCGAGACGATAGAGAACCGGCGCCAGAAGCTGGAAGAAGTATTGCCCGAGGCGCGCATCGCCGTGGCCCATGGCCAGATGCCCGAGCGCGAGCTGGAAAAGGTGATGCGCGACTTCGTGGCACAGCGCTACAACATCCTGCTGTGCTCCACCATCATCGAGACCGGCATCGACGTGCCCACCGCCAACACCATCCTGATCAGCCGCGCCGACAAATTCGGCCTGGCCCAGCTGCACCAGCTGCGCGGGCGCGTGGGCCGCAGCCATCACCAGGCCTATGCCTACCTGATGGTGCCCGACCTGGATGGCCTGACCAAGCAGGCGCAGCAGCGCCTGGACGCTATCCAGCAGATGGAGGAGCTGGGCAGCGGCTTTTACCTCGCCATGCACGACCTGGAGATCCGCGGCGCGGGCGAGGTGCTGGGCGAGAACCAGAGCGGCAACATGATGGAGGTCGGCTTTCAGCTCTACAACGAGATGCTGGCCGAGGCCGTGCGCTGCCTGAAGGCCGGCAAGGAGCCGGACCTGCTCGCGCCCATGCAGGCCGCCACCGACATCAACCTGCACGCCCCGGCCCTGCTGCCCGACGATTACTGCGGCGACGTGCACCTGCGCCTGTCGTTCTACAAAAAGCTGGCCACGGCGCGCACGCCGGATCAGATCGACGCCCTGCTGGAAGAAATCGTGGATCGCTTCGGCAAGCTGCCGGCCCAGGCCCAGACCCTCATCGACGTGCACCGCCTGCGCGTGCTGTCCCAGCCCTACGGCGTGGTCAAGGTGGATGCGGCGCCGGGCGTCATCACCATCAGCTTCAAGCCGCAGCCACCCGTGGATCCCATGGCCATCATCGGTCTCATCCAGAAGAACAGGCACATCAAGCTGGCCGGCAACGAAAAGCTGCGCATCGAGCGCGAACTGCCCGAACCAGCGGCGCGCGCGCAAATGGTGCGCGACGTGCTGCGCAGCCTGGGCCAGCCTTTGGAAGTGGCCGTTGCCGCCTGAAAAGCTATGTTTTTAGAAGCTGCCATCGCTTTATTGGCGCTCGTTGCAGCCCTATTCATGCAACCATGGCGGCTGCTCTCCAACCAGCGCCCGCTGGCCCACGAAGCGCACGGCCGCCACTCGGCCCTGTGGACGCCGCTGCTCGCCACCCTGGTCGTCCTGCCCTGGGCCTGGGCCCTGCCCACGCTGCACCACATGCCGCTGCAGTTGCAATGGTCGGGCGCCTGCCTGGTGTTGCTGACGCTGGGCTGGCCCCTGGCCGTGCCGGTGCTGCTGGCCGTGGCCGTGATCGCCGCGCTGATCTCCCCGGGCCTCGCCTGGGAAGATGCTTTGGGCCTGGCCGTCTGGCAGGGCATCGTGCCGGCCACGCTGGCGCTGTTGCTGGGCTGGCTCCTGCGGCGCCTGATCGCCACCCGCGCCTTCATGGGCGCGCGCATCTTCGTCTACGTGCTGGGGCGCGGCTTTTTGGGCACGGCGCTATGCCTCTTCCTGGCCGGCATGCTGTCGCAAGAGGCCGGCCATGTGCTGCCGGGCGTGGGCGAGCAGCTGTCGCTGGTGGCGCGCTGGCTCATGGCCTGGGGCGACGCGGTCGTCACCGGCATGCTGTGCGCGGTGTTCGTGGCCTTCAAGCCGGGGTGGCTGGCGACCTGGTCGGATCAGATCTATCTGGCCGAACCCTGATTCGGCGCCAGAGTCATATGTCTCGCGCGTCTTGCCTGCTCAATCCGGCGCCACGATGGACACGGTCGGGAAATAGCCGGCATACCTTCGCACATCCCGCGTGAGCACCGGCCAGCCCGCCACCGCAGCATGCGCACCGATGAAGAAATCGGCCAGCACATTGGACTTGGTACCCCCTTGGCGACGGTATTGCGCGAACGCCTTGCCGGCCAGGAACAGCGCTGGCCGAGGGATCTCCATCATTGGAATTTGCAACGCTGCCAGGGTTTCATCCAGCGCCTCGACGGTACTGAAGGTGAGTGACAGCTCGGCATAGATCACGGAGTTGATGTGCAAACGGTGGATTTGCGCCTGCGCGCGCAGTTGTGCAATCGACCAATCGGCCCACTCGGGATCATTGGCCAGCACATCGACCAGCACGTTGGTATCCACCAGCATGGCGCTTACCCTCGCAGCAAGGCCATGAGGTCTTGGGTACGCCAGGGCAGATCGGCCTTGCCGCGTGCAGCGTCAAAGCGATCCGGTGATGTCTTGCTGGTCTTAGCCGACGCCTTGTGCAGCACCACTTCGCCGTCCCGGTTGACCGCAAAGTCGATGGGCGTGCCGGGCATGAGCCCCAGGGCATCGCGTATCTGCTTCGGGATGGTGACCTGGCCCTTGACGGTGAGCGTAGTGGACATGATGGATCTTCCCTGCTGAGTCTTACCGCATTGTAGTGAGTAATACCGGATAATCGTTTTCTATGACGCACCCTCACGCTTCCCCCACCGAATTCGCCCCCGGCCTCGTCCTGCAGGGCATCACGCCGCCGCTGGCGCTGAAGAACTACAAGCTCATCGCCTTCGACATGGACTCCACCCTCATCAACATCGAGTGCGTGGATGAGATTGCCGACATGGTGGGCTGCAAGGCCGAGGTGGCCGCCATCACCGAGGCCGCCATGCAGGGCGTGATCACCGACTTCAAGGACAGCCTGCGCCGGCGCGTGGCGCTGCTCAAGGGCTCGACGATTGCCGACCTGGAGCGCGTGTACGGCGAGCGCCTGCGCATCAACCCGGGCGCCAGGGAGCTGGTGGCCGCCTGCAAGGCGGCGGGGCTCAAGACCCTGCTGGTCTCGGGCGGTTTCACCTTCTTTGCGCACCGCGTGCGCGACGAGCTGGGCATCGACTTCGTGCGCGCCAACATGCTGGAGGTGCGCGCCAGCACCAACTGCGGCGAGCTGACCGGCCGCCTGGTGGATCAGGCCTGGGGCGACATCTGCGACGGTGCCGAGAAGCGCCGCACCCTGCTCGAGGTGGCCTCGCTGCTGGGCCTGGAGAGCGAGCAGTGCATCGCCATGGGCGACGGCGCCAACGACCTGCCGATGATGCATGCGGCGGGACTGTCCGTGGCCTACCACGCCAAGCCGGCGGTGCGCGCCCAGGCGCAGGTGGCCATCAACCAGGGCGGGCTGGATCGCCTTTTGGAAGTGCTGCGGTGAACATAAAAAACCACGTCGTTATATCGATATGAATTTAATTACGTCGTGAGCACCCGTACAAGCCCGTAAACTACGTCGCACGCCGCGCCCTCGCCTACCCGGCCTGGGCGCTTTTTTTTGTGAACCCAAGCAAGGTTGCATCTGATGATCAAACACACCCTCTCCGCCCTGGCGATCGCCGCCCTGGCGTTTTCTGCACAGGCCGCCGATGTGCTCAAGGTGGCCGCCACGGCCGTGCCGCATGCCGAGATCCTGAATTTTGTGAAGCCCCAGCTCAAGGCCGAGGGTGTGGAACTGCAGGTCAAGGAATTCAGCGACTACGTGCAACCCAACATGGCGGTGGAGGACAAGCAGCTGGATGCCAACTTCTTCCAGCACCAGCCTTACCTGGACAGCTTCAACAAGGATCGCAAGACCAGCCTGGTGGTCGTGCCCAACGGCAAGGTGCATGTGGAGCCCTTCGGCGCCTACTCCAGCAAAATCAAGAACATCAAGGACTTGAAGGATGGCGCCACCGTGGCCATCCCGAATGACCCGTCCAACGGCGGCCGCGCCCTGATCCTGCTGGCCAAGCAGGGCCTGATCGAGCTGAAAGACCCGAAGAGCCTTACGCCCACGCCGCTGGACGTGGTGAAGAACCCGAAGAAGCTCAAGTTCCGCGAGCTGGAGGCCCCGCTGCTGCCGCGCGCCCTGGCCGACGTGGACCTGGCCCTGATCAACACCAACTACGCCATCGAGGCCAAGCTCAACCCCACCAAGGACGCGCTGTTCATAGAGGGCGCGGATTCGCCCTACACCAACATCGTCGCCGCCCGCGCCGACCGCGCCAATGACCCCGACATCGCCAAGCTGATGAAGGCCTTGCACTCGCCCGAGGTGAAGAAGTTCATCCTGGACAAATACAAGGGTTCGGTGGTGCCGGCGTTCTGAGCCTGAGCAGCTTCCGCGCACAACACACAAGCGCTGCCTGCGGGCGGCGCTTTTTGTTTTTACTATGATTAATATAGCTTACTGCGCTTTCCAGATAAGCGGTAGCAGCCATTTCACCTGATCAACAACGTAATTCAGTCAGTGCATGGCAAAAACACCGCTTGACCAGCCAAACCATCTGAGAGCCTGAGAGGCAATCCCCCAGGCCCTCACGCGTGGGCGCGTCCAGGGGGCTCATGCGCAGCCGCAGCCACCGCCATTGCCGCAGCCTTGTGACTGCGCCTGCGCCTGCTCGAACTGCGGGAACAGGACGTTGTTTTCCAGGTGGATGTGGTTGATCAGGTCTTCGCGCAGCTGGGCCAGGCCGGTGTAGAGGGCGCGCCAGGTGTTGCAGGCGCCGGGCGGCGGCGTGATGTCGTTGGTCAGCTCGGCCAGATGCTCCAGCGCCTGGCCATGGTCGTTGTGCTCGTGGCGCATCATGGCGATGGGCTGGCGCACGAAGCTGTTGCCGCCGCTGCGCAGCATGGGGAACAGCACGGCCTCTTCCTTGTGCATGTGCATCAGCAGCTCCTGCTCCACGGCGTAGAGGGCATCGGCCAGGCCGTGCGGGGTGCTGGGGTTCTCACGGTGCACTGCCTCCACGCGGCGCGCCATGCGCACCAGCTCGGGCAGCTGGGCGCGGTGCACCTCGTGGTAGCGCGCGACGATGTGGTCGATCAGCTCGCCTGGCGTGCCGGTATCGGGCAGCGCGCTCGGGTGTTGCAGTGCGGACAGCTCATCCACCACGGCCTGCACGTCCAGGCCCTTTTCGCCTGCTGCCTGGCGCAGGCTGACTTGGCCGCCGCAGCAGAAATCGAGCTTCAGGCGCCGAAACACGGCCGTGGCGCCGGGCAGTTGCACGGCGATCTGGCCGATGGCCTGGTTCGGGTCTAGGGTGCTGGGGGCGGCGATGGCGTGCATGGGGGTTTCCTAAAAGATGCATTCAGTCTGCATATTTTATTCTTTAAAATGCACTGAACGTGAATCTTTTGCCTTGAATCGCGGGAGCACCATGCGACTGACCCAGTGGACTGATTACGCGCTGCGCGTGCTGATGTACTGCGCTGCCTGCCAGGAGCGTGAACAACCCGTGACCATCAGCGAGGTGGCGGATGCCCATGGCATATCGCGCAGCCACCTGACAAAAATCGTGCAGCAACTGGCCATGCAGGGCCTGCTGGACACCACGCGCGGGCGCGGCGGCGGCATGCGGCTCATGAAGCCGGCGCATGAGATCGCGGTGGGCGCCGTGGTGCGCCTGACCGAGACCGACTTCGACATGGTCGAATGCTTCAACGCCGACCTGAACCAATGCCGCATGAGTCCGCATTGCCGGCTGCAGACCGTGCTCTCGAGCGCCACCAGCGCCTATCTCGCCGTGCTCGATGGCTTGACCGTGGCAGACCTGGTGGCACCGCTGCCGCCGCCAAAGGCCGGCGGCGCCGCGGCAGGAAAAACCATGCGATGGGTGCCTGGTCTGCCGCAGCTGCAGTGACGCCATCAGGCGATTTGGCGCCGAGGCCGGCCGCGCCTGCCGCAAAGCCTTCATTCTGATCCCGCCGGCAGGTTCCAACGGTGGGATTTGTGAGCTATTCAAATCCTGGGCAAGGTGCTACAACGGCCGCATGCCGTAGTGAATGCCTTGCAACTTTGCGGCACGGTTGGAGTCCGACTTCAAAAGCCGCAACAGGAGGTCATATGGATGCCATCAGCAACTTGACTACCCGCTACGTGCGCCTGCGCGAGGAGGAGATGTCGATCGACGAATACCTCGCCCTGTGCCAGCGTGACCCCATGGCCTACGGTAGCGCCGCCGAGCGCATACTGGCCGCCATCGGTGAGCCCGAGATGGTGGATACCCGCAACGATCCGCGTCTGTCGCGCCTGTTTGCCAACAAGATCATCCGCCGCTACCCGGCCTTTACCGAGTTCTACGGCATGGAGGACGCGATCGACCAGGTGGTGAGCTTTTTCCGCCATGCGGCCCAGGGACTGGAGGAGCGCAAGCAGATCCTGTACCTGCTGGGCCCGGTGGGCGGGGGCAAGAGCTCGATTGCCGAGCGCCTCAAATACCTGATGCAGAAGGTGCCGTTCTACGCCCTCAAGGGTTCGCCGGTGAACGAGTCGCCGCTGGGCCTGTTCGACATGGCCGAGGACGGCCCGATACTGGAGGAGCAATTCGGCATTCCCAGGCGCTGCCTGCAGCATGTGCTCTCGCCCTGGGCGGTGAAGCGCCTGGAGGAGTACGGTGGCGACATCCGGCAGTTTCGCGTCGTCAAGCGCTACCCCAGCATCCTGAAACAAGTGGCCATTGCCAAGACCGAGCCGGGCGACGAGAACAACCAGGACATCTCCAGCCTGGTGGGCAAGGTGGACATCCGCAAGCTGGAGAACTTCGCCCAGGACGACACCGACGCCTACAGCTACTCGGGCGGCCTGTGCCTGGCCAACCAGGGGCTGCTCGAATTCGTCGAGATGTTCAAGGCCCCCATCAAGGTGCTGCACCCGCTGCTCACGGCCACGCAGGAGGGCAACTACAAGGGCACGGAGGGCTTTGGCGCCATTCCGTTTGACGGCATCGTGCTGGCGCACAGCAACGAGAGCGAGTGGAAGGCGTTCCGCAACAACCGCAACAACGAGGCCTTCCTGGATCGCATCTACATCGTCAAGGTGCCCTACTGCCTGCGCGTGTCCGAGGAGGTGAAGATCTACGAGAAGCTGATCCGCGAATCCTCGCTGGCCCACGCCGTCTGCGCGCCCGGCACGCTGAAGATGATGGCGCAGTTCTCGGTGCTCACGCGCCTGAAGGAGCCCGAGAACTCCAGCATCTACAGCAAGATGCAGGTCTACGATGGCGAGAGCCTCAAGGACACGGATCCGCGCGCCAAGAGCTTCCAGGAATACCGCGACTACGCCGGCGTGGACGAGGGCATGAGCGGCGTTTCGACACGCTTTTCCTTCAAGATCCTGTCCAAGGTCTTCAACTACGACAGCACCGAGGTGGCGGCCAACCCGGTGCACCTGATGTATGTGCTGGAGCGGCAGATCGAGCGCGAGCAGTTCCCCGCCGAGCTGGAGACCAAGTACACCGGCTACATCAAGGAATACCTGTCGCCGCGCTACGCCGAGTTCATCGGCAAGGAAATCCAGACCGCGTATCTTGAGAGCTACAGCGAGTACGGCCAGAACATCTTCGACCGCTACGTGACCTATGCCGACTACTGGATCCAGGACAGCGAATACCGCGACACCGACACCGGCGAGGTGTTCGAC
>JAFEER010000002.1 GCA_018240985.1 Pseudomonadota bacterium
GACGTGACCGGCTCCATCGAGCTGCCGGCCGACAAGGAAATGGTCATGCCCGGCGACAACGTGTCGATCACCGTCAAGCTGATCGCCCCGATCGCCATGGAAGAAGGCCTGCGCTTCGCCATCCGTGAAGGTGGCCGCACCGTCGGCGCCGGCGTGGTTGCCAAGATTCTTGCGTAATCAATGAGGTCATAAAGGGGTATAGCTCAATTGGCAGAGCGTCGGTCTCCAAAACCGAAGGTTGTAGGTTCGATTCCTACTGCCCCTGCCACCTGAACTTGGTGGTCAACAAGCCCGCCAGAACCTGGCGGGCTTCGGCGTCTTGTGCGACGTCAGACAAAGAAGGCAAAAATTACATCTATGGCCACTTCCCAGGTTGAAACGGTCACCACCGGTGCGGACAAGGCAAAGCTGTTCGCCGCGGTGGCGCTGGTGCTTGCGTCCATTGCTGGGTTTTATGTGCTCGGCAAGCAGGGTCCGCTGATTCAGTGGGCTGTTTTGTTGCTGGGCCTGGTGCTGGCCGTGGCGATGTTCCTGATTTCTGAGCATGGCCGTCAATTCATTGCCTTCGCTCGTGAGGCCACGCGCGAAGTCAAGAAGGTTGTCTGGCCCACGCGCAAGGAATCTCTGCAGATGACGGGCTATGTGTTCGCGTTTGTGGTTCTGATGGCGCTCTTCCTCTGGTTTACAGACAAGACCTTGGAATGGGTTTTGTACGATTTGATTTTGGGTTGGAGGAAGTGATGGTGGATGCCATGCAAGCAGGCGGTGCTCAGACTTCTGCGGATTCGTCGGCCAATCCCGATTTGCGGTGGTACATCGTGCATGCGTATTCCGGTATGGAAAAGGCGGTCGAGCGCAACATTCAAGAGCGCATTGCGCGTGCCGGCATGCAGCAGAAGTTTGGCCGCATCCTGGTTCCGACCGAAGAGGTCGTGGAGATGAAGAACGGCCAGCGCAAGACCACCGAGCGCCGTCTGTTCCCCGGCTATGTGTTCGTCGAAATGGTCATGGATGACGACACCTGGCACCTGGTCAAGCACACCAGCAAGGTGACTGGGTTCGTGGGCGGAGTGAAAAACCGGCCGGCGCCGATCTCGGAAGAAGAGGTTCAGAAAATCGTCAGCCAGATGCAGCAGGGCACCGATAAACCTCGCCACAAGGTCGAATTCATGGTGGGTGAGCTGGTGCGCGTCAAGGAAGGCCCCTTCACTGACTTCAATGGTTCGGTGGAAGAGGTCAACTACGAGAAAAATCGCTTGCGTGTGTCGGTCATGATCTTTGGCCGCTCGACGCCCGTGGAACTGGAGTTTGCTCAGGTTGAAAAGACTTGAGCTTGCAGCCAAAGGCCTGAGGGCCGTGGCAGCATTCGCGCCTTTCGACTCTGCGCGATGAAAGAAAGAGTCGGCAACCCCGGGGAGCCAGATTGTTCGATCAGGCGTCAACACCCGCAAGGAGCTATCAATGGCGAAGAAAATCGTCGGCTTCATCAAGCTGCAAGTGCCAGCTGGTAAGGCCAATCCATCCCCCCCGATCGGCCCTGCGCTCGGTCAGCGCGGTCTCAACATCATGGAATTCTGCAAGGCGTTCAACGCCCAGACCCAGGGTGTGGAACCTGGCCTGCCCCTGCCGGTCGTCATCACCGCTTTTGCCGACAAGAGCTTCACCTTCATCATCAAGACACCGCCCGCAACGGTGCTGATCAAGAAGGCCATCAAGCTGGACAAGGGTTCTTCCAACCCCCTGAAGACCAAGGTCGGCAAGATCACCCGTGCCCAGCTGGAAGAGATCGCCAAGACCAAGCTCAAGGATATGAATGCCGCCGACGTTGACGCCGCAGTGCGCACGCTGGCAGGCTCTGCCCGTTCCATGGGCGTGACGGTGGAGGGCCTCTGACATGGCAAAGCTGACGAAAAAGCAAAAGGCCCTGCAGGGCAAGATCGACTCCACCCGCCTGTACGCATTCTCCGAGGCCGTGGCACTGGTGAAGGATGCTGCCACCGCCAAGTTCGATGAGTCCATCGACGTGGCCGTGCAACTGGGCGTGGACGCCAAGAAGTCCGACCAGGTGGTGCGTGGCGCCGTGGTGCTGCCCAACGGCACCGGCAAGACCAAGCGCGTGGCCGTATTCGCCCAAGGTGCCAAGGCCGAGGAAGCCAAGGCTGCCGGCGCCGACATCGTCGGCATGGACGACCTGGCTGCCCAGGTCAAGGCCGGCGACATGCCCTTTGACGTGGTCATCGCCGCCCCTGACGCCATGCGCGTCGTGGGTACGTTGGGCCAGATCCTGGGCCCGCGTGGCCTGATGCCCAACCCCAAGGTCGGCACCGTGACGCCCGACGTCGCCACGGCCGTGAAGAACGCCAAGGCCGGCCAGGTGCAGTTCCGCGTCGACAAGGCCGGCATCATCCACACGACCATCGGCCGTCGCTCGTTCGACAACGACAAGCTGCAGGGCAACCTGGTGGCCCTGATTGACGCGCTGAACAAGGCCAAGCCCGCTACCAGCAAGGGTGTCTACCTGCGCAAGGTGGCGGTGTCCTCGACCATGGGTGTGGGCGTGCGCGTCGACACGCAAACCATCGCAGCCTGA
>JAFEER010000300.1 GCA_018240985.1 Pseudomonadota bacterium
AGTCCGAGTGAACTCGGACTGCTTCGTATCCTGTTCCATTCGCGCCTCGCCTTGAGTTGAGCCTCAAGGATACGGCAAATACTCATATTAAGTTAGCGCTTATGGGCTTTCGCCGGGATGACGGGGTCACGGCTGGATCAAGGGGCGCCAAAGAACTGATTGAGCCGCTGGCCCGGTAGGGCGTCGGCAAAACCATCAAAGCGCCCCTGTTCGGCCAGCAGGCGCGCGACGCGGTCAAAACCGCCCCAGGCGGCACGCGCCAGGCCGCCGCCCACGCTCACGCGGCGCACGCCCAGCGCGGCCAGATCCGCCATGGTCAACGCGCTGGCAGAGCCGACCAGCACGTTCACCGGTTTTGGGGTGACGGCGGCGACCACGGCCGCAATCTGCTCGCGCGTATGGATGCCGGGCGCGTACAGGCAGTCGGCACCGGCCTCGGCGTAGGCGCGCAGGCGGGCCATGGCGTCATCGAGATCGGGGCGGCCGACAAAGAAGTTCTCGGCGCGGCCGATCAGCAGTACGTCCGCGCCCGTGGCGTCGATGGCGGC
Source organism: Pseudomonadota bacterium (assembly GCA_018240985.1). Lineage (GTDB taxonomy): Bacteria > Pseudomonadota > Gammaproteobacteria > Burkholderiales > Burkholderiaceae_C > Alicycliphilus. The sequence continues at coordinate 549 of JAFEER010000300.1, forward strand.
GCGCGCCGCGCGCATGCGGGTAACGGCTTCATGGATGGGCAGCAGCGGCACCTCGGGCTGGCCGGTGGAGTCCTCGATCGAGATGCCGGCCACGCCCGTGTCCACCGCCAGCGCCACGTTGCGCGCCACGCCTTCGGCTTCGTCGGCAAAGCCATGCTCGAAGTCGGCGTTGATGGGCAGCTCGGTGGCCGCCACCATGCTGCGCAAATGTTCCAGCACCACGGGCAGCGGCAGCTTGCCGTCGGGCCGGCCCTGCGACCAGGCATAGCCGGAGCTGGTCGTGGCCAGCGCCTGGAAACCCAGGCCGGCAAGCCAGCGCGCCGAACCTGGATCCCAGGGGTTGGGAATGGCAAAGCAGCCGCTTGCGTGCAGCTGGCGGAAGGCGGCGCGCCTGGCGCGGATTTTGCCGATGTCGGGGTGCATGGTGGTGATTTTCCGGCTCAAACGGTGAGGGAACGGGCCAGCTCTGACGCGGTGAGGCTGTGGCCCTGCGGCCAGGCATCGGCCACGGCGCCATGCTGCCAGCAGGCCTGGGTGGCGGCATCAAAGGCCGCGGCGGCGTCGCTGCCATGTGCGGCAGCCAGGCGCGCGCCGGCCAGACCGGCCAGCACGTCGCCGGTGCCGCCCGTGGCCAGCAGGGCGTTGCCCGTGGGGTTGATGTGCGGTGCCCACCCCGGCGCGGCGATGATGCTGCCCGAGCCCTTGAGCAGCACCGTGCAGTGAAAGCGCCCGGCCAGCGCCTGCGCCGCCGCCAGTCGGTCGGCCTGCACCGTGGCGGCCGTGCCGCCCAGCAGGTGCGCGGCTTCCAGCGGGTGGGGCGTGAGGATGGTGGCAAGCTCGGGCTGCCGGCCGCGTTGCACAAGCATGTTTTGCAGGGTAGCATCGGCGGCGATGGCGTTGAGCGCATCGGCATCCAGCACCAGGCGGCTGGCCTGCCGCAGCACATCGGGCAGCACCGTCGCCACGGCCTGGCCGCCGCCGCAGCCGCAGACCACGGCGCCCTGGGCCAGGTGCAGGGCCTGCACGCGGCGCAGCATGAGTTCCGGCCAGGCGGGCAGGGCGGCGCTGGCGCCATCGTCCAGCAGGGCCAGCAGCACGCGGCCGGCGCCGGCATGCAGGGCCGCATTGGCTGCGAGGATGGCGGCGCCCGTCATGCCCATGCCGCTGGCGGCCAGGCCCTGGCCGCCGATGACGGCCACGTCGCCATGGCTGCCCTTGTGGCTGGCGTGGGCGCGCCGGATCTGTGCTGGTGCGCCGCTGAGCCAGGCTGTGGGCTGGTCGGCACTGCTGTCCACGCCCAGGTCGTCGTGCCAGACGCTGCCCGCGGCATCGCGACCATGGCCCGTGAACAGGCCGGGCTTGAGGGTGAGCAGCGACAGCGTGTGGCGCGGGCCGCGCGGCATGGCGGCCAGGGCCTCGAAGCCGGGCGCCCATTGGCCGGTGTCGGCGATCAGTCCCGATGGCAAGTCCACGCACAGCGTGGCGGCGGGGCTTTGCTGCATATGGGCCAGCCATGCCAGCAGGCGTGGATCTGGTGCGTGCGGACGGGGCTGGGCGGTCAGGCCTATGCCGAGCAGCGCATCCACGCACAGGTCTTGCGCGCCGAGTGCTGGCGGCTCGGCGGCGAAGTGCACGCCGGCGTCCAACGCCCGTTGCCAGGATTCACGCGCATCCGCGGGCAGGCTGCCGGGGGTGCCCAGGCAGGTGACAACCACGGCGTGTCCGGCGCGGTGCAGCAGCATGGCGGCCTCGAGTCCGTCGCCGCCGTTGTTGCCGCCGCCGCAGGCAATCCAGACCTGGCGCGCATGCGGGGCCAGCGCCAGGGCCAGGCGCGCCGTGGCGCGGCCGGCGCGCTGCATCAGCGTATGTGGCGGCAGGCCGGCCGCGGCGGCGGCCTCGATGCGGCGCGTGGCCGCGGTGTCGAACAGTGGCTGGGGCTGGTGCGGGGTGATGCGCTGCATGGGCGCATTGTGGCGCCGCTAAAAACGCTGGGCGGAAAACGCCTGCAGGTCGATGGCGGGCGCGCGTGCGGCCATCACGTCCGCCAGGGCGCGCGCGCTGCCGCAGGCCTGGGCCCAGCCGCAGGCGCCATGGCCGGTGTTGAGCCACAGGCCCGGCAGGCCGCTGGCGCCGATCACGGGTGCGCCATCGGGCAGCATGGGGCGCGCGCCGCGCCAGACCTGCACCTGGGGCGACGAGGCGAATGCCCCGCCCGGAAACCAGCCCGACAAGGCCAGGTACAGGGTCTGCAGCGTGGCCTGGTGCTGCAAGCCGCCGCCATGGCCGATCTCGGCGCCGCCCGAGACGCGCACGCGCTGGCCCTGGCGCGTGATGATGAGGCGGTGCAGCGGGTCGATTACGGCGCCCTGCGGCGCATGGGTGTCCTCGCGCAGCGGTGCGCTGATGGTGTAGCCGTATAGCGCCGCCAGCGGCAGGCGCAGTCCCAGCGGGCGCAGCAGGCCGGCGCTGGCCAGGCCCGCGCACAGCACCACGGCATCGAAGCGCCGGGGCGCGTCTTCACCGGCGATCCGCAGGCCCGCGGCTGCCTGGCCGAGCGCGCGCACCTTGCTGCCGAACATGAATTGCGCGCCCAAGTCCTGCGCCGCCTGGCGCAGCACCAGCGCAAACAGGCGGCAGTTGCCGGCCTCGCCATCGGGGGCATACAGCGCGCCCGCCAGTGGCGTGTCTGCGGACAGGCCGGGCTCGATGAGCCGGGCGGTGTCGGCATCGACCTCGGACAGGCTCATGCCGGCCTCGCGCAGCAGCGTCACGGTGGGTTGTACGCGCTCCAGGCAGTCGGGCCGGCGCAGCAGCACCAGGGCGCCATTGCTGGTTTCTATGTCCACCTGCAGCAGCTCGGTCAGTTCGCGTGTGCGTGCCAGGCTGTAGCGGCCCAGGCCGGCCAGGGCGGCAAGTTGCGCCAGGGCTGCCGGGCTGCGCCCCGCCTGGCGCCAGCGCCAGAGCCAGCGCAGCCCGGCGCTGCCGGCGCCGCGCACCAGTCGCAGCGTGGCGTCGCTGCCCCACAGCTGGCGGCGCAGGTTCGCGCCTATGGCCGGCTGGGCCCAGGGCGTGAGCAGCGCCGGCGCGAGCAGGCCGGCGCTGGCAAAGCTGGCCTCCTCGGCGGCAGCGCCGCGTTGTTCGAAGACGGTGACCTCATGGCCGTCGGCGGCCAACTCATAGGCAGTGGCTGCGCCGACGATGCCGGCACCCACGATGGCAATCTGCATGGAATATCTGGTGAAAATGCCTGACTATGTACATCCCGCAGAGGCCCCTCACCCCTCCCGGGGGCTGCAGCGAGACGCTGCGCTCTTCAGGCTGTCCAGTTGCACACAGGTGCAACTGGAGCCGCAGCCTTCAGCCCCAGAGGGGCGAGGGCGATCGGTGGTGCCGGTATTTCTCCCTCTCCCTCTGGGAGAGGGTGGGGGTGAGGGCCCGCGGCTTGGTCTGAGGAATGTGTCTAATTAGGTGAAAATGGCTTGAAACGCATGCGTATCAAGCGCGATAAGCTATTGTTTTTGTAATTCCTGTTCGATCAGCAGGCCGATGTTGAGCACCGCATCGTCGGCCAGCGCCCCATGCCAGACCATCAGGCCCATGGGCAGCTCGCCCGCCACATGGCAGGGCAGGGACAGCGCGCAGCCGTCCAGCATATTCACCACGCTGGTGTTGCGCAGCAGCAGGCCGTTGACGCGGAAGAACTCGGCGTCGCGCTCCGCACCCGGCGCCACCGATGCGATGCTGGGCGCCACGATGGGCACGGTGGGCGAAAGCAGGGCGTCAAAGCCGTCGATGGCGGCGTGCATGCGCGCCATCCAGGCGCGGCGCGCGTGCAGCAGGTCGATGTAGTCGGCGGCCGACATGCCGGCGCCGAGCGCTATGCGGGCGCGCACGCGCGGGTCGTAGCGATCGGCATGTTGTTCAAGCAGCCGGCGGTGCCAGGCGTAGCTCTCGGCCGGCGAGAAGCCGCCCGTGGCATTCAGCTGGGCCAGCTCGGCGGTCTCGGGCAGGGCGATTTCGGTGATGTGCGCGCCGGCGCGGCGCAGGCTGGCCAGGGTGCGCTCGAAGGCCTGGGCCACGGCGGGCTCCAGATCATGGAGGAACAGCGTGGCCGGCACGGCCAGGCGCCAGGCGGACAGCGGCGCCGGGCTGCGCGTGACGCGGCGCGCGGCCAGGATCTCGTGCACGGCGATGGCGTCGCGCACGCTGCGCGTCATGGCGCAGGCCGTGTCCAGCGTGGTCGATAGCGGTATCGCGCCGTCCGTAGGCACCAGGCGCGCCGTGTTCTTGAAGCCGACGATGCCGTTCAACGCAGCCGGGATGCGGATGGAGCCGCCCGTGTCCGATCCCAGGCCCACGAAGGCCGCGCCCGTGGCCACCGACACCGCCGCGCCAGAGGACGAGCCGCCGGGCACCCGCGCCGGGCCGGGCAGGGCGCCATGGCGCGCGTCAAAAGCCGCGGGCGTGCCGAAGTGCGGGTTCACGCCGACGCCGGAAAAGGCGAACTCCACCATGTGCGTGTGGCCGATGATGGCGCCACCGGCACGGCGCAGGCGCGCCACGGCGCTGCAGTCGGCCTGGGCCGGCGGCGCATAGTCCAGCACCGCAGAGCTGGCCATGGTGGGCAGGCCCTGAACGTCGAACAAATCCTTCACCGACACCGCCAGGCCTGCCAGCGGCAGCTGCTGCACCACCGGTGCCGCGGCCGCGCTGCGCGCCGCGTCGAAGCAGGTCTGGTGGAACACATGGGCGCAGGCCGCGCTCTCGGCTACGCTGATGCAGCGCTCCAGCTGATCCGCGGCGCGCGTTTGCCCGGCGATGATTTGGTTGCGGGTGGAGAGGAGGTCGATCAACATAGGGTTTGTGCTAGAATCCCTGGGTTTTGCTGATTGCTGCCAGGTCTTTGGCCGGTGAGCGGCAAAACCAATCGCAAACCAGCCCCGTCAAGGTGTTGCAGCCTGCGCAATGTGTGGAGAAACATGTGTTGCAAGGCGCAATTATTGGGGCTGGATTTTAGACCCAACCTTTGGAGTATTTACATGTCCGTGACCATGCGCGAAATGCTGGAAGCCGGTGTCCACTTTGGCCACCAGACCCGCTTCTGGAACCCCAAGATGGCCCCCTATATCTTTGGCCATCGCAACAAGATTCACATCATCAACCTGGAAAAGTCGCTGCCGATGTTCCAGGAGGCGCAGAAATTCGCCAAGCAGCTGTCTGCCAACCGCGGCACCATCCTCATGGTGGGCACCAAGCGCCAGGCCCGTGACCTGGTGGCCGAGCAGGCACAGCGCGCCGGCGTGCCTTACGTTGACCAGCGCTGGCTGGGCGGCATGCTGACCAACTTCAAGACCGTCAAGACGTCGATCAAGCGCCTGAAGGACATGAAGGCCCAGCAGGAAGCCGGCCTGGAGAGCATGAGCAAGAAAGAGCAGCTCACGTTCACCCGCGAGATCGAGAAGCTGGAGAAGGACATCGGCGGCATCCAGGACATGACGGCCCTGCCCGACGCCATCTTCGTGATCGACGTGGGCTTCCACAAGATCGCCGTGTCCGAGGCCAGGAAGCTGGGCATCCCGCTGATCGGCGTGGTGGACTCCAACCACAACCCCGAAGGCATCGACTACGTGATCCCCGGCAACGACGACTCGGCCAAGGCCGTGGCGCTGTACGCCCGTGGCATTGCCGACGCCATCCTGGACGGCCGCGCCAACGCCGTGGAAGACGTGGTCAAGGCGGTTGCCGCCGAAGGCTCTGACGAATTCGTGGAAGTCCAGGACTCCGCCGCCTAAACATCAGGCCACCAGGCCGCGCGATGCGTCGCAAAAAAAGCGGGGCCTCTGTGAGCCCCCTTTTTTTTAGCCTTCATACCTGTAACGAACTGAACCAAACCCTGGAGAAATAACGATGGCTGCTATTACCGCAAGCATGGTCGCCGAACTGCGCGCCAAGACCGATGCCCCGATGATGGAATGCAAGAAGGCCCTGACCGAGGCCGCCGGCGACATGGCCAAGGCCGAGGAGCTGCTGCGCGTCAAGCTCGGCACCAAGGCCGGCAAGGCTGCGTCCCGCGTCACCGCCGAAGGTGTGGTGGCCGCCAGCATCAGCGGCAACCTGGGTGCGCTGATCGAAGTCAACAGCGAAACCGACTTCGTGTCCAAGAACGACAGCTTCATCGCCATGGCCAACGCCGCCGCCAAGCTGGTGGCCGAGCACAACCCGGCCGACATCGCCGCCCTGGGCGCGCTGGCCTATAGCCAGGACGGCTTCGGCCCGACGCTGGAAGACGTGCGCAAGGGCCTGATCGGCAAGATCGGCGAGAACATGTCCTTCCGCCGCTTCAAGCGCTTTGCCGGCAACAACCTGGCGCATTACCTGCACGGCTCGCGCATCGGCGTGGTGGTGGAGTTCGATGGCGACGCAACCGCTGCCAAGGACGTGGCCATGCATGTGGCCGCCATGAAGCCCGCGGCCCTGACCAGCGCCGATGTGCCCGCCGACCTGATCGCCAAGGAGCGCGCCGTGGCCGAAGGCAAGGCCGAGGAAGCCAACAAGGAGCTGGTCGCCGCCGGCAAGCCTGCGCAAAGCCCCGAAATCACGGCCAAGCGCATCGACGGCGCGGTGCAGAAGTTCCTGAAGGAAGTGTCTCTGGCCGACCAGGTCTTCGTGAAGGCCGCCGACGGCAAGCAGACCGTGGCCGCCATGCTCAAGGGCGCCAACACCACCGTCAAGGGCTTCACCCTGTACGTGGTGGGCGAGGGCATCGAGAAGAAGACCGACGACTTCGCCGCCGAGGTGGCTGCGCAGGTCGCCGCCGCCAAGGCCGGCGCCTGATCATCGCCCACGTCCCCGCCCCATTCCTGTTCCAGCCTTACGGAGAAATCACCCATGAACCACGCCGCACCAGCCCACAAGCGCATCCTGCTCAAGTTGTCTGGCGAGGCATTGATGGGTGACGATGCCTTCGGCATCAACCGCGCCACCATCGTGCGCATGGTGCAGGAGGTGGTCGAGGTCACACGCCTGGGCGTGCAGGTGGCGGTGGTCATCGGCGGGGGCAACATCTTTCGCGGCGTGGCCGGTGGTGCCGAGGGCATGGATCGCGCCACCGCCGATTACATGGGCATGCTGGCCACGGTGATGAACGCCCTGGCGCTGGCAGATGCCATGAACAAGCAGGGCGTGACGGCGCGCGTCATGTCCGCCATCGACATCCAGCAGGTGGTCGAGCCCTATGTGCGCCCCAAGGCGCTGCAGTATCTCGAAGAAGGCAAGGTGGTGGTGTTCGCCGCCGGCACCGGCAACCCCTTCTTCACTACCGACACCGCAGCGGCGCTGCGTGGCGCCGAGATTGGCGCCGAGCTGGTGCTCAAGGCCACCAAGGTCGATGGCGTCTACACCGCCGATCCGAACAAGGACGCTTCGGCCACGCGCTACGCCAAGCTGTCGTTCGACGAGGCGATCACGCGCAACCTGGGCATCATGGATGCCACGGCGTTTGCCCTGTGCCGCGACCAGAAGCTGCCGATCCGCGTGTTCTCCATCCTGAAGCCCGGCGCCCTGAAGCGCGTGGTGATGGGCGAGGACGAGGGCACCTTGGTGTACGCTTGAGCGCTTTTGCCATTGCCTGCCTGCTGAAGGATTTGACATGACGACGATTGCCGACATCAAGAAGAACCTGGACGCGAAGATGGATCAGACCATCGCCGCGCTCAAGAACAACCTGGCCAAGGTGCGCACCGGCCGCGCCAACCCGCAGCTGCTCGACTCCATCCATGTCGAGTACTACGGCTCCATGGTGCCGCTGTCGCAGGTGGCCAATGTGTCGCTGCTGGATGCGCGCACCATCAGCGTGCAGCCCTGGGAAAAGAACATGGGCGCGAAGATCGAGAAGGCCATCCGCGAAAGCGACCTGGGCCTGAATCCGGCCAGCCTGGGCGACCTGATCCGCGTACCCATGCCGCCCATGAGCGAGGAGCGCCGCAAGGAAATGACCAAGCTGGCGCGCAACGAGGGCGAGGGCTCCAAGGTGGCCGTGCGCAACCTACGCCGCGATGCCAACGAGGCCGTGAAGAAGCTGGTCAAGGACAAGCTGGCCTCCGAGGACGAGCAAAAGCGCGCCGAGGCCGACGTCCAGAAGGCTACCGACAAGCACATCGCAGAGATCGACTCCCTGGTCGCGGCCAAGGAGCAGGACATCCTGGCGATCTGACCGCAGCGCCATGTCCACCGAGCCGGCCGGCATTCCGCACCACATCGCCATCGTCATGGATGGCAACGGCCGCTGGGCCAAGCGGCGCTTTATGCCGCGTCTGGCGGGGCACCGCCAGGGGGTGGAGTCGCTGCGCCGCTGCGTGCGCGCCTGTGTGGCGCGCGGCGTGCGCGTGCTCACCGTGTTTGCGTTCTCCTCCGAGAACTGGAACCGCCCGCAGGACGAGGTCTCGGGCTTGATGGAGCTCATGGGCAAGGCGCTGGTGCGCGAGGTGCCGCAGCTCAGCCAGGACGGCGTGCGCCTGTGTTTCGTTGGCGACCGCGCCAGCCTGTCGGCCGGCATGCGCGGCGCGCTGGAGCAGGCCGAGGCCGCCACCGCTGCCAACCAGCGCCTGACGCTCAACGTCTGCTTCAACTACGGCGGCCGCTGGGACATTGCCCAGGCCGCCGCCAGTTTGGCAGCGCGGGGCGAGCCGATTACCGAGAGCAGCCTGCACGGCGCCATGGGCATGGCCCATGTGCCCGACCCCGACCTGTTGATCCGCACCGGCGGCGAGAAACGCATCAGCAACTTCCTGCTGTGGCAGGCCGCGTATTCCGAGCTGTACTTCAGCGACCGGCTGTGGCCCGACTTTGACGAGGCTGCGCTCGACGAGGCCATTGCCGACTACGCCGGGCGCGAGCGCCGCTTTGGCCAGACCTCCGAGCAGCTGCAGTCGGCGCAGCAGCCGCCGCTGCGCGCCTGATCGGCACCCTCCCACTTTCGCGAAAGGGCTTGGATGCTCAAGCAACGTGTCATCACCGCCCTGATCCTGCTGGCCATCCTGCTGCCGGCCCTGTTCTATCCGTCCTACGTGCCGTTTGCCGCCGTGGCCCTGGTGGCCATGGCCGCGGCGGCCTGGGAATGGGGGCGGCTCAATGGCCTGGGCCAAGGGGCCAGTGTGTTGCTCGGCGCCCTGTGCCTGGCCCTGTGCGGGCTGGCCTGGGCCGGCGGCTGGCTGCAGGCCCCGCTTCCCTGGCTATGGGCGCTGGGCGGCGCGGCCTGGGTGCTGGGCGGCGCCTGGCTGCTGCGCGCCGGCGTGGCCGGCTGGCCGGGCGTGCCGCTGGCCGTGCGCATTGTGGGCGGCGTGCTGGCGTTGTGGCTGGCCTGGCTGGCCGTGGCACAGGCGCGGGTGGCGGGCATCAACTTCCTGCTCTCGGTGCTGACGCTGGTGTGGACTGCGGACATCTGTGCCTACTTTGCCGGCCGCGCCTTCGGCCTGCGTTTCACCAAAAACAAGCTGGCGCCCAGCATCAGCCCCGGCAAGAGCTGGGAGGGCGTGTGGGGCGGCATGGCGGGCGTGCTGGTGCTGGCCTGTGCCTGGGTGGCGGGCGATGCGCACTGGCAGGCCGCCGTGCCCAGTCTCTACACGCTCCTGGCGCGCCAGGGCTGGTGGCTGCTGCTCGTCGGCGCGCTGTTCATGGCGGCGATGAGCGTGGTCGGCGACCTGGTGGAATCGCTCATCAAGCGCAGCGCCGGCGTCAAGGACAGCAGCGGCCTGCTGCCCGGCCATGGCGGCGTGCTGGATCGCATCGACGCGCTCCTGCCCACGCTGCCGCTGGCCATGATGCTTTCTCACTTTGCCTGACGCATGAAACAACGAATCACCATCCTCGGCTCCACCGGCTCGATCGGCACCAGCACGCTGGACGTGCTGGCGCGCCACCCCGACCGATACGAGGTATTCGCCCTGAGTGCCGCCACCCAGGTGGACTTGATGCTGGCGCAATGCGCGCAATTCCGCCCGCGCTATGCCGTGATGGCGAGCGGCCCGCACGCCTGCCAACTGGCCGAAAAACTGCAGCAAAACAACCTTGATACCCAGGTACTGCAAGCGCCAGACGCTCTTGAAGCAATAGCGTCACACGAGCAGGTGGACGCCGTCATGGCGGCCATCGTCGGCGCTGCCGGCCTGGCGCCCTGTTTGGCCGCGGCGCGCGCCGGCAAGCGCCTGCTGCTGGCCAACAAGGAGGCGCTGGTCGTCGGCGGTGAGGTCTTCATGGCGGCGGTGCAGAGCGGCGGCGCCACGCTGCTGCCCATTGACAGCGAGCATTCCGCCATCTTCCAGAGCCTGCCCGAAGACCCCGCCACCTGGGGCCAGCGGGTCGAGCATGTGCTGCTCACCGCGTCCGGCGGGCCGTTTCGCACGCGCGACCCGGCCAGCCTGCGTGACGTGACGGTTGCCGAGGCCTGCGCCCACCCCAATTTCTCCATGGGGCGCAAGATCTCCATCGACTCGGCCACCATGATGAACAAGGCGCTGGAGGTGATCGAGGCGCACTGGCTGTTCAACCTGGCGCCCGAGCACATCAAGGTGGTGATCCACCCGCAGCAGATCATCCATTCCATGGTGCAGTTCAGGGACGCGTCCATCATCGCCCAGCTGGGCACGCCCGACATGCGCGTGCCGATTGCCTGCGGCCTGGCCTGGCCCGAGCGTGTGGAAAGCGGCGCCGCGCCGCTCGATTTCACGCAGCTGGCGGCGCTGACCTTCGAGGAGGCCGACGCCCGGCGCTTCCCCGGCCTGCACCTGTCCTGGCAGGTGCTGGCCGCCGCGCCCGGCACCACGGCCGTGCTGAATGCCGCCAACGAGGTGGCGGTGGAGGCCTTTCTGCAGCGGCGCATACGCTTCGACCAGATCCATGCGCTCAATGTTGCAACTTTGGAGGCCGTGCAGCCCTCCAAACCGGATACGCTGCAGGCTTTGCTGGCGCTGGATGCCCAGACCCGCGCCGTCGCCCAGGAACTGGTGCGGTGCTTCAATTAAACCTAAATCCGGCAGTTGATCGCTTGTAATCTTCAATAACACCTTATGAGCATTGGATTTTTCTGCTTCGTTGCAGCTCATCCGCGAGGTGACAACGCTATGCACCCGCCAGCACCGCACTCGACGCGCCATGCTGCGTTGCTCCTCCTTGCGGGCAGGAGCCCGCTGCGTCGTCACGCCTTGCCTGACGCGCCGATTACGGCACTGACGGGCGCATCCAACTGCCGGATTTAGGTTAAATGAGCTGCCTACGCTTGCCGCACATGCTTTTCATGGGATTTTTGTCTGAAACCAATGCATAACATGCGCAGTCAGCTATCGATTTGTGAGGAGACATCCCCATGCTGCTGACCATCGTTGCCTTCATCGTCGCGCTGGGCCTGCTCATCGCGGTGCATGAATACGGCCACTACCGCGTGGCCGTGGCCTGCGGCGTGAAAGTGCTGCGCTTCTCGGTGGGCTTTGGCAAGCCGATCCTGCGCTGGCAGCGCAAGGGCTCGCCGACGGAGTTCGTCATTGGCGCCTTTCCGCTGGGGGGATTTGTGCGCATGCTCGACGAGCGTGAGGCGCCGGTGGCGCCCGAGGAGCGGCACCTGGCCTTCAACACCCAGCCGCTGCGCGCGCGCGCCGCCATCGTCGCCGCAGGGCCGGTGGCGAACCTGCTGCTGGCGGTGCTGCTGTATGCGGCCGTCAACTGGAGCGGAGTGGAGGAGCCCAAGGCCTTGCTGGCCAGCCCCGTGGCCGATTCCATCGCGCAGCAGGCTGGCCTGCGTGGCGGCGAGCTGGTCGTGGGCGCGGCCCTGGGCGAGCAGGATTTCGAGCCCGTGCGGTCGTTCGAAGATCTGCGCTGGACGCTCACGCGCGGCGCCCTCGATGGCGATAGCGTTCGCCTGCAGCTGCAGCCCGAGCGCGGCCAGACGCTGCGCGAGCTGGTGCTGCCACTGGAGAAAATCGAGGCGCGCGAGGCGGATGCACAGCTGTTTCGCAAGATCGGCATCGTCAGTCCCTGGACGCGCCCGGTGCTGGGCGAGTTGATGGCCGGCGGCGCCGCCGAGCGCGCAGGGCTGCATCCTGGCGACCTGGTGCAGCGCGTGGGCGCCAGCGAGGTAGTGGACGGCGGCCAGCTGCGCGAACTGATCCGCGCCAGTGGGCACAGCGGCCAGGCGCCGGCGCAGCTCTGGCGCATCGAGCGCGATGGCCGGCCACTGGAGCTGACGGTGCAGCCCGACGTGGTGCAGGAGGCCAGCGGTTCGGTGGGCCGCATCGGCGCCTATGTGGGCGCCATGCCCGAGATGGTGAATGTGCGCTATGGCCCCGTCGAGGGCCTGTGGAAGGGGGGCGAGCGCACCTGGGAGGTCTCGGTGCTGACGCTGCGCATGATGGGCCGCATGGTCATCGGCGAGGCCTCGATCAAGAACCTGAGCGGGCCATTGACCATTGCCGACTACGCGGGCCGCTCCGCCGCCATGGGCCTCACGCAATACCTGGCGTTTCTGGCGCTCATCAGCGTGAGCCTGGGGGTACTCAATCTGCTGCCCTTGCCCGTCCTCGATGGGGGGCACCTGATGTATTATCTTTGGGAGGGGCTGACGGGGCGCAGCGTATCCGACGCGTGGATGGAGCGTCTGCAGCGCGGGGGCGTCGTGGTGCTCCTGTTGATGATGTCCATTGCTCTGTTCAATGATCTCACCCGGCTATTTGGCTAACCTATCTGGCTTACTTTTCGCCGCTGCTGCGCGGTAGCAGCGGCTTCATTCACTCATGAGAAAACACATCAATCGCCTGGGCCTGCGCACCGCATCGGCCCTCGTGGCCATGGCCTTTGCCACCCATGCCGCCTGGGCCCTGGCGCCCTTCAAGGTGCAGGACATCCGCGTCGAAGGCCTGCAGCGCGTAGAGCCCGGCACCATCTTCGCCTCGCTGCCGCTGCGCGTGGGTGACGATTACAACGACGAGAAGGGCGCGGCCGCGATCCGCGCGCTGTTCGCCCTGGGCCTGTTCAAGGACGTGCGCCTGGAGGCCGTGGGCAACGTGCTGGTGGTGGTGGTGGAAGAGCGTCCGACGATTGCCGACGTCGAATTTGCCGGCACCAAGGAGTTCGACAAGGACACGCTCAAGAAGGCCATGCGAGACGTGGGCCTGGCGGAGGGCCGGCCGTTCGACAAGGCGCTGGCCGACCGCGCCGAGCAGGAGCTGAAACGCCAGTACATCAACAAGAGCCTGTACGGCGCCGAGGTGGTGACCACCGTCACGCCGATCGAGCGCAACCGCGTCAACCTGACCTTCACCGTGACCGAGGGCGAACCGGCCAAGATCAAGGACATCCGCATCGTCGGCAACCAGGCCTTCAGCGAGTCCACGCTCAAGGGCCTGTTCGACCAGGATACGGGCGGCTGGATGAGCTGGTACACCAAGTCCAACCGCTATGCACGCGCCAAGCTCAATGCCGACCTGGAGACGCTGCGCTCCTACTATCTGACGCGTGGCTACCTGGAGTTCCGCATCGACTCCACGCAGGTGGCCATTTCTCCGGACAAGCAGGACATCTCGATCACCGTCAACGTCACCGAAGGCCCGCGCTACGTGGTCTCGGGCGTGAAGCTGGAGGGTAACTACCTCGATCGTGACGACGAGTTCAAGTCCCTGATCACCATCCGCCCCGGCGAGCCCTACAACGCCGACAAGGTGACCGAGACCACCAAGGCCTTCACCGACCATTTCGGCAACTTCGGCTTCGCCTTCGCACGGGTCGAGGCCGTGCCCGAAATCGACCGCGAGAACAACCGCGTCGCCCTGGTGCTGCACGCCGAGCCCTCGCGCCGCGCCTATGTGCGCCGCATCCAGGTCAGCGGCAACGACCGCACACGCGACGCCGTCGTGCGCCGCGAGTTCCGCCAGTACGAGGCCTCCTGGTACGACGGCGACAAGATCAAGCTGTCGCGCGACCGCGTAGACCGCCTGGGCTTCTTCACCGAGGTCAACGTCGAGACGCAGGACGTCCCCGGCTCGCCAGACCAGGTGGATCTGGTGATCCACGTGGTCGAAAAGCCCACCGGCTCGCTGCAGCTGGGCGCGGGCTTCTCCAGCGCCGAAAAGGTCTCGCTGTCGTTCGGCATCAAGCAGGAAAACGTCTTTGGCTCGGGCAACTACCTGGGCGTGGACGTGAACACCAGCAAGTACCGCCGCACGCTGGTGCTGTCCACCACCGACCCTTATTTCACGCAGGACGGCATCTCGCGCACGCTGGACTTCTACTACCGCACGGCCAAGCCCTACCAGTACCAGGGCGGCGACTATGAACTGGTCACGGCCGGCACCAGCGTGCGCTTTGGCGTGCCGTTCAGCGAGATCGATACCGTGTTCTTCGGCGGTGGCGTGGAGCGCACGCACATCAAGTCCGGCACGAATATTCCCGCTGCCTACCTGGCGTATGCGCGTGAGTTTGGCGAGTCCAGCTGGGCCGTGCCGCTGACCATTGGCTGGTCGCGCGACAACCGCGACAGCGCGCTGGCGCCCAACTCGGGCCGCTACCAGCGCCTGAATACCGAATGGTCCGTGGCCGGCGACGCGCGCTATATCCGCGGCAACTACCAGTACCAGCAGTACATACCGCTGAGCAAGCAATACACCTTCGCCTTCAACGGCGAGTTGGGCCTGGGCAAGGGCATGAATGGCCAACCCTTCCCGGTGTTCAAGAACTTCTATTCCGGCGGCCTGGGTTCGGTGCGCGGCTTCGACCAGGGCACGCTGGGCCCGCGCGACGTCACCGGCGCTTCGCTGGGCGGCCCGAAGAAGATCACGCTGAACGCCGAGCTCATCGCACCGTTCCCAGGTGCCGGCAACGACCGCACGCTGCGCTGGTTCGCCTTCGTCGATGCCGGCAACGTCTACGGCGAAAACGACAGCTGGGAAATGAGCGAGCTGCGTGCCTCGGCCGGCCTGGGCCTGAGCTGGATTTCCCCGCTTGGCCCCCTGCGCCTGGCCTACGCGCAACCGGTGCGCAAGTTCGCCGGCGATAGAATCCAGAAACTGCAATTCCAAATCGGAACTTCCTTCTAATGAAATCCCTTTTCCGCCATCTTCCCCTGGCTCTGCTCGCAAGCTCCCTGGTCGCGGCCATGCCCGCACAGGCCGAAGACTTCAAGGCCGGCTTTGTGAATACCGACCGCATCTTCCGCGAGGCCAACACCGCCAAGACGGCCCAGGCCAAGCTGGAGCAGGAGTTCTCCAAGCGCGAGAAGGAACTCGTGGACATGGGCAATTCGCTCAAGAGCGCCACCGAGAAGTTCGAGCGCGAGGCCCCCACCATGGCCGAGAGCCAGCGCGTCACGCGCCAGCGCCAGCTGGTCGACCAGGATCGTGACTTCCAGCGCAAACGCCGTGAATTCCAGGAAGACCTGGGCGCACGCAAGAACGAAGAGCTGGGCCAGGTGCTCGAGCGCGCCAACAAGGTCGTCAAGCAGTTGGCCGAGGCCGAGAAGTACGACGTCATCCTGCAGGAAGCCGTCTACATCAACCCCAAGCACGACATCACCGACAAGGTGATCAAGGCCATGAACTCTGCCGGCAATTCCGGCAAGTAAGCTCCAGGCACAGCGGGACAGGCAAGGCGTGAGTTTGCGGCTCGGGCAGATCGTCGATGCACTCGGGGGCAGCCTTGAAGGGGCCAGCGCAGACACGCAGATTCGGCGCATAGCGCCGCTGGAGACGGCTGCTGCGGGCGACCTGTCCTTCCTGAACAACCCGCGCTACCAGTCCCAGCTGGCCGCCTCGCAGGCGGCCTGCGTCATTGTGGCGCCGGCCATGCGCGCGGCGGCGCTGGCGCGCGGCGGCTGCATCGTCACCGACGACCCCTATGTCTACTTTGCCCGCGCCACGCAGCTGTGGGCGCGGGCCCAGGGGCACACCCCGGCTGCCGGCATACACCCCAGTGCGGTGGTGGATGCACAGGCGCAGGTGCATCCCACGGCGTCCATCGGAGCGCTGTGCGTGGTCGAGCGCGGCGCGGTGATCGGCGCGCACACGGTTTTGAAGTCCCGCGTTACGGTCGGTGAGCGCTGCACCGTGGGCGCTCGCTGCATCCTGCATCCGGGTGTGGTGCTGGGGGCGGACGGCTTCGGCTTTGCGCACGAGCGCGGCGAGTGGATCAAGATCGAGCAGCTGGGCGCGGTGCGCATCGGCGACGACGTGGAGATCGGTGCCAACACCTGCATCGACCGCGGCGCCCTTGAAGATACGGTGATCGAGGACGGCGTCAAGCTCGACAACCTGATCCAGATCGCGCACAACGTGCACATCGGCCGGCACACGGCCATGGCCGGCTGTGCGGCCGTGGCCGGCAGCACCCATATCGGCGCGCATTGCACCATTGCCGGGGCGGCACGCATCGTCGGGCATTTGCAATTGGCGGACAATGTGCACATTTCCACCAGCACGGTGGTCACCCATTCGATCGCCAAGCCCGGCCAGTACACCGGGGTGTTTCCCATGGATGACAACGCCAGCTGGGAAAAGAACGCGGCCACGCTGCGCCAGCTCTACCGCCTGCGCGAACGCGTGAAGGCGCTTGAACAACGATTACAGGACGGCTCCAGCCCGCAACAACAATGATGGACATTCACTACATCCTCAAGCAACTGCCCCACCGCTATCCGTTTCTGCTGGTGGACAGGGTGGTTGAACTGGAGCGCAACCAGCGCATTCGCGCGATCAAGAACGTCACCTTCAACGAGCCCTTCTTCACCGGCCACTTCCCAGGCCGCCCGGTGATGCCCGGCGTGCTGATCCTGGAGGCGCTGGCGCAGGCCGCTGGCCTGCTGGCGTTCGACGCCATGGGCCAGGCGCCCGATGAGAACAACATCTACTACTTCGTCGGCATCGACGGCGCGCGCTTCAAGCGCCCGGTGGAGCCCGGCGACCAGCTGCTCCTGGACGTCAACATCGACCGCGTGCGCGCCGGTATCTGGCGCTTCAATGGCGTCGGCCGCGTGGGCGACGAGGTGGCTGCCGAGGCGCAGCTCATGTGCACCATGCGCAACGTCGGCGGTCAGTGACGCAGGCCGTGAGCAATATCCACAGCACCGCCATCGTTGCAGACGGTGCGCGCATCGACCCCTCCGCCACGGTGGGGCCGTATGCGGTGATCGGCCCGCAGGTCGTGATCGGCCCCGGAAGTTCCGTGGGCGCGCATTGCGTGATCCAGGGCCACACCACCATCGGCAGGGACAACCGCATCTTCCAGTTCGCGTCGCTGGGCGCGGAACCGCAGGACAAGAAATACAAGGGCGAGGATACCGAGCTGGTCATCGGCGACCGCAACACCATCCGCGAGTTCTGCACCTTCAACCGGGGTGTTCCCGGGGCCGGCGGCAAGACCAGCATCGGTGACGACAACTGGATCATGGCCTACACCCACATCGCGCATGACTGCCATGTGGGCAGCCACACCACCATGGCCAACAACACCACGCTGGCTGGCCATGTGTTGATCGGCGACTGGGTCACAGTGGGCGGGCTCACTGGCATCCACCAGTTCGTGCGGGTGGGGGCGCAGGCCATGATCGGCTTCTCCAGCGCGGTATCGCAGGACGTGCCGCCCTTCATGATGGTGGACGGCAACCCCCTTGCCGTGCGCGGCTTGAACCTGGAAGGCCTACGCCGCAGGGGCTTTTCCGCCCAGCGCGTGGCCGCCCTCAAGCAGGCCTATCGTCTGCTCTACCGCCAGGGCCTGACGCTGGAGGCGGCCCTGTCGGCCATGGCCGAGCTGCCGCACAGCCACCCCGAGGCCGAGGGCGACATCGCCCTGCTGCGCGACTTCATTGCCGCATCGCAGCGCGGCATTGCACGCTGATTCCCCGGCAATGGCCTCTGATGCGCCGCGCATTGCCATGGTGGCGGGTGAAACCTCGGGCGACCTGCTCGCCGGGCTGCTGCTGGACGGCCTGCGCGCGCAATGGCCCGGCGTGGCCAGCATGGGCATTGGGGGCGCGCGCATGCAGGAGCGCGGCTTTGACGCCTGGTGGCCGAGCGAACGCCTGGCCGTGCATGGCTACAGCATCGAGCTGGTGCGCCGCCTGCTAGGCATTTTGAAGATCCGCAAGAACCTGCGTGCGCGCCTGCTGGCCGACCGGCCGGATGTCTTCATCGGCGTGGACGCGCCCGACTTCAACCTGGGACTGGAGGCCGATCTGCGCGCCGCCGGCGTGAAGACCGTGCACTTCGTCTGCCCCTCCATCTGGGCCTGGCGCGCCAACCGGGTCGAGAAGATCCGCGCCGCGGCCGACCATGTGCTGTGCATCTTCCCGTTCGAACCCGAGCTGCTGGCGCGCCACGGCATCGCCGCCACCTATGTGGGCCATCCGCTGGCCAGCGTCATCCCCATGCAGCCGGACAAGCTGGCGGCCCGTGCCCAGCTGGGCCTGGCGCCGCAGGACGAGGTGCTGGCCATACTGCCGGGCAGCCGATCGGCCGAGGTGGCCTATATCGCCAAACCATTCTTTCAGGCTGCAGCGCTTATCAGTCAAGCGCGGCCAGCTATCAAAATTATGGTGCCTGCGGTGCCGGCGCTGCGCCAGCGCATCGAGCAGATCGCCCGCGACTGCGGTGTGCATGATCGCCTGGCCATCGTCACCGGCCAGTCGCACCAGGTGCTGGCCGCTTGCGACTGCACGCTGATCGCCAGCGGCACGGCCACGCTGGAGGCGGCGCTGTTCAAGCGGCCCATGGTCATCGGCTACCACATGCACCCCATCAGCTGGCGCCTGATGCGCGGTAAGGCCTTGCAGCCCTGGGTGGGCCTGCCCAACATTCTGTGCCGCGACTTCGTCGTGCCCGAACTGCTGCAGGACGCCGCCACGCCCCAGGCGCTGGCCGCCGCCGTGCAGCAATGGCTCGACGCGTCCCCCGTGCGCATAGCCAGCCTGCAGCAGCGCTTTACCCGCCTGCATGAAGAGCTGCGGCGCGACACCCCGACCCTGGCCGCCGATGCCATCCAAAAAATCCTGGCCTAAGCAGGTTCTGCTCGACTGGCACACGCCCGGCCTCGTGGCCGGCGTGGACGAGGCCGGCCGCGGGCCGCTGGCCGGGCCGGTGGTGGCTGCGGCCGTGATCCTGGACGAGCTCCAACCCATTGCCGGCCTGGCCGACTCCAAGGCCCTTAGTCCCAGGCGACGCGAGCGGCTGTTTGACGAGATCCGTGCCAAGGCCCTGTGCTGCAGCATCGCCGAGGCCAGCGTCGAGGAGATCGACCGCCTCAACATCCTGCAGGCCACCCTGCTGGCGATGCGCCGCGCCGTGCAGGGCCTGCGCCTCAAACCCACCCTGGCGCTGGTGGACGGCAACCGCCTGCCGCAGCTGGACATGCCGGCCGAGGCCATCGTCAAGGGCGATGCGCGCGTGGCTGCGATCTCGGCCGCCTCCATCCTGGCCAAGGTGACGCGCGATCGCTGGTGCGCCGAGTTGCACGGCCAGTATCCGCAATACGGGTTTGCCGGCCACAAGGGTTACGGCACGGCCGAACACCTGGCGGCCTTGCAGACACATGGCGCCTGCCCGCAGCACCGCCGCTCCTTCGCGCCCGTGGCCCGTGCCCTGCAGGCCGCGCCCGCACAACCATGACGCGCCAGCCGCCCACCCTCATCCATTCGCGTGACAACACGCTGCTCAAGGAGCTGCGCCGCCTGTCGCAGGACAGCACGGCCTACCGCAAACAGGGCCGCGTGTGGCTGGAGGGCGACCACCTGTGCAGCGCCGCCCTGGCGCGCGGCCAGCGCCCGGAGGTTGCCGTTTTTTGTGAATCATTTTGGCCTGTAGCACCCGCGCAGTTTGCGCAAGTAGCTACTAAAAACATAGTAATTGCCGATGCCCTGTGGCAGGACATCAGCGGACTGGAATCGCCCGCGCGCATGGGCTTCGTGCTGGCGCTGCCGGAGGGGCAGGGGCTGGAGCCCGGAGCGCCCACCGTGGTGCTCGATCGCCTGCAGGACGCCGGCAACGTCGGCTCCATCCTGCGCAGCGCCTCTGCCTTCGGCTTCACGCAGATCGCTGCGCTCAAGGGCACGGCCGCACTGTGGTCGGCCAAGGTGCTGCGCGCCGGCATGGGGGCGCATTTTGCGCTGCGCCTGGTCGAGGGCCTGGAGCTGCAGGACATCGACACCCTGCGCGTGCCCTTGCTGGCCACCAGCTCGCACCTGGGCGACTGGCTGCACCGCGCGCAGCTGCCCTGGCCCTGCGGCTGGATCATGGGCCACGAAGGGCAGGGCGTCTCGGCAGAACTGCAGCAGCGCGCCAGCCGGCATATCCGCATCACGCAGCCGGGCGGCGAAGAGTCGCTCAATGTCGGCGCCGCCGCCGCCATCTGCCTGCATGCGAGTGCCGCGACGCGGCCTGGCCTACATGAGTAAGGTCTGCGCCACGATCACCAGGCCGATCAGCAGGTTCACACTCACCCAGCGGCGTATGCCGCCAAGGGCCTGCCCGCCGGCGCTCCAGTCGGATGCCGCCACGGCGCGCTCCAGCCGATCGAACAGCGCAAAGTAGATGTAGGCAAAGATGCCCATCATCACCACGCCCAGCGTGGCCATGATGGTCCACTTGAGCGGCATCGAAAACGCGCCGCCCGCCCCCATGCTCACCGCGCCAATCATGCCCAGGCCGCTGGTCAGCACCAGCACGATGGCCACCGCCACGGCACCCAGAAAGCGCTGCAGCACACCATGCATCAACCGCACGCGCTGGGGCGGTTCAAGCTGCTGCGCCGTCGGCCGCAGAAAGAAATGGGCAAAGACCATGCCGCCGATCCACACGATGATGGACAGTACATGGACAAGTTTGAGGGCGTTGTAAATCATGGAGCAGGGCAATCCAAGCAAAGCTGTTGATTGTGCCGCCGGATGCAACCCCGGCCACCATCCAGCCGCGCCACAAGCGGCACCGCCAAGCTGCCCAGGCTGGTGATTAACCCAAGGAGACGCCCTGGCTGGCGCTCGGCACCTCGCTTCCGGGCATGGCATCAGGCAGTTCTTGCAGAGGGCCGCCCACCTCTGGCTGCATGCGTTGGGCGGAATGCGACACATGTTCCTCGGACTTGCCGCAGACATAGTCGCGCCATACCAGCGGCAGGATGCCGCCATGGCGCCAGTAGTCCACGTCTTCCTGCGTGTCGAGGCGCAGCACGAGCGGAACCACGGTGGTCGAACCATCGGTTCGCCGCACGATGGCTTCGATGCGGCCCGCCACCTTCAGGTGCTGGGCGAGTGCAGGCACGTCGATGGTTTCGCTGCCATCGAGCTTGAGCGACTCCGCCGTGGTGCCCGCTTCGAACTGCAGCGGCAGCACGCCCATGCCAACGAGGTTGGTTCGGTGGATGCGCTCGAAGCTCTCTGCAATCACGGCCTTGACGCCGAGCAGCGCCACGCCCTTGGCGGCCCAATCGCGCGAAGAGCCACAGCCGTAGTTCTTGCCCGCAATCACCGCCAGCGGAACCTTGCGGCGCAGGTATTCCCCGGCCGCTTCGAACACGCGCATCTGCCTGCCTTCCGGCATCAGCTTCGTCTCGCCGCCCTCGACGCCTGGCACGATACGGTTGCGCAGGCGAATGTTGGCGAAAGTGGCGCGGACCGCCACATCGTGATTGCCGCGGCGCGTCGTGTAGTTGTTGAAGTCGCGGCGTGCTACGCCCTTCGAAAGAAGGAAGTCGGCGGCGGGCGTCCCGAGGCTGATGGCGCCCGACGGAGAGATGTGGTCCGTCGTCACGGAATCGCCGAGGATGACCAAGGGCCGCATGCCTGTGATGTCCTGGACCGGTGCAGCCTCGCGCGCGAGACCCTCGAAATAGGGAGGCTGGAGGATATAGGTGCTGGAGTCATTCCACGGAAAGCGTTCGCTGCGCTCTCCAGCCAGGGCGTCCCACGGCTCACCACCGTCGAACAGGTCGGCGTACTTCTGGCGGAAAATTTCCGGCCCGTAGGCGCCGTCAACGGCCTTGGCGATTTCGACGGAAGTCGGCCAGATGTCGCGCAGGTACACCGGCTGGCCGTTGCTGCCCGTTCCTATGGGCTCCTTGGTCACGTCGACCGACAGCGTCCCCGTGAGCGCGTACACCACGACCAAGGCGGGCGACCCAAGGTAAGCGGCGCGCACGTTGGGATGGATGCGGCCTTCGAAGTTGCGGTTGCCGGAGAGCACCGCGGTGCCGACCAGCTTCTCGGCTTCGATGGCCTCGACCACCGCGTCAGGCAAGGGGCCGGAGCCGCCATTGCAGGTGGTGCAGCCAAAGCCAGCGACGTGGAAGCCGAGCGCGTCCAGCGATGGCTGCAGGCCGGCCTGCTCAAGCACGGCGGCCGTCACGTGGCTGCCGGGCACCAGCGAGGTCTTGACCCAAGGCTTGGCCTTCAAGCCCAGCGCCACGGCCTTTTTTGCCACCAGGCCGGCCGCCATCATGTTCACCGGGTTGGCGGTGTTGGTGCAGCTGGTGATGGCAGCAATCAGCACATCCCCATCGTGCAGGGCGAACGGCTCGCCCTTCACGGGCGCGCAGTGCTCGGGGTCGAGCGGGCGACCGGCGATGTCCTGGTAGTGCTGCACAAACGCGCTTGGGACAGTCTCCAGCGGCAGATGGTCCTCGGGGTTGCGCGGGCCTGCGAGACACGGGCGGATGTCGTCGAGGTCGATGCTCACCACCGTGTCGAACCGGGGGGCGGGCGTATCCGCGCTGCGCCAGAGTTTCTGCGCCTTGGCATAGGCCTCGACGAGCTCGACCTGGGTGTCGTCACGACCCGTCATGCGCAGGTAGTCCATCGTGCGCTGGTCAATGGGAAAGTAGACGGCCGTGGCCCCATATTCGGGCGCCATATTGGCAATCATGCCGCGGTCGCCGAGCGCCAGGGCCTCCAGGCCATTGCCGAAGAACTCGATGAACTTGCCGACGACGCCCAGCGCACGCATGCGCTGCGTGATGGCAAGAACCAGGTCGGTGGGGAGCACGCCCTCGCGCAGCTGGCCCTTGACCTCGATGCCGACCACTTCAGGCAGCGCCAGCGCAACCGGCTTGCCGACCATCACGGCCTCGGCTTCGATGCCGCCGACACCCCAGCCGAGAACGCCCAGGCCGTTGATCATCGGCGTGTGGCTGTCGGTGCCGACACAGGTATCGGGAATCGCAAGTTCGCCCTGGCCGTCCTGGTCCGTCCAGACCACCTTGCCGATGTACTCGAGGTGGATCTGGTGCATGATGCCCTTGCCGGGAGGGACAATGCGCACGCCCTCAAAGCTGCTGCTGCACCACCTCAGGAAGGCAAAGCGCTCGCCGTTGCGCTGATACTCGCGCTCCAGGTTGATCTTGCGGGCCATCGGAGAGGCCCAGCTGTCGACCTGAAGTGAGTGGTCGATGATGACGTCGACCGGCACCTTAGGGCCCACCTTCGAGGCATCGCCGCCGGCCTCCGCCACAGCGTCGCGCATACCGGCCATGTCCACCAGCATCACCTGACCCAGAATGTCCTGGCCGAAAACGCGCGTTGGATAGAAGCTCAGGCCGGCGCCAATCTTGCGGCCGAGAAGTGCATCGATCTCTGCCTGGGTGTCCACGCCGCGCGTCGCTGTCTGGCGCAGCAGGTTCTCCAGCAGTATGCGCAGGGAGAAGGGAAGCTGGTCTACGCCGTTCACGTCGGCAATGGAGACGTAGCGCACCGTCCGGTTGGCCACGGGAAGCTGCTTGATCTGGGGTTCGGTTCTCATCTGATTTCCTTGATTAGGGACGGTGCCGGCCTGGTTCGGAAGTAGCGCGTTCGCAAGGCCGTGCGCAGTGTGTCATTCGACCTTGATGTTCCGCTTTATGACGAGAGCCTGCCAGCGCGTGGTTTCGTCTGCCAGCAGCTTGCCGAATTCGGCCGGAGTGCCGCCTGCTGGCGTGAGTCCGTCCGTTGACATGCCCTTGGTCATTTCCGCCGCGTGAAGCGATTCGTTGATGGCCTTGTTGAGCTTGGTGACGATGTCGTGGGGGATGCCCTTGGGGCCAATGATTCCGTGCCAGTTCGTCACGGAATAGTTGGGGAACCCAGCCTCGGCGGTCGTAGGTACATCGGGCAACGCCGCCAGGCGGCTGGGCGTCGTGACGGCCAGTGCGCGCAGCTTTTCAGCCTTGGCGAATGGCAGGGTGGAAGCGACGGTGCCAAAGACCACCTGGGTTTGGCCCGAGATGGTGTCGGTCAGTGCGGGAGCCGTGCCCTTGTAGGGCACATGCATGATTTGCGCACCCGTGACATCCAGAAAGTACTCGGTGGCGATGTGGACGATGCTGCCGGTGCCGGCCGATGCGTAGCTCAGCTTGTTAGGTTCCTTCTTGGCCAGGGCCACCAGGTCTGTGAGATTCTTGGCGGGCAACTGCGGATTCACCGCGATGATGAACGGCCCCCGAGCCAACTGCGCGATGGGGGTGATGTCCTTGATGGGGTCGAACGTGAGCTTGTAGAGCGCCGGGTTCACGGTGTAGCTGGCGGCGGCCAGGAACAGCGTGTAGCCGTCGGCCGGCGACTTGAGCGCGGCGCTCGCCCCCAGGTTGCCCCCTGCGCCCGGGCGGTTTTCGACGATCACCGGTTGGCCCAGCTTTTCACCAAGTCTCACTGCAACCAGGCGCGCGATGAAGTCGGAGCCGCCACCGGGAGCGAAGGCCACGATGAGCTTGATGGGACGGTTCGGGTAGGGCGCATCGGCCCAGGCGGGCGCGCAGACGGCTCCAATGACGGCGGACGCCAACAAGGCGCGGCGCACGGCACCCAAAAATGGCTTCGTTGTCTCGGTGTTTTGCATGACTGTTTCCTTCATTGCTTGCTGTGGGAGGATGCGCGAAATAGCGGACTCTTCGTTCGCGCCTGCACTGTATTTTCTGATTAGTTTGAGCAATTATAGACGAGGGTAAACCCTTGCGATGCGTAACGAACTGCTCAACCTGCCCGAGCGTGCTCGCCCCCGGCGGGCAGCGAAGCCCGCCGGGTCAACGGTTCAGTGGGAGGCGACGGCCGCTCAGGCCGGTTGAGAGAAGACGCTGGGGTCGAGCAACTTGCCGCGACGTGCACCGTTCAAATGGGCCCGCATCAAGTTGGCGGCTTGCATGAAGTCCTGGCGCTCGATGGCGTCCAGGATGGCCAGGTGCTCCGCTGCCTGGGTATGCCGGGGGCCTCGCTGGGTGGCTTGGCGGTATTCCACCAGCCGGCGCAGCTGGTTGATACGCCGCACGGATTGCAAGATAAAGCGGTTGTGTCCCCACTGGGCCACCGTCTCGTGGAAGTGGCTGTTGGCCTCGAACAGCTCGATGGGGGTCATCGTCAGGAATCCCCCGTCGACGATGCGCTGTTGCTCGTGCCTGAGCTGCTTGAGCTCGGCCGGCACGAAATGGAAGGACGATCCCAGGATGGCTGCCGGCTCAATCGACTGCCGGAACAGGTAGCTTTCCTCGTAGGCATCCGGAGAGTCAATCATGGACAGGAAGCGCCAACCGTGCCCCATGCCTTGCTCTATCCAGCCTTCTTCGGAAATCCGGGATAGCACCTTGCGAAGCGTGCTGCGCGCCACGCCATATCGACGCATCAACTCGGCTTCGGTCACCTCGTCGGGCAGGGTTTCGGTCTGGCGATCCTCTGCAATGCGAAGGTAAAGTGGGTCGTCCGTCGCCAGCAGGCTGGAGACAGACCCGTCCCAGTCCTTGGCATCGACACTCAGAAAGAAGCCGCGATTGGCGTCCTGCTGCAAAACGCCGAGATGCGCCAGGTGCCGCAGGGCCACCTGAATCGGCGAGCGGGAAGTCCCAATGTGCTGTGCCAGCTGAATCTCCGGGAGATGATCCCCTGCGACACGGTTGTCCCTGCGCACCAAGGCGACAATTTCCCGGGCAACACGCTGCTGCAGGGAGGTCAGTTCCGGGACGGCGGCAACTTCATTCACAGAGGACATCCCTCGTAGTCTAGGTCACCGGCTCACAAATGGCGGTCAATCAATCCTCATCCCGTCCAGCGGGGCCGCCCTGCAGCAGCGCACGACGAGAAATGCGGGTCATCGGCTTGTCTCCAAACGAAGTGGCGGGGAAGACATCGAGAATTGCATAATGTCGAAAATAATCACATAATGCAATATACCGAGAGCCAAGCCGTGGAGGCATGCCCACATTCCGACGTCTGCGTCGCGTTCACCCATCCATCGAAAGGAAACCCATGAGCAAGCCAGCTTCACAGATCGGCATTCGCGCGACCTACATGCGCGGAGGCACGAGCAAAGGCGTGTTCTTCACGCCGGACGACCTCCCGCAAGCTGCCAGGCAAGCTGGCGCCGCACGCGACGCGCTCATGCTGCGCGTCACCGGAAGCCCAGATCCCTACGGCAAGCAGATTGACGGCATGGGTGGCGCCACCTCCAGCACCAGCAAGGTGGTCATCGTGGGGCCGAGCAGCCGCCAGGACTGCGATGTCGATTACCTCTTTGGCGCCGTCGCCATCGAGTCGCCGGTGGTCGACTGGAGCGGCAACTGCGGCAACCTCAGCTCGGCCGTCGGCCCCTTCGCGATTGAGCGTGGCCTTGTTGCTGCGCCCGAGAACGGTGTCGCCGTCGTGCGCATCTGGCAGGCCAACATCCAGAAGAAAATCGTCGCCCATGTTCCCATGCGCGACGGCCAGGTCCAGGAAACCGGCGACTTCGAGCTCGATGGGGTGACCTTCCCGGCGGCCGAAATCAAGCTGGAGTTCCTGGATCCGGGTGCTGATGAAGACGGCGAAGGTGGCGCGATGTTCCCGACGGGGCACATGATGGACAAGGTGGATGTGCCGGGCGTGGGCGTCGTCGAGGCGACGCTCATCAACGCGGGCAATCCGACCATCTTCGTGGACGCGGCAACCCTAGGCCTCAGCGGCTCTGAGTTGCAGCCCCGTGTCAACTCGGATGCCGATCTTCTGGCCAAGGCCGAGGCCATCCGCGCACATGCCACCGTGGCGATGGGCCTCGCATCCAGCGCCGCGGAGGCCACCGAGAAGCGACCGCATACGCCCAAGCTGGCGTTCGTCGCCGCGCCGACGGGTTACACGGCATCCAGTGGCAAGGCCGTCCGTGCCGAAGACATGGACTTGTGCGCGCGCATCTTCTCTATGGGCAAGCTGCACCATGCCATGACCGGCACGGGCGCGGTCGCCATCGCAGTGGCTGCGGCCATCCCCGGCACGCTCGTCTCGCGCTTGCTCGGTGGCGGTCGCCACGACGAAATCTGCTTCGGCCACCCTTCTGGAACGCTGACGGTCGGCGCAGATGCCTCCGAATTGGATGGCACCTGGGCCGTGACCAAGGCACTCATGAGCCGTAGCGCGCGGCGCCTCATGGAGGGCCAGGTCTTCGTCCCTGCGGCATGGCACTCCGGGCGGTGAGATCTCGGCAATGCAATATTCACTGCATGATGAGGAACGTGCAGCTGTCCCCACTCCTGCCGAATTACTCAGCAGTCAGTGAGATAGGGGCCAGAAGGGTGCTGGAAAGATGGCTGAGCGCCACATTGGCGGATGCCTGCGGCAGCGCCCATCTGGCCTCACCGTGCCCGCAGGGGGGGCACACATTCCGATCAAGCGCAATCAAAAGTCAGCTGCGGTTCGGACTTGGATTGCAAATCCTCACGGGAAACGCCGGGTGCCAGTTCCTTGACAACGAGCCCGCCATCCGTCACGTCCAGCACCGCCAGATCCGTGATGATCTTGTGCACCACGCGCTGGCCGGTCAGGGGCAACGAGCAGGATTTGAGCACCTTCAACGCGCCGTCACGCGCCACATGCTCCATCAGCACGATCACGCGTCGCGCGCCGCCCACTAAGTCCATGGCCCCGCCCATGCCCTTGACCATCTTGCCGGGAATCATCCAGTTGGCCAGGTCGCCGCGCTCGCTGACTTGCATGCCGCCGAGCATCGTCAGATCCATGTGGCCGCCGCGGATCATGGCGAACGACATCGAGGAAGAGCAGATCGAGGCACCGGGAACCGTGGTGATGGTCTGCTTGGCTGCGTCGATCAGGTCGGGATTGATCTCGTCCTCGAAAGGCGGGGGGCCAATGCCGATCAGGCCGTTTTCCGACTGCAGCCAGACTTCCATGCCTTCTGGAACGTAATCCACCACCTTGGTCGGCAGTCCGATCCCTAGGTTCACGTAGTCGCCGTCGCGAAGTTCTTGTGCGGCGCGGGCCGCCATTTGTTCGTGTGTCCAGGCCATGTCGATCTTTCAGCGGTTGCGGAAGCTCTTGCGCTCGATGCGCTTGTCGGGGTTGGGAACGAGGACGATGCGATCCACGAAGATGCCGGGCAGATGCACTTCGTCAGGGTCGAGTTGGCCCATGTCAACGATCTCTTCCACTTCGGCAATCGTCACGGCGCCAGCCATGGCTACCTCGGGATTGAAGTTGCGCGCGGTGCGGGAAAACATCAGGTTGCCGGACGGATCCGCCTTCTGGGCCTTCACCAGGGAAACGTCAGCCTTGAGGGCTCGTTCCATGACGTAGGTCTGGCCGTCGAACTCGCGCGTTTCCTTGTTTTCGGTGACGACGGTGCCGACCCCGGTACGCGTGAAAAATGCGGGGATGCCTGCGCCGCCGGCGCGCAGCCGCTCGGCCAGCGTGCCCTGCGGATTGAATTCGAGCTCCAGTTCCCCGTTCAGGTACTGGCGCTCGAACTCCTTGTTTTCTCCGACATAGGAAGAAACCATGCGCTTGATCTGGCGGGTTTGCAGCAGCAGTCCCAGGCCGAAATCATCGACACCGGCGTTGTTGCTGATGCAGGTGAGGCCCTTGACGCCGCTGTCCCGCAGCGCTTCGATCAATGCGGAGGGAATGCCGCACAGACCAAAACCGCCAACCGCGATGGTCTGGCCGCTTTTGACCACATCGCCTAAAGCGGTCGTCGCGTCTTCATAGATCTTTCTCATTTCCGAATCAGCCTTTCATGACAAATCAAATGGCGAAGAAGACCATCCGATGGGTTGATGCTAGCGAGGCAACGGGAGATCGGGCAACAGCAATGGACGCAAGATAAGAGTGCATGTATGCGCAATGCTGGCCGCCTGAATTCGCATTTGGCGATCAGCTTGGGCGCCGAAACAGCTCCGGATGCTGCTCGATCAGATGACGGATGTGATCCCAGACGAAACGGTAGCACCGAATCTTCAGCAGGTCTTCCGGCGCGGCAATCCATAGGTCGCGCGTGATCAGCGTCTGGTTGGGAAAAACGCAAACCAGGTCATTGACTTGGCGCGCCACGTAGGGCGTCAACAGAACCAGTCCGAGTCCTGCGGCCGCGGCCGCGCGCTGGGCCAGCACGCTGATGGCGGTGAAGCTGCGCCTGGGATGGGGCGTCAACTCCTCCAGGATGCGATAGCGTTCGCTGACCCATCCGTCGTGGACGTAGTCCACGAACTCGTGGTGCGCCACATCGCTGAGCTCCCGGATGGGCGGGTGCGTGGCCCTGTAACTGGGTGAGCAGTAGAGGAAATATTCCACCTGTGCCAGCTTGGACACTTTGTAGCGCCCGATTTTCGGGGGCTCCAGGGTTACCAGAATCTCGACTTCCCGGGTCGCGAGGTTGGGGAACTGCGGCTGCGCGATCAGCTCGATGTGCAGCCCTGGGTGCAGCTCGCGCAAGGGCGCCAGGCTGGGCGCCAGGACGTGGATGCCGAAGGCTTCGGGCGTACCCACCCGCACCGTGCCCTCGATAACTTCCGCCTGATCCAAGCTCTGTTCGATCGCCTCGAGCAAAGCAGCTTCCATTTTCTCGGCGTTTGGAACCAACCTGCGACCGGCATCGGTGAGCGTGTAGCCGCTGCGGCGTCGATCAAACAGAATGGCGCCAAGCATTTCTTCGAGCCGACCGATGCGGCGCGAAACAGTGGAGTGCTCAATGCCGAGCCGCTCCCCCGCCAGGGAAATCGTACCCAGGCGTGCCACCATCAAGAAGACTCGAAGGTCATTCCATTCCGGAATCTGGCTCATGGCGGCATTGTGCATGAGGGCATATTCGGGTGCAATCGTCGCTCCGGATCGTTCATCGTCACAGGCACGCCCGGGGGGTCACGCGATATTGAGTGCAAGCTTGCCAACCTGCTTCTGGGCCTCCAGCCAAGTCAGCGCGTCATGCGCCTGATCCAGCGTGTAGCGGCGGTCGATTCGAGGGCGAAGGCCGTTGCGTTCGCAGGCCTCGAGCAAGGCCCGGTGCTCGGACAGATTGCCCAGAGTCGAACCAAAGACCTTCAGCTGTCGGATGAACAGGCGCTGCAAATCGGCGCCGGGCTGGCTGCCCGTGGTCGCACCGCAGGTCACCAGTCGTCCGCCGCGCACGAGCGACTTCATTGCCGTACTCCAGACCGCCGCGCCGACGTTCTCGATCACGATGTCCACGCCGCGCCCGCCGGTAATTTCCTGCACGGTTCGAGCAATGTCCTCGGAGCCCGAGTGGATGCAGTGGTCAGCCTTCAGCGTCGCAGCAATATCCAGCGTGGCACGTTCGCGCGAAGTCACGATCACGCGCGCACCGGCCATCTTTGCCAGTTGCAGCGCGGCCATCGAAACACCGCCGCCGATGCCGAAGATCAGCACCGTCTCACCCGCTTGTACGCGCGCCTGCGTGAAGAGCATGCGCCAAGCGGTGAGATGGCACACCCCGAGTGCGGCGGCCTCGACTGCGTCCAGATATTTCGGACGCGGCAGCACGTTGCGTGCGGGCAGCGATACGTACTCTGCGAAAGTGCCGTCCCGGTGCTCGCCCAGCAACTTGGCGTTGGCGCACAGGATGTCGTCGCCGCGCAGGCAGAACTCGCAGCGTCCGCAGGCGATGCAAGGGTGCAGCACCACTTGCTGGCCCGGCCGCAGCTGAATCTCATCGTCGCCCACTTCCTCGACGATGCCGGCGCCATCCACACCCATGATCTGCGGCAGCGTATGCGTGATGCCGGCGCCACTGTCGCGCATATACAGATCGACGCGGTTGAGTGTGGCGGCCTGCATGCGCACCAGAACCTCGCCGGGCTTGCGCACCGGGCGCGGGCGTTCGCCGATGGACACGATGTCATTGCCGCCGTGGCCGGTGAGGAAAACTGCCTTCATTCGAGATTCCTTGAGTGTTTGTTACGGCCGCAAACAGGTGCTGCGCCGGCTCGATCCGGCAACACGGAAAGCCCGCGAGTGCCGAAACGTGAGCGCGCACGATGGCGCTGAGTTCGTCGTTCACGATCGAGGGGATGTGACCAGTCTAGCCGTGAAATGGCTCACGCTGATTGGCGGCATCCTTCCTGATGAAGTCCCAGATAAACATGATCGGGGTGCAAGACTGTCGGTGCTCTTTCATTCCTCGAGGAACTACCGAACACCGTTCACTCTTGGGGCGCACGATGGCTATCAATGCACAACCATAGTGCAACGGTAGCTCTTGCCGTACAAAAAGTCCGCATCCAAAATTTGCGCACAAGAAGAGGCGCTCAAGGGCGCCCTCATTGAAGGAGACAAGCATGTGGAAACCCAAGGCCCTTGGGACAGTTGCGGTTGGCGTTCGCGCAGAGTTGCCGGCCGTGCAGCGATACGTCATCGCGAGGGTTGAAGAACTGGCGCAGTCCACGTGTACGCCGGAGGCCTAAGTGCACGAAGGCTTGTACGCCAATCAAATACTCGGATCGACTCCAGGGGATCTGATTCGCGCGAGCGAGCTGGTGAGCCTTGGCCAGCTTTCCGCGGGGTTCGTGCACGAGCGGATTTACTCGCCGGTGACGATGCGCGTTGGCGGGCAGCCCTTGCTCGCGATGGAGAACGAGGCTGCGCCGTTCTTCGCGGAAGGCTTGAAAAATCACGTGAGCCATATCCATGTTGCGTCCGTCCAGGGCTACTGCTTCCAGCGTTGGGAAAGTCGGGGTCTTGGAGCAGGATCGATAGCAGTTGCAGGCCGATCTGCAGCCGCACATGCGCGAGGCCGGGCATTGCAGCGGGTTGGCGACCTCGAGGCGCGGCTGGATTCATGAAGACTCACACGCCCCATCCGAGAAGGAGAATGCGATGACCATTCCACAGCCTTACCGTTCTATCGAACAAGTGCTGGCGGCAAAACGGCCCGGCAGGTTGGCGATTGACCCGGACGAACCGGTGGTGGCAGCGCTGCAGATGATGGCCGACAACAATGTCGGCTGCCTGTTGGTGATGCAGGCAGAGCGCCTCGTCGGCGTGATCTCCGAACGCGACTACGCCCGCAAGGTAGCGCTCGTCGGCAAGACGTCGAAAGACACGCTGGTGCGCGAAATCATGACCCCCAATCCCTACTGCGTGTCCGCAGCCAATAGCGTGCCCGAGTGCATGGCGTTGATGACGGAGAAGCGGGTTCGGCACCTGCCGGTCGTGGACGGTGACCGGGTCATCGGCGTGCTCTCGATCGGCGACATCGTGAAGGAAGTGATCTCCCATCACGAGCACGTCATCCGTGGCCTGGAGATCGAGCGGTTGAGGATTCTCGGCGATTCAAGCAGCTATTGAGCGCGGCGTTGGCCTGAGGGGAGATCCACGAACCCTGGGCTCTGATACCGCGGAATAAAAGACAAGGAGACAGTTCCATGAGTTTTCTGATCGTCCTGGGGGCGTTGTTGCTGCTGATGTTCGTGGCATATCGCGGACTCAGCGTGATCCTGTTCGCCCCGGTCTGCGCATTGCTCGCGGTGCTGCTGACCGACCCGTCGCTGGTGCCGCCGATGTTCACTGGCGTGTTCATGGAGAAGATGGCGGGCTTCTTCAAGCTCTACTTTCCGGTGTTCCTGCTGGGAGCGGTGTTCGGCAAGGTCATCGAGCTGTCGGGTTTCTCCCAGTCCATCGTCTCGAAGGTGATCGCCCTTATCGGCCGTGAACGGGCCATGCTGTCGATCGTGCTGGTCTGCGCGGTGCTGACCTACGGCGGCGTGTCGGTGTTCGTCGTCGTGTTCGCGGTCTATCCGTTCGCGGCCGAGATGTTCAGGCAGAGCGGCATTCCCAAGCGGCTGATTCCGGGCACCATTGCGCTCGGGTCATTCAGCTTCACGATGGACTCGCTGCCCGGAACGCCGCAGATCCAGAACATCATTCCGACGACGTTCTTCAAGACCGATACCTGGGCCGCACCTTGGCTGGGCGTCGTAGGTTCTATTTTCATGCTGCTTGTCGGCATGGCCTACCTCGGATGGCGTCGCCGCCAGGCCGCGGCGCGCGGCGAAGATTACGGCAGCAACCACGTCAATGAACCCGAACCAGTTTCCACGGAGAAACTGCCGAATTTCTACATTGCAGTGCTGCCGCTGCTGGTGGTGGGGATCATGAACAAAGTCTTCACGTCGGTGATTCCCGCCGTGTACGGCAAGGTTCATACCGCCACGGTGGCGGGCCATGGGAAGCCGCTGACAACCGAAATCGACAAGGTTGTAGCGATCTGGGCTGTCGAGGCGGCGTTGCTGCTGGGCATACTGACAGTGTTGGTCTTTGCGTTCAAGCCGGTGAAGGCGAGGTTCGCCGACGGCACAAAGGCCGCGATCGCCGGTTCGATGCTGGCAGCGGTCAACACGGCTTCCGAATATGGATTCGGCGGCGTCATCGCCGCGCTGCCGGGCTTCCTGTACATCACCGAGGCGCTGAAGGCGATCCCTAATCCGCTGATCAACGAGGCGATCACGGTGAACGTGCTGGCCGGCATCACCGGATCCGCGTCCGGTGGCATGAGCATCGCACTCGCCGCGATGGCGGATACCTTTATCGCCCACGCCAATGCCGCCGGCATCCCGCTGGAAGTGCTGCACCGGGTGGCCTCGATGGCGAGCGGCGGCATGGACACCCTGCCGCACAACGGTGCGGTCATTACGTTGCTGGCGGTGACTGGACTCACGCACAAGACCTCCTACGGCGACATCTTCGCAGTCACGCTCATCAAATTTGTTGCGGTATTCGTGATCATCGCGTTTTACTACCTCACCGGCATCTATTGAAAAGGAGTTGCTCGATTTTGTCGCACGCAATTGGCCAATTTCAAGGTGCTCGAGCGCGTGATCTTCGGTCTGCTCGAGCGAACGGCCGCATGATTTATCTGACAAGTTGCGGAGCATTTGAAACAAGCGGATGTCGCGAAAAGGTCTTTCTCCGGATGCGATCACGCGGTTTTCGCGAAAGAACTGCGTCGTGGCAACGTTGACCCGGTCGGCCAGGGCCGAGAACGATATTTGATCCTGGCCAAAATTCAACCTTTGGAGACTACAGTGGACTGGAACACACAGACAAACGACATGCTCAAAACTTGGGGCGATGCGCAAAAGCAGCTCTGGAGCGGTTGGATGAATTTGGCGCAGGGTGCCAACGCCCTTCAGACCGGGCAAATGCCGGATCTCATGCAGATGTTGCGCATGGGCGCCGATACATCGTCCGGCCAGGGCGACGCTTCGACGCAGCGCGTCACCGGCAATATATTCGGCACCCCGGAAATTATGACGCGCAGCATGAATCTACTCGCGCGAGCCTGGCAGGCGGCTGCGCCGAGTATCGAGCAGGGTAAAGCCTGGCAGCCGGATGTACAGAAGCTGGTTCAACAGTGGCGCGACGAGTTCGTCAATGCGCCGCAGCGAGCCGCTTCGATGCAAACCGATTTCAGCCAGATAGCCAATTCGCTGTTCCAGAACTGGAGTCCGTTGTTAGGGATGATGCCGATGGTCAGTCAGGCCGTAGCCGATGGGCAATCTGGCGCGGGGGGTGAATCCGGCATCGGCGGTCTCGGCCGCATGCTTGGTTTTGGAGACATGTTTCAGTCGCCCTTCAATAAAATCGAACTCGGCCAGATACCGCTTGTGCACATCACGCGCGAGAAAATGGGCAAGCTCCTTCATTTGACCGATACGATGAAGGATCTCCTGGCTGCCCAGCAGGGGTACAAGAAGCAGCTTTCCGAGGCGCTTTCCAACTCCGTCGTGAAGACGGTTGAGCACCTCGCAAAACTCGCGGAAAAAGGCGAGAAGGTAACTAGTCCACGCGACCTGCAGCGCATTTGGTTTTCAATAGCCGATAAGGACTTGATCCAGAAGTTCAACACTCCGGAGTTCATCGAGATGCAGGGTCAGCTTGTGATTGCGTTGACGAATCACAAGATTGCGCAGCGTGAGGTGCTGGAGATGATTTACAACGTGCTGGAGATTCCGACGCGCAGCGAAATCAATGACGCTTATCGCAGCATTGCTGAACTGGAGCGCAAAGTGCGCCAGCTCGAGCGGAGCCAGAAGGCGCCGGCCGGAACGGCTAAGCGTAGTACACCGAAAAATCTCTCACACGAAACCACCGGGAAGAAATCATGATGAATTTTCCAATAAAATTCCAGCTGGACAAGCTGATCCACGAATTTGCCGAAGTGGAGAGCAAGGCCGCCAAGGGTTTGGCGCAACTCAAGACCCTGAAGGATGTGGACGTCGATATCGGCAGCACGGAGAAGGACGTCATTTATGAGCGCGGTACGTTCAAGCTCTATCACTACAAGCCTTTGGTGAAAAAAGAAAAGATTCACCAGGTGCCGATGCTTATCTTTACATCGCTGGTCAATGGCTACGAAGTCCTTGATCTTCAACCCGACCGCTCCTTCGTCCGGAATTTCTTGAACGAGGGCATCGACGTCTACCTGATCGATTGGGGATACCCCAAACTGAGCGATAAATACAAGACCCTTGACGACTATGTTACCGACTATGCAGACGACTGCGTCGATCGAGTACTCGAACACAGCAATAGCGATCAGCTCAATCTGCTTGGAATTTGCCTTGGCGGTTCGCTCGCCACATGCTACACGTCTCTGTTTCCGGAGAAGGTTCGCAACTTGGCGCTGACGGTAACGCCCATCAATTATCACGCAAGCGAGGTCGAAGGCCAGCCGCATGTCGGCATGTTGTTCAGGATGGGGCGGTCGCTCAATATCGATAACATGGTCGATGCGTTCGGCAACATGCCGATGGACATGCTGAATGTCTCTTTCTCGATGGCATCCCCCTTGTCGGTTTTGTTTGGAAAATACATCGATGCTGTCGACATCCTCGACGACAAGGATGCTTTTCTCAACTTTCTGCGGATGGAAAAGTGGCTATACAAGGGCCCGGACATTCCGGGCGAAGCGTATCGCCAGTTCGCGAAGGAATTCATTCAAGGTAACAAACTGTATAAAGGCGAGATGGTGCTTGGCGGCCGCAAAATCGATCTAAAGAACGTCACCATGCCGGTGCTGAACGTCTACGCAACACGTGACCACTTGGTGCCGCCGCCAGGCACCACCGTGCTCGGTGAATTAATAGGAAACAAGCAGGACTACAAAGAGATGAGTGTAAACACCGGTCACATCGGCATCTACACCGGTGGTGCCCCGCAAAAAATCGTCGCTCCCGGAATTGCGCAGTGGCTGAGGGAGCACTGAACCGGTTTCGGTGCTCGCCATACCCATATATAAGACATCGTGTAGAGACATTATGGACATCAAGCAAAGAAGTGAGTACCTTGCGTCCCTGCGCAGCTTCGAGACCGGCAAGATAGTCAGCGCGCGCGATGCAGTCAATCTCATCAGCGATGGCGATTCGGTGGTCACCGGCGGCTTTGTCGGAATCGGTTTTCCGGAGAACATCGCCGTGGCCCTGGAGCAGCGCTTTCTCGAAAGTAGGGACAAGGAGGAGAAAGGCGTCGGGTCGCCGAGGAATCTGACCCTCGCCTTTGCCGCTGGCCAGGGCGATGGAAGGGAGCGGGGCCTGAATCACTTCGGCCATGCCGGCCTGTTGAAGCGGGTCATCGGCGCCCACTGGGGCCTGGTGCCCAAGCTGCAGACGCTGGCCATGGGCAACCAGATCGAAGCCTACAACCTGCCCCAGGGCGTGATCAGTCAGCTGTTCCGCGACATCGCGGCCGGCAAGCCTGGCCATCTCTCCACCATCGGGCTGGGCACCTTTGTCGATCCACGCTTCAGCGGCGGCAAGATCAACGGCCAGACCACCGAGGATTTGGTCAGCCTGATGGAGCTCGGCGGCAAGGAGTACCTTTTCTACAGGGGCTTTCCCATCAACGTCGGGATCGTGCGCGGCACCACCGCCGATCCGGACGGCAACATCACCATGGAGCGCGAGGCGCTGACGCTGGACGCGCTGGCCATCGCCATGGCCGCCCACAATTGCGGCGGGGTCGTCATCGTTCAGGTCGAACGGCTGGCCGAGCGCGGCTCCCTCAACCCTCAGCAGGTGAAGATCCCCGGGGTACTGGTGGACTGTGTGGTGGTGGCGGAAAAGCCCGAATATCACATGCAGACCTTCGCCGAACAGTACAGTGCGGCCTACTCCGGTGAGATCCGCGTACCCATGAGCGTTGTCCAGCCCATGGCGATGAGCGAACGCAAGATCATCGCCCGTCGTGCGGCAATGGAATTGAAGCCCAACAGCGTCTTGAATCTGGGCATTGGCGTGCCGGAGGGCGTCTCGGCGGTGGCCGCCGAGGAGCGCGTCAGCGACCTGATCACCATGACCGCCGAGCCGGGCGTCATCGGCGGCATTCTGGCCGGCGGCCTCAACTTTGGCGCCGCCACCAACGCCCAAGCCATCATCGACCAGCCCTACCAGTTCGACTTCTACGACGGCGGCGGGCTCGACGTCGCTTTCTTGGGGCTCGCGCAAGCCGACCGCGCCGGGAACCTCAATGTCAGCAAGTTCGGGCCGCGCCTGGCGGGTGCCGGCGGATTCATCAACATCAGCCAGGGCGCCAAGGCGGTCGTGTTCGTCGGCACCTTCACCGCCGGCAGCTTGAAAGTGAAGGTGGAAGGCGGAAAGCTTTCGATCCTGGAAGAGGGCACGACACGCAAATTCGTAACCGAGGTGGAACATCGCACCTTCAGCGGGGAAGGGGCGAGCCGGCGCGGCCAACCGGTGCTCTACGTGACCGAGCGTTGCGTATTCCGGCTCGCCAAAGAGGGGCTCGAACTGATCGAGATCGCCCCAGGCATCGACCTGGAAAAGGACATCCTGGCACATATGGACTTCGTACCCATCATGCGTGAGCCGCCCAGGCTGATGGATGCAAGCATCTTCCGCGACGAACCCATGGGTCTGCGCGAGCGCATGCTCACGATCCCGCTGGAGAGGCGCTTCACCTACGACGCGGAACAGGATTTGTTCTTCGTGAACTTCGAGCGCCTGACCGTGAAGAGCCTCGACGACGTGAACAACATCCGCCAGCAGGTGGAGCGAATACTCTCCCCGTTAGGCAAGAAGGTTTTTCTCATCGCCAACTACGACAATTTCAACCTTTTGACCGAGGTTGCAGATGCCTATATGGAAATGGTGAATTACCTGGTGGAGCGCTACTACAAGGGCGTCACCCGCTACACCACCAGTGCTTTCCTGCGCGTCAAGTTGGGTGAGGCCCTGACCAAGCGCGGCCTGGCTCCTCACATTTTTGAGAGTGCCGAGGAGGCGCATGCACATATCAGGGATGAGGAGCGTGCGGTGCTTCAATCAATGGATGCGCTTGAATCGATGCCCACTGCTTCAGCCCAAGACGAACCTGACCGCTAATACTCCGTTCCACCAAAACATTGACATGAAATCGCGCTTTGTCCGCCATGCAGCGTTGCAAATCCTCGCGATAGCTACGGCTATCACTGCGGTTTGCGCCTTGCCTGACGAACAAATGCATCGATTTCATTTCGTCAACATTTTGATGAAACGAAGTACTAGCCTGAACGGCTTCTTGACTATGCTTGCCGATGATATTTTTAACCTCGCCGGTGACAATTGCCGGTTAACAGGAGTCGTACTATGAAAGCCACCGTTGAAATCGACGCAACTCCCGAAGAAATGCGGCGCTTGCTCGGTTTGCCCGATGTCGCGCCTGTGCAAAAGGAGTTGATGAGTCGAATGCAGGAGAAGTTCACTGCGGCGATGGAAAAGACCGATCCGGCAGAAATGCTCGCCCCTTTCTTGCCCGAAGGGATGCGCTCGATGGACTGGCAAAAAGCCTTCTGGTCGATGCTGGCGGCGAACAAGAAAGACGGCTGACCCTGTTACATCAGGTACTGCACGCGCGACGATTTCGCGTGAGGCGTCGTGTCCATACCGCAGCATTGGTCGACCATCGATGGCATCCAGACACCCATCCCAGTCAAGTTCGTGCCTGATAGGCCGTAGGCGACTATATCCATCCACATTAAATGAGAGATTGAAATGAAAGATATTCCAACCCATATTCAAAAACAATTCGGCTATTGCTTTGAAGATCTTCAGATTGGCATGTCTACCTATTGCGGTAAGACAATCTCGGAGGCGGACATAAATATGTTCGTCGCCCTTTCGGGCGATACCTGCCCGATCCATCTGAATGAAGATTTCGCCAAGCACACGCGTTTCAAGACCCGAATCGCCCACGGCTACATTTCTGCAAGCCTGTTTTCAACGCTGGTTGGAACCCGTCTGCCCGGCCCCGGAGCGCTATATGTCAACCAGCAGATGAAGTTCAGAAGCCCCGTCTTCCTGGGTGACACGGTGAATGCGCGCGCCGTCGTACAGAAATTGATTCCGGAAAAGAACTTCGTCGAGCTGGAAACGGTCGCCGAGGTCAACGGAAAGGTCGTCATTGAAGGATTTGCCACCCTCTGGGTTCCCAGCCGCGAATCCTAAGCTGCGTTTCCGTCCGAGCACTTCCAGGCTGGGCGTGGCAGACACTGCGGGCCGCCTGGTTTGAGCTCGTGGCCGGAGGACTCTCCTGTTGTGGCTGCCATCGAGGGATTCGCAGCACTTCCCGTTTGACGTAGATGGCTTGACTGTAGCGGGATGTTGGATCGGCGTCCTTGCGCTGCAGTTCCCTGACCCCGTCGTCTGCGCAAAACGACTGGCCGGCGATCAACAGCGAGCGTGCGGCGGATGTGGTCACCTCGCCCAGGCGCGCATCGATCCGTCGGATCGGCGCATGTCGTGACGCACTCTGCCGCCATGTTCGTCAAATGCGTCAATAATATGTCTAAATAAGGCGCGCATGGTTGAGAATTGTTATGAATGGAATTCTTGTGTGCACTTCTGTTTTTGCCGTTCTGTGCTTATGATCAAGCCAGTTCTAAGTAAAATCCATCCTTAACATGTGTCAACTAATTGACATGATTGAATGGCTTGCTTAGACTTTTGACCCCGCTTGCGCCCTCAACGAGATCAGCTTGCCCTGGCTGCTATTGCGGCGCGCAGCTACGCTCCCTAGACCGGTAGCCACACACAACCCAAGGACTGGACAGGCCATGAACACCCAGACCCGCTACCAGGGCTTTCAGAATGCAGGCGTGAGACAAGCCAGTACCACTTTCGACAGTACATCCGCGGGCAAGCCTCGCTTCGGACGGGTGAAGGTGCTGGGCCCCGGTGGTTTCTTTAACTTGGCCTACACCGAATGGGGCCCCCCGCGCGCTGAGCGCACGGTGCTGTGCGCGCATGGCGTCTCGCGCCTGGGGCGTGACTTCGACCATCTGGCCATGGGGTTGGCCGCAGCCGGCGCGCGCGTCGTCGCCCCCGACCTGCCTGGCCGTGGCCGTAGCGATTGGCTGGGCTCGTGGGCGCACTACTCCGATGCCACCTACACCGCAGCGATGGCCGCGCTCATCGCCCGGCTCGATGTCGAGTCCATCGACTGGGTTGGCACTTCGGCCGGCGGTCACATCGGCATGATGGTCGCGGCCGAGGCCGGCACGCCGATACGGCGCTTGATACTGAACGATTTTGGCGCCCGGCTCGCCGCCAGCGCGTTGCGCCCCATCGCCGGATACTTGGGGCGTGACTGGCGGTTCGAGTCGTTCGAGGAACTGGAGGCGCATGTGCGCGACGCACATGCCCCGTTTGGAACACTTACCGACGACCAGTGGCGGCACATTGCAAAACACAGCGCGGTACGCGACGACAGGGGCGGCCTGCGCTTTCACTACGACCCGGCGATCGGCCGCCGCTTCATGGTGCCCATCCTCGTGGATATTGTGCTTTGGCGGCTGTGGGAGCGTGTTGAGTGCCCGGTGCTCGTCATTCGGGGCCAGCATTCCACTGTCTTGTCGGTGGCCACCGTGGCCGAGATGCTCAAGCGTGGAACGGCGGCACGCGAGGGGCAAGTGTTTGCAGTCGAAGTGCCCGGCTGCGGCCACGCCCCGGCGTTGATGGACGACGACCAGATCGCCATGGTTCGCGAATTCATCTTCGCCGACGAGCCACGATTGGAGGTGCCAGCGTCATGGCCAACAATAAGATCCACCGCGCAGACGAAGCCGCTACGTTGATCGGCGACGGCGATGCAGTCGCCTGTTCCAGGTTGCCGCACAACGGCGCCGTCATCACTTCTTTGTTGGAGGTCAAGGTGTTGACCCACCGCAAGCCTAAAAGGATTCCTTTCGCCATCACTCTCCTCAAGACGATGACCGCATTGCTCGCGATTGCCGTCTTCCATCTCACCGGCCCCGCTTAACCACTTCACCACCTTGGAGCTGAACATGACCCAGACCAACCGTTACCAAGGCTATCAAGCCATCGAGTTCGACCGCCCTTTGGCCGGGGTGCTGCGCCTGACCCTGAACAAGCCCGAACGCATGAACGCCCTTGATTCACGCGGCCATGCTGAACTGGCGGATGTCTGGCGCGAGATCGACACCGACCCGGACGTCAGCGCCGTCGTGCTGCGTGGCGCCGGGCGTGCCTTCTCTGCTGGCGGCGACTTCACCATGCTCAAGGAAATGACGGACGACTTCAACGTGCGTGCGCGCGTGTGGCGCGAGTCGCGCGATCTGGTCTACAACATCATCAACTGCTCCAAGCCCATCGTCTCGGCCATCCACGGCCCTGCCGTCGGGGCCGGCCTGGTGGCTGCCTTGCTGGCCGATATCTCCATCGCCGCCAAGACGGCGCGCATCGTGGACGGCCACACCAAGCTGGGCGTCGCGCCCGGCGACCACGCAGCCATCGTCTGGCCGCTGCTGTGCGGCATGGCCAAGGCCAAGTACCACCTGATGCTGTGCGAACCCCTGAACGGCGAACAGGCCGAGGCGCTGGGGCTGGTGTCGCTGTCCGTGGACGAAGACGCTTTGCAGGACAAGGCGCTGGAAGTGGCGCAGAAGCTGGCCACGGGCGCGCCGGCCGCCTTGCGCTGGACTAAGTACGCCCTGAACAACTGGCTGCGCCAGGCGGGCCCGATCTTCGACACCTCGCTGGCGTTGGAATTCATGGGCTTCGGCGGGCCCGAGGCCAAGGAAGGCCTGGCCGCGTTGCTGGAAAAGCGCCCGCCCAAGTTCTCGCAGAACACGCCGATCTGAACCTTTTCAGAGCATATTGGTCAAATATAGCTGCAGCGCAATACCAGTAAGCGCAAGCAGCTATCAATATAGGGGCTGGAAAAGGAGACGTGAGCATGACACTCAAGACCGTGGCATTCATTGGTGTCGGCAACATGGGCGCCCCCATGGCGCGCAACGCCCGGCGCGGAGGCTTTGATCTGATGGTTTGCGACCGCAACCAGGCCGTGCTCGACCAATTCGCCAAGGAGGGGGCGAAGGCCACCACCAATGCGGCGGACTGCGCGGGCGCGGACGCCATCGTCCTGCTGCTGGGCAACGATCAGCAAGTCATGGATACGTTGCTGGGCGACCAGGGGCTGGTGCAGGCGATACCGGCCGGGCGCCATCCCATCATCTGCATGATGGGTACCACCTTGCCCGATACCTTGAAGAAGCTGCAGGGCCCGATCGAGGCGGCGGGCGGCCGCCTGCTCGACGCACCGGTCAGCGGCGGCATCGTCGGGGCGGTGCAGGGCACGCTCTCCATCATCATGGGCGGCGACGCGGCCGACGCGCAGGCCGTCCAGCCGCTGATGGAGGCCATGGGCCAGCGCATCTTCCATTGTGGGCCGCTGGGCGCTGGCGAGGTGGTCAAGGTCATCAACAACATGATCTGCGTGACCAACATGTTCCTCACCGCCGAGGCCATCGAGCTCGCGCAAAAGCATGGCGTCAGCTTCGAGAGCCTCACGCCCATCCTGTCGGTGAGCACGGGGCTGAACTTTCTCACCGCCGATGCGCCGACCGGGCGGGCCCAATACGCGGCCTGGGCACGTTCACCCGAGGCCTATACCGCCATCTACA
Organism: Pseudomonadota bacterium; assembly: GCA_018240985.1. Classification (GTDB taxonomy): domain Bacteria; phylum Pseudomonadota; class Gammaproteobacteria; order Burkholderiales; family Burkholderiaceae_C; genus Alicycliphilus. The sequence continues at coordinate 43,718 of JAFEER010000300.1, forward strand.
ACGTGGTGCACAAAGACCTGCACCTGGCGCTCAACCTGGCCGAACTGGGGCAACTGGATCTGGGGCTGCTCAAGGGGGTTGCGCAGTACGTGGACTCCAACGATCCCGAGGACATGGGGCGTTGGATGCGCAGTGGCGGCGTGGGCGAGCGCTGAGCTTGCACCAACGCGAACTGGCCTTCGGGCCGTCGAGCGCCCGAGTCGGTTGCTCGCAGCCTTGCGCAAAGCCGCTAAGATTGTCCAGGGGTCTGTCGATGCTTGCGGTGCATAGTGGAGACGCGGCTCC
>JAFEER010000301.1 GCA_018240985.1 Pseudomonadota bacterium
GCGTCTTCCTCGCTCAGGTGGCGCAGAAAACACAGGATCAGCGCGGCCGATATGCCCAGCTCGGCCTGGGCATCGGCGCAGGCGCGGTGCAGGCCGTTGATGACGGTATCGATGGCCACGCCGCGCGCGGTGTGCGTCTGCGGGTCGAAGAAGATCTCCGCACGCACTACGTTATCCATAGCTGCTCGCGCAAGGTAGGCGCGGGCCATGTCGTAAAAATCCTGCTCATGCAGCAGCACGCTGGCGCCGGCGTAGTAGATGTCCAGAAAGCTCTGCAGGTCGGTGAAGGCGTAGGCGCGGCGCAGCGCCTCGACGCTGGCGTAGGGCAGCGCGACGCCGTTGCGCCTGGCCAGGGCAAAGATTATCTCGGGTTCCAGCGAGCCCTCGATGTGGATGTGCAGCTCGGCCTTCGGCATGGCTGCAAGCAGGCCGGGCAGGCGTTCGGTGGATATGAGCGGTACCTTGAACATGAGCACACTCCAGAGACGATGCTGCCGGATCAGGCCGGCAGCGATGCAGCATAAAAGGCTGCTTGATTGGCAAGCTGTCTCAGACTCCCTCCCCCTTTGGCGGAAGGTTGGGATGGGCTGGAGCGCCGGCATCTTGCCGGCATCGACACGCTGGCGTCGCTGGCCCCCACCCCTGCCCTCCCCCAGAGGGGGAGGGAGTAAGGTTAGTCAAAAAAACTGTGCCGGCTTATTTCTTCTCGCCACCCGGCACCTGGCCCTCCACGCCCTTGACGTAGAAGTTGATGCTGGTGAGGTATTTGTCGTCGGCCACTGCGTCCTTGTCCAGCACGGTCTTGCCGGTGTTGTCCACGATGGGGCCTTTCCAGATCACGAAGCTGCCGTCCTTCAGGCCGGCCTTGGCAGCATCCACCTTGGCGCGGGCGTCGGCGGGCACGTCATCGGCGATGGAGACGATGTCGATCGCGCCCTCCTTCACGCCCCACCAGCTCTGGCCGGTAGACCAGGTGCCGTCCAGCGCGTCCTTGGTGGCCTTGGTGTAGTAGGGCAGCCAGTTGATCACGGCGGACGCCAGGTGGGCCTTGGGGCCGTAGGCGGTCATGTCGCTGTCCCAGCCGAAGGCGCGCTTGCCCTTTTCCTGCGCGGTTTTCAGCACGGCGGGCGAGTCGGTGTTCTGGAACAGCACATCGGCGCCGCCGTTGATCAGGCTGGTGGCGGCCTCGGTTTCCTTGGGCGGGCTGAACCATTCGTTGACCCACACCACCTTGGTCTTGATCTTCGGGTTCACGCTCTGCGCGCCCAGGGTGAAGCTGTTGAGGTTGCGCAGCACCTCGGGAATGGGCACGGAGCCCACCACGCCCAGCGTGCCCGTCTTGGTCATGGCGCCGGCGATGATGCCGGCGAGGTAGGCGCCCTCGTAAGTGCGGCTGTCGTAGGTGCGCATGTTCTCGCTGGTCTTGTAGCCGGTGGCATGCTCGAACTTGACGTCCTTGAACTCGTCGGCCAGCTTACGCATCACGTCCATGTAGCCGAAGGTGGTGCCGAAGATCAGCTTGTCGCCCTGGGTGATCATGTCGCGCAGCACGCGCTCGGCGTCCGGGCCCTCGGGCACGCTCTCGACGTAGCTGGTCTCGATGCGGTCGCCGAACTCGGCCTGCAGCTTCTTGCGCGCCTGGTCGTGCGCGTAAGACCAGCCGCCGTCGCCCACCGGGCCGACATAGGCAAAGCCGATCTTCAGCGGCCCGGGCTTGGCCGCGGGCGCCTCGGCCGGCGCGGCTGCGGGGGCAGCAGCGGGCGCTGCCTCTTCCTTCTTGCCGCAACCCACCAGGGCCGCAGCGGCAACGGCCGACAGGGCCGCGAGCTTGAACAGGGAACGCTTGCGCAGATCAGTCATGGAAAGTCCTTTGGGACGTTGATGAACAAAAACTCTTAACCTATTCACCCGGCCATTAACGATTGCAAAGACCCCCGTCATTCCGGCGAAAGCCGGAATCTACCGTTGTGACCAGTGCGTGGCGTCTGGATTCCGGCTTTCGCCGGAATGACGGGGTGATTGATGCCACGCGCTCTCTGAGACATGTCGCTGATCAGGCCGGGATGACGATCAACCCTGTGTTGCCGGTTCAATAGGTTTACTTACCCTCGGTGCCGGGCACCTTGCCTTCGACGCCGGCAACGTAGAAGTTGATGCCGGTGAGGAACTTGTCGTCCGCCACCTGGCCGGCGGTGAGCAGCTCCTTGCCGGTGTTGTCCTTGACGGGGCCAGTCCAGACGGCGAAGCTGCCGTCCTTCAGGCCCGCGCGCGCCTTGGCCACGCGATCCTTGATGTCCTGGGGCACGTCGTCGGCAATCTTCAAGAGGTCGATCGCGCCCTCTTTCACGCCCCACCAGAAGTTGCCGCTTTGCCACTGGCCGGCCAGCGTGTCAGTGACCACCTTGGAGTAGTAGGGCGTCCAGTCGATCACGGCCGAGCCCAGGTGGGCCTTGGGCGCGAAGGCGCTCATGTCGCCGTCCTTGCCGAAGGCGCGCGCGCCGCGCTCCTCGGCGGTTTTCAGCACCGAGGGCGAATTGGTGTTCTGGTACAGCACGTCCACGCCGCCGTTGATCAGCGTGTTCGCGGCCTCGGCCTCCTTGGGCGGGCTGAACCATTCGTTGACCCAGACCACCTTGGCCTTAATCGTTGGATCGACGCTCTGCGCACCCAGCACGAAGCTGTTGATGTTGCGCACCACCTCGGGAATCGGCACGGAGGCCACCACGCCCACGGTCTTGGTCTTGCTCATGCCGCCGGCCACGATGCCGGCGAGATACGCGCCCTCGAAGGTCTTGGTGTCGTAGGTGGCGACGTTGGCGGCCTGCTTGTAGCCGGTGGCGTGCTCGAACTTCACGTCCTTCAGGTCTGCTGCCGCCTTCTGCACATATTCCTGGTAGCCAAAGCTGGTGGCAAAGATCAGCTTGTTGCCCTGGCCCGCCATGTCGCGCAGCACGCGTTCGGCGTCGGCGCTCTCGGGCACGCTCTCGACGAAGGAGGTCTCGATTTTGTCGGCAAACTTTTCCTGGATCGCCTTGCGGCCCAGGTCATGCTGAAAAGTCCAGCCGCCGTCGCCGATGGGGCTCACGTACATGAAGGCGATCTTCAGCTTGTCGGCTGCAGGGGCTGCGGCAGCGGGCGCGGCGGCAGGGGCCGCTGCCTCTTCCTTCTTGCCGCAGCCGGCCAGCACGGCGACGGCAACGGCCGACAGCGCAACGGTTTTGATCAAGGTGCGTTTGTTCAGGGTATGCATGGGTTCAAGGGGGTAAGAAATCAACTGCCGGGGTAGAAGGGCTTGCCCAACGAGGCCGGCATATTGGCACGGATCCAGCCCGGATTGCGCGAGATCAACACCAGCACCACGATGGTGGCCAGGTACGGCAGCATGGACAAGAGCTGGCTGGCCAGCTGCACACCCGAGGCCTGCAGGTGGAACTGCAGCATGGTCACGCCGCCGAACAGGTAGGCGCCCAGCAGCACGCGCGCCGGCCGCCAGGTGGCAAAGGTGGTCAGCGCCAGCGCGATCCAGCCACGCCCGGCCACTATGCCCTCCACCCACAGGGGGGTGTAGACGGTGGAGACATAGGCGCCGGCCAGCCCGCACAGCGCGCCGCCGGCCATCACCGCCAACAGCCGTATGCGGCGCACCGGGTAGCCCAGCGCATGGGCCGACTGGGGCGATTCGCCCACCGAGCGCAGCACTAGGCCGGCACGCGTGCGGTACAGAAACCACATCAGCAGCAGCACCAGCAGCATGGTCAGGTACACCAGCGGATGCTGGCGGAACAGCGCCGGCCCCACCACGGGCAGATCACCCAGCAGCGGCAGCGAGAACTTGGGGGTGTCCGGCAGCTTGGCCTGCACATAGCTGATGCCCGCAAAGGCCGAAAAGCCCACGCCGAACAGCGACAGCGCCAGGCCCGTGGCGTACTGGTTGGTGTTGCACCAGATCACCAGCCAGCCAAACAAGGCCGCCAGCAGCGCGCCCGCGGCCATGCCGGCGAGCAGGCCGAGCGCAAAGCTGCCCGTGTGCACCACGGTGGCAAAGGCGGCAATGGCGGCGCACAGCATCATGCCCTCGGCGCCCAGGTTGACGATGCCGGCCTTTTCGTTGATCAGGAGCCCCAGGGCGGCAATGGCCAGCACGGTGCCGGCGCTCAGCGTGCTGCCGAGCAGCAATGCATAGGATTCCATCAACCCAGCCCCTTTTGCGATGCCACCCAGCGCAGGCGGTAGGCGATCAGCGTGTCGCAGGCCAGCAGCGTGAACAGCAGCAGCCCTTGGAACACCCCGGTGAGCGATTTGGGCAGCCCCAGGCGCGACTGCGCCAGCTCGCCGCCGATGTAGAACATGCTCATGAGCAGGGCCGAGAACACCATGCCCACCGGGTGCAGCCGCCCGACGAAGGCCACGATGATGGCGGCAAAGCCATAGCCCGCCGGCACATAGGGCGTGAGCTGGCCAATCGGGCCCGCCACGTCCAGCGCGCCCGCCAGGCCGGCCGTGGCGCCCGATATCAAGAGCGCCGTCCACAGCGCGCGGCGCGACGAAAAGCCCGCATAGCGCGCGGCCGCGGGCGCGAGGCCCCCCACCTGCAGCGCAAAGCCCGCGCGCGTGCGAAACAGGAACAGCCACAGCAGCAGCGCGCCGATCAGCGCCAGCGGCGCGCCAATGGTCACGCGCGAGCCGGCGAAGAGCTTGGGCATCTGCGTCACGCGCTCGAAGATCTTGGTCTGCGGAAAGTTGTAGCCCAGCGGGTCCTTCCAGGGCCCATACACCAGGTAGCCCAGGAACAGGATGGCGACGTAGACCAGCATCAGGCTGACCAAAATCTCGTTGGCGTTGAAGCGGTCGCGCAGCAGCGCCGTGATGCCGGCCCAGGCCATGCCGCCCAGTGCGCCGGCCAACAGGATGGCGGGCACGATCCACGGCCCGGTGCCCTTGTCGGCCAGCAGCGCCACGCCGCCGGCGGCCACGGCGCCGATCACGAACTGGCCCTCGGCGCCGATGTTCCAGACGTTGGAGCGAAAGCACACCGCCAGCCCCAGCGCGATCAGCAACAGCGGCGTGGCCTTGAGCGCCAGCTCGCCGAGCGCATAGGGCGACTTGATGGGCTCCCAGAAGAACACCTGCAGCGCACGCGCCGGATCCTTGCCCAGGGCAGCGAACAAGGCCACCCCGATCAGCACGGTGATGACGAGCGCCAGCAGCGGCGAGCCATAGGCCCACAGGCTTGATGCCTGGGGCCGCGCCTCAAGCTTGAGCATGCCCACCCTCCCCGCCCACGCCGGCCTCGCCCAGGTGCGCCTGCACCTCGGCGTGCCACAGCCCGCTCATCCATTCGCCGATGCGCTCCACCGTCGCCTGGGCGCGCGGCACGCTGGGCGACAGGCGCCCCTTGGCCAGCACATGCAGCCGGTCACAGATCTCGAACAATTCGTCCAACTCCTCGCTCACCACCAGCACCGCGCAGCCCTGGTCGCGCAGCTGCAATATCTCGCCGCGGATCTGCGCCGCCGCGCCCACGTCCACGCCCCAGGTGGGCTGGGAGACGATGAGCAGCTTAGGCTGGGCCTCGATCTCGCGGCCGACGATGAATTTCTGCAGATTGCCGCCCGACAGCGACTGCGCCGGCGCATCCGGCCCACCGGCCTTGACCTGAAAGCGCTCGATGATGCGCTGCGCCTGCCGCTGCAGCTGCCCCATGCGCAGCCAGCCGCCCGCCCCCACGGCATTGCTGCGCGTGAGCAGCAGGTTGTGCGCCAGGCTCATGCTGGGCACGGCGCCGCGGCCCAGGCGCTCCTCGGGCACGAAATGCAGGCCCAGCGCGCGCCGCCGCCACGGCCCCTGGCGGGCAACGTTCTTGCCGGCCAGCTGCACCATGGCGGCCTGGGCGCGCCGATCCTCGCCCGAGAGCGCATAGAGCAGCTCCTTCTGCCCATTGCCCGAGATGCCGGCAATGCCCACCACCTCGCCGGCGCGCACGGCCAGGTCGATGTCGATGAGCGCCACGCCGAACGGATCGGCCGTGGGCAGGCTCAAGGCCTGCGTGCGCAGCACCACCGCGCCCACGGCCACCTTGCGGTGCGTGAGCTGCGGCGGCTCGGCGCCGATCATCAGGCGCGACAGCGAGGCGTTCGACTCCTGCGACGGGTCGCACACCCCCGTCACCCGGCCCCCGCGCACCACCGTGCAGGCGCTGCACAGGGCGCGGATTTCGTGCAGCTTGTGGCTGATGTAGAGGATGGAGCAGCCTTCGCTGGCGAGTTTTTTGAGCACCACGAACAGCTTGTCCACGGCCTGGGGCGTGAGCACCGACGTGGGCTCGTCCAGGATCAACAGCCGGGGCTGGGTGAGCAGCGCCCGGATGATCTCCACGCGCTGCATCTCGCCCACCGACAGGGTATGCACGGGGCGCTGCGGGTCGATGTCGAGGCCATATTCGGCCGCCGTGGCGCTGACGCGCTGCGCCACCTCGGCCAGGGGCAGGCGCTTGTCCTGGCCCAGCCAGACGTTCTCGGCCACGGTGAGGGTGTCGAACAGGCTGAAATGCTGGAACACCATGGCAATGCCCAGCTGGCGCGCCTCCTGGGGGTTCTTCACCTGTACGGGCCGGCCGTCGAACAGCATCTGCCCGGCATCGGGCTTGACGGCGCCGTAGATGATCTTCATCAGCGTGGACTTGCCGGCGCCGTTCTCGCCCAGCACCGCGTGTATCTCACCGGGCTGCACGCTGAGCGAGATGCCGTCGTTGGCCACCACGGCCGGGTAGCGTTTGGTGATGCCCGTCAGCTGCAGCCGCGGCGCCCCCCTGGCGGGCACGGCGGCACTGTCGGATTGGCGTGATGGGTTCATGCCGCGATTGTCTCCCAATTTTTTTCTTCTGAACTTGAATCAAAACGGCATGCAGCGCAGCATGTATGCGCGCAAGCAGCTATTTTTTTAATAGCAATTCGGGCTTGATCCGTCGCCCGATGGCGTTGTTAAGCACCCACGCGCAGCGCCGCCAGGTGGACACGGTTGCGCCCCGCGCATTGGGCCTCGTAGCAGGCCATGTCGGCCGCGTGCATGACGGCTGCCGCATCACGCAGGCCCGCAGCCAAAGGCACCATGCCTATGCTCAGGCCCAGGGTGAAGCTGCGCCCCTGGTAGGCCGGCTCCCAGGCCTGCACCGTAGCGCGCAGGCGCTCGGCCACCTCCTGTCCGTTGGCCGGGCTGCTGGCCGGCAGCAGCACGGCGAATTCGTCACCGCCCAGGCGCGCCGCCCAGCCGCTGCGCTGCACCTCGGCCTCCAGCAGGCGCGCCAGGCGGCGCAGCACATCGTCGGCCACGGCGCGGCCGGCCAGGTCGTTGACCACGGTGAAATGATCCAGATCCATGAACAGCAACACGCCCTGGGACTGCGGCGCTGGCGCCTGGGTCTCGCGCTGGGCCAGCAACACCTGCAGGCGCCGCTCGAACTCGGCACGGTTGAGCAGCTGGGTCAGCGCGTCGTGGCTGCCCTCCCAGTTCTGCTGGGCGCGCGCCTCGCGCTCGGCGGTGCAATCCTGCAGCGTCCACAGCACGCCGCGCCCGGGCTCGCCGGGCTGCACCAGCTGGCCCTGCACACGCCCCCACAGCGTGGTGCCGTCCTTGCGCAGCAGGGGCAGCTCGCCATCAAAGGCGCCATGCGCGTCGAATTCGGCATGCACATGCTGTGACACGTCCAGCCCATATTCGTGCGGCGCCAGCAGCTCGATCAGGTTGCGGCCCTGCAGCTCCTCAGCCGTGTAGCCGAGCAGCCGGCATACCTGCTGGCTCACGACCTCGACCTGCTCGGCGCGCGCCACGGCGATCCCCAAGGGCACATGCTCGAGCACCGCCTGCAGCTGGCGCAGCAGGGTGTCGGCGCTGCGCTGCGACCGGCGCAGACCATCTGCCAAGCGCGTGCACGCGTGCACCACATCGTCCACCTCGCCGCTCGAGCGCGGCCAGGGGGTGTCGGCCGGCACCATCGTCGCCGGGTGGCCTTGCGCATCGGTATCCACGGCAGCCAGCGCACGCTCACGCAGCAGGCCGAGCGGCCGCGCCAGCCACAGGATCAGCAACGCGGCCAGCATGCACAGCCCGGCGGTGGCCGCGGCGACCTGTTCCAGGGCGCGGCGCTGTGCATCCTGCAGGGGTGCGAGCATGCTGTGCGCATCACTGATGCGCGCCACAAGCCATTGCGGCATGGGTACGCCGGCCAGGCTGACCACGTGGTCATCCAGCGCCTCGGTGGTGGCACCGCCGGCAAACGACTGCCCCGCGCTGCGCCAGGCCGCCC
>JAFEER010000302.1 GCA_018240985.1 Pseudomonadota bacterium
CCTACCGCCAGGCGCTGACTGACGCGCTGGCCGGGGCAGTGAAGCTGGCCGAGCGCGCCGTGGCCGACGACGGCGAAAAATCGGTGCGCCAGGCCGCCACCGCCCTGTACAACTGCACCACGGCCATCGCCATGGCCTGGGAGGCAAGCAAGACCGGCAGCAGCGAGCGCCTGCGCCTGTCGCAACTGGTGGTTGCACACCGTGTGCTGCCGTGGGATCCGCTGAATGAAGGCGGTGTGCCTGCTGAGTGGGTGCATTGAGCACGGCCCATTGGAGCGCCGGCATCTTGCCGGCATTCAAGGCGGGTGCCGGCAAGATGCCGGCGCTCCCAGCACTATCAAATCAATAACTGGAGACACACCATGTACAAGCCAAAACGCCATTTTCTTTCTCTGCTGGCCGGCGCCGCCATGCTGGCCGCCTTGCCCGTGCCGGCACAAACCAAGTTCCCCGATAAGCCGATCATGTTCGTCGTGCCCTTCCCGCCGGGCGGGCCCACGGATGCCATGGCGCGCATCCTGGCGACCGAGTTGACGAAGGAGCTGGGCCAGAGCGTCATCGTGGACAACAAGGCCGGCGCCGGCGGCAACATCGGCGCCGACGCCGTGGCGCGCGCCGCGCCCGACGGCTACACCATCATGTTCGGCACCTCGGGGCCGCTGGCCATCAACCAGAGCCTGTACAAGGGGCAGAAGTACGACGCGCGCACCAGCTTCGAGCCGGTGATCTACGTGGGCCACCTGCCCAACATCCTGGTGGTGCGCTCTGGATTGGGCGTCGCCAACGTGCAGGAGCTGATCGCCAAGGAGAAGGCCAAGCCCGGGTCCATGAGCTTTGCCTCCTCGGGCAATGGCGCCTCGTCGCACCTGGCGGGCGTGCTGTTCAACGAAATGACAGGCACCAAGCTGATGCATGTGCCCTACAAGGGCACGGGCCCGGCGCTCAACGACCTGCTGGGCGGCCAGGTGGACATGACGTTTACCGACATCCTCACCGCCATGCCCTACATCAAGAGCGACAAGGTCAAGGCCCTGGGCGTGGCCACGGCCAAGCGTTCCAGCGCCCTGCCCAATATTCCGACCATTGCGGAGCAGGGCGTGAAGGGCTACGACGTGAGCGTGTTTTTTGGCGTGGTGGCTCCCAAGGGCACGCCGGCCGATCGCCTCAAGACCTTGAATGCGGCGTTTTCGCGCGCGCTCGATGCCGACAAGGTCAAGCAGAGTTTTGCCCAGCAGGGACTGGAGGCCTCGCCCGACCGCAGCCCGGCCTACCTGGGCCAGTTCATCAAGGCCGAGGTGGACAAGTGGGGCAAGGTGGTCAAGCAGTCGGGCGTGCAGCTCGATTAAGGAGCCGACATGAGCCAAGCTACAAAACCCGGCGCCCTGGCCGGTATCAAGGTGTTAGACCTGTCGCGCATCCTCGGCGGGCCGCTGTGCGGCCAGATTTTGGGCGACCACGGCGCTGACGTGCTGAAGGTCGAGCCGCCCCAAGGCGACGACACGCGTGCCTGGGGGCCTCCGTTCAAGGATGGCGTGGCCTCCTACTACTTTGGCCTGAACCGCAACAAGCGCATCCAGTTCATGGATCTGGCCAGCCCTGAGGGGCAGCAGCGCGTGCGTGAACTCATGGCCCAGGCCGACGTGGTGGTGGAGAACTTCAAGGTCGGCACCATGGAGAAGTGGGGCATAGGCTATGAGCAGATGCGTGCGCAGTTTCCGCACCTGATCTGGTGCCGCGTGACCGGCTTTGGCGCCGACGGCCCGCTGGGCGCGCTGCCCGGCTACGACGCGGCCGTGCAGGCCATGGCCGGCCTCATGAGCATCAACGGCGACGCCGACGGCGACCCGCTGCGCGTGGGCCTGCCGGTGGTGGACATGGTCACGGGCATGAATGCGGTCATCGGTGTGCTGCTGGCGCTGCACGAGCGTGCGCGTAGCGGCCAGGGCCAGCTGGTGGATGCGGCGCTGTACGACAGCGGCCTGTCGCTCTTGCACCCGCATGCCGCCAACTGGTTCATGAGCGACAAGCTGCCGCAGCGCACCGGCAACGCCCACCCCAACATCTACCCCTACGACGTGATCCATACCGGTGGAGCGCCGATCTTCCTGGCCGTGGGCAACGACCGGCAGTTCCGCCTGCTGTGCGACTACATCGGCCAGCCGGCCATGGCAGACGACCCGCGCTTTGCCACGGCGGGCCAGCGCTCGGTGAACCGCGCCGTGCTCAAGCCCCTGCTCACCCAGGCCTTTACGCAGCGCGACGGCCAGGAGCTGGCTGATGCCCTGATGGCCATTGGCGTGCCGGCCGCGCCGGTGCTCGACGTAGCGCAAGCCCTGCAGCACCCGCACACCGCGCACCGCGAGATGGTGGTGCGCATGGACGGCTACCAGGGCCTGGGTGCCCCGGTCAAGCTGAGCCGCACGCCGGCCAGCTACCGCCTGGCGCCTTTGAGCGAAGGCAAGGATTTCCTGCCCGACTAAGCCACCGCTAGCGCATCGTCACGAATTCCTCGGCCGCTGTGGGGTGGATCGCCACCGTGTCGTCGAAGTCGCGCTTGGTAGCGCCCATCTTCAGCGCGACGGCGAAGCCCTGGAGGATCTCGTCCATGCCGTAGCCTATGCCGTGGATGCCGACGATGCGCTCGTCCGGCCCCACGCAGACCAGCTTCATGCGGGCCGGCTGGCGGTGCTGGGTGACTGCCGAGTACATGGGGGTGAATGCGGACTGGTACACCTTTACGGCGCCGTCGCCGTACTGCGCACGCGCCTCGGGCTCCGTGAGGCCCACCGTGCCTATGGGCGGGTGGCTGAACACCACGGAGGGGATGTTCTCGTAGTCCAGGTGCGCGTCGGGCCTGGCGTTGAACAGGCGTTCCGCCAGGCGCCGCCCCGCGGCCACGGCCACCGGCGTCAGCTCGACCTGCCCTGTGATGTCGCCCACGGCATAGATGCCCGGCACGCTGGTGTTCTGGTACTTGTCCACGCTCACGTAGCCGCGCGCGTCCACCGCGACTCCGGCAGCCTCCAGGCGCAGGCCGGCCGTGTGCGGTGCGCGGCCTATGGCCCAGATGACGCAGTCCGTCGTGTGGCGTTCGCCGTTGTCCAGCTCCAGGGTCAGGCTGCCGTCGGCATTTTTGAGCAGGGCGACCGGGTTGGCGTGGGTGTGCAGCTCCAGGCCCTCGGCCCGCATCACCTCCACCAGAGTGTCGCCCAGCAGCGGGTCGAAGTGGCGCAGCGGCGCATGCTTGCGCACGAACAAATGCGTTTGCGCGCCCAGCGCGTTCAGCACGCCGGCCAGTTCCACGGCGATGTAGCCCGCGCCCACGACGGCCGCGCGCCGGGGCAGCCCCTGCAGGGCGAAAAAGCCGTCCGAATCCAGCCCATGCTCCGCGCCGGGGATGTCGGGGCGCACGGGATGGCCGCCGGTGGCGATGAGGAGGTGGTCAGCCGTCATGCGCTCGCCGTCCACCTCGATGGTGCGCGCGTCGACGAAGCGGGCGAAGCCCCGGATCACGTCCACCTTGTTCCTGTCCAGCCCGGTGGCATACGAGGCGTGAATGCGCTCGATGTAGGCACTGCGGTTCTTCACCAGGGTGGCCCAGTCGAAGCGGTTGACCGTGGTGTCGAAGCCGTAGTCCGGGCCATAGTGCCGAATGGCCTCTGCGATCTGCGCGGCATGCCACATGATCTTCTTGGGAACGCAGCCCACGTTGACGCAGGTGCCGCCGATCGCTCCGCCCTCGATCAGGGCGCAGCGCCCGCCGTGCATGGCCGCCCGATTGACCGAGGCGATGCCGCCGCTGCCGCCGCCAATGGCGATGTAGTCGTAGTGTTTCATGGCGCTTTACTGACCTTTCATGCTTGGTGCGCGGGCACGGAGTGCACCAGTCTATGGCTGCGCGCTGAAATGCGGGGCTGAAGGTGTATTACGGGCAGACCCAAGGTGAAGGTGGATACGCCGGAGGATCTGCAGCGGCTGGGCGAGCGCTTTGGCGTGTGGTTGACTATGCCGCCTCGGCCAGCAGATCCTGCAGCGCCTTGACCTGCTGGCGCAGGCGTTCGTTCTCGGCCTCCAGTTCGGTCACGCGCTGCTGCAGCTGTGCCGTGTCGGGCGCTGCCTGCGCTGTTGCGCCGTCTTCCGCAGTTTCTGCCACGGCCTTCGGTTTCTTCTTTGCCTCGCGCACGCGCTTGGCGGCCTGCTTGAGATCCTGCGTGCCGCCCGCGGCGGCCGCTTGTTGCTCCTCTACCGATAGCGTGGCGACGACGGCCGCGGCGTTCAGCGAGAGCTCGCCCGACTTCACCGCGGCCACCACTTCCGGCGCCGCGTTCTGGTGGATCGATTCGATCATCTTCACCTGGGCCGCCGTCAGGCGTGCGGCGCGTGCCAGGGCCTCGCGCGTGTCCAGCGCGTCGTCAGGCACCTTGGGGACGGTTGCCAGGGCCTTGGCCACGACGGGATCGGTGTCGCCCTCCCAGGGGGCCTGCGATTCGGGCGACTGCGCTGCCTCGGCCTTGGCCGCCACCACGGCGGCCGCGGCCTGGGCGCGGCGCTCGGCAATGATCTCGCGCTTGCGCAGCGCCAGCACGCCGCGTTGGAACTCCGACACGCTGCGCCGGCCCAGGTGCTGGTCGATCATCCACAGGTGCACGTCCTCCATGTTTTGAAAGCGGGTGTTCTGCACGGTCTGGAAGGGCAGGGCGTGCGTTTGGCAGATGCCGAAGCGGTTGTGGCCGTCCACCAGCACATCGCCCCATAGCACCAGCGCGTCGCGGCAGCCCTCGGCCAGGAGGCTGCGCTCCAGCGCCTCATGCTCATCGGGCGTGAGCGGATCGATATAGGCCTTGAGTTCGGGCAGGACGACGATGTCTTCAGGATTCATGGGTTTTCAAACAAACGAAGCAAAAAATAGGCAAAGGCCCCGGCGGGGCCTTTGATTGAAAATCGGCTGCAGCGCCCGTGTACCAAGCGCTAACAGCTATGATTTCAGGAGGGTTGCAGCAGGCGGGCGATCAGTGCGCCTTCCACCGGGCCTTCGAGCGGAATGCGCACGCGCACCGGGCTGCCCTGGGCGACCTGCACCGGCTCGCCCTCCAGGTTGAACATCTTTTCCAGCAGCACCTGACGGTTGCCCTGGGGGTGGATGATCTCCAGCCGGTCGCCGACGGCAAAGCGGTTCTTGGTTTCCACCTCGGCCAGGCCGTCGGCCCAGCCGCGCACCTCGCCGACGAAGTGGCTGCGCTGCAGCACGCTGTGGCCGGTCTCGTAGTTCTGGTAGTCGTTGGCCGGGCGGCGCTCCAAGAGACCCCCGGTGTAGCCTCGGTTGGCCAGGCCTTCGAGCTCGGTGATCAGCTGCGGGTTGAAAGGGCGGCCGGCCACGGCGTCGTCGATGGCGCGGCGGTACACCTGGGCCGTGCGTGCCACGTAGTACAGGCTCTTGGTGCGGCCCTCGATCTTGAGCGAATCGACGCCGATCTTCACCAGCCGCTCCACATGCTCGACTGCGCGCAGGTCGCGGCTGTTCATGATGTAGGTGCCGTGCTCGTCTTCCATGATGGGCATGAGCTCGCCGGGGCGGTTGGCCTCTTCCAGCAGGTAGACCTCGTCGGCCTTGGGGTGGCGCTGGATGGCTATGCCGGTGAACTGCGCGTCGGCGTCCTCGCGTGACTTGCTGAAGCTAAAAGCCTTGTCCATGCCGCTGGCCAGCGCCTCGCCGGTGTTGGGGTCAACGCCCGCGTCATGCGTCTTGTATTCCCAGCGGCAGGCGTTGGTACAGGTGCCCTGGTTCGGGTCGCGGTGGTTGAAATAGCCGCTCAGCAGGCAGCGGCCCGAGTAGGCGATGCACAGCGCGCCGTGCACGAAGACCTCGATCTCCATGTCCGGGCATTCCTGGCGGATCTTCTCGATCTCGTCCAGGGCCAGTTCGCGCGAGAGGATGATGCGCGACACGCCCATCTTCTGCCAGAACTTCACCGTCGCCCAGTTGGTGGTGTTGGCCTGCACCGAGAGGTGGATTTCCTGATCTGGCCACTTCTCTTTCACCATCATGATGAGGCCGGGGTCGGCCATGATGAGCGCGTCCGGCCTGCAGTCGATGACGGGCTCGATGTCGCGGAGATAGGTGCGTACCTTGTCGTTGTGCGCGATCAGGTTGCTGGTGACGAAGAACTTTTTGCCGCGCGCATGCGCCTCCTGGATGCCCTGGGCGATCTGCTCCAGGCGGAATTCGTTGTTGCGTGCACGCAGGCTGTAGCGCGGCTGGCCGGCGTAGATGGCGTCGGCGCCAAAGTCGTAGGCGGCGCGCATCTTGTCTAGCGAGCCGGCGGGCAGCAGCAGTTCGGGGGCTTTGAGGGTCATGGGGTGCAATTGTCCGGTGTGAGCCCTTTTGCGTTCGGCATAGGGGCATGGCTGCGCCTGAAATTTCTAAGAAAAATCACGCCTATCCCATGTGGGAAAAGCGCAGCCAGCTATGGTTTTTCAGTCCTTGGGGCGAAAGCCGATGACGAGCGAGGAGGGCACGCGGCCGTCCACATCACGCGGCAAGGTTTCGGTGCGCTGCAGGGCGCGGATCACGGCGTCGTCCCAGGCCTTGTTGCCGCTGGAGTGCGTGATGCGCGTGCCGACGATGGTGCCGTCGGGTGCGGCGCGCACCTCGACCTCGGCGCGCGGGTTGCCGTCCACGGTGTCGGGATAGACGATGTTGGGCTTGACCTTGGCCGCCACCTTGCCGCCGTAGCCGCCCGAAGGGCCGGCGTTGCGTAGTGCCGTGCCGGTGGCGGTTTCGCCGCCCGTCGCGCCGGCCAGGCCCTGCATGCGGCGGATGTTGGCCTGGTGGCGCGCATCGGCCTCCTTGGCCTCGCGCGCTTCGTCGGCCTTGCGGCGCTTGTCCTCGGCCAGCTTCTTCTGCTTGTCCTGCTCGGCCTTTTCCTGTTCGAGCTTTTTCTGCTCCAGCTTCTTTTGTTCGGCCAGCTGCTTTTCGCGCAAGTCCTTCTCGTGCTGCGCTTTTTCCTTCTCGCGCTTGTCTTTTTACAGCTTCTCCTGCTTTTCTTTCAGCAGTTTGTCCTTTTTCTCCTCCTCCAGCTGGGCCAGGCGCTTTTTCTCCAGCTCCTCGCGCTTTTTCTGCTTCTGCAGGGCGATATCGGCCTCATGCGCATCGTCCTGCACCTGGCGCTGTGGCGGCGGCGGTGGTGGGGCGGGTACGGGCTTGGGTTGCGGTGCGGGCTGGGGGGCCGGCGGCGGCGGGGTTTCGGCGGCGCGCGGTGCGGCCTGCTGGGGCACGGCGGCCCACAGTTCGGCCTCCACGGCTGGCTGGTCGCTGCTGGTCTTCCAGTTCACGCCCCAGGTCAGGGCGATGATCAACAAGATATGCGCCAGCACTGCCAGCGCCACCGCCCGCATGCGCCCGGGCGGGCGCGGCGGGGCGAACTGGTCGCGATCGTGGAGGACGGCCTGCATGCGCTGAATCCGTGTTGCTCAGCCGCCGCTCTTGACGGCCAGGGCCACGCGCGCCACGCCGGCCTTCTGCAGCTCCGACATGGCCTTCATGACCGAGTCGTAGGAGGCGGTTTTGTCGGCGCTGATGAGCACGGGCGTGTCCGCGGGCTGATCCTTGAGCCAGGTCTTGGCGGTGCTGCCCAGTTGCGCCAGCGGCACGCTGCGTTCGTTGCCGTCGGCCTTGAAGCGCACGCCGCCGTCCTTGTCCACGATGACATCGGCGCGCTTCTTGGGCATGTTGGCGCCCTTGCCGACCGAGGGCAGGTTCACCGAACTGGGCGTGAGCATGGGGGCAGTCACCATGAAGATGATGAGCAGCACCAGCATCACGTCGATGAAGGGCACCATGTTGATCTCGTTCATGGAGCGGCGGCGGGTGCCGCTGCGGGACGCCATGGCGGGCATATGCGTTCCTTCAATGCCCGGAAGGGCTGCCGGGCTGGGCGCCCAGGTTGCGCTGCAGGATGTTGGAGAACTCCTCGATGAAGGTCTCCTGGTGCGTGGCCACGCGGTCAATGTCGCGCGCGAAGCGGTTGTAGGCGATCACGGCAGGGATGGCGGCGAACAGGCCGATGGCGGTGGCCACCAGGGCCTCGGCAATGCCGGGGGCGACGGTGGCGAGAGTCACCTGCTCCATGCCGGCAAAGCCGGTGAAGGCGTGCATGATGCCCCACACGGTGCCGAACAGGCCCACGTAGGGCGAGACGGAGGCGACCGAGCCCAGGAAGGACAGGCTGGATTCGATCACGTCCATCTCGCGCTGAAAGCTGGCGCGCATGGCGCGGCGCGCGCCGTCCAGCAGCGTGCCCGAGTCGCTGATGCGGCGCTCGCGCAGCTTGTGATACTCGCGCATGCCGCTGGCGAAGATGCGCTCCATGGGCCCGGCGTGCTTGGCGTTCTGCGCCGCGCTGGCGTACAGGTCGTTCAGGCTGGTGCCAGACCAGAAGTCGCGCTCGAAGTCTTCGTTCAACGCCTTCACGCGCTTCAGGGCGAACAGCTTGCGGAAGATCGCCGCCCAGCTGGCCACGGAGACGGCCAGCAGCAGCACCATTACCAGTTGCACCACCCAGCTGGCGTTGAGCACCAGGCTGAGCATGGACATGTCGTGGGAATTCATGATTGCTTGAGTTTTTGCAGAACGGAGTCCGGTATGCGCGCCGGGCGCATGCTGGCCGAATCCACCCAGCCGATGCGTATGCTGGCTTCGCACAGCAAGCCGGGCCGGGTGTCGGGGGATGTGGGTTGTGGCTTCAAGAACGCCTGCTGTTCGATTGTCATGGATGCGCGGCCGCTGTCCTGGAGCCTGGCCGTAACAATCAGTTCATCGTCCAGCCGGGCCGGGCGCAGGTAGCGCAGGCGCGCGTCGGTTACGACAAACATGCCGCCCGTGAGTTCCCGCAATTCATGCTGCCCCAGGCCCAGCGAGCGCAGCCACTCGGTGCGCGCGCGCTCGAAGAACTTGAGGTAGTTGGCGTAGAACACGATGCCGCCGGCATCGGTGTCCTCCCAATAGATGCGTATCGGCCACTGGAAAGCCATGGCGTGCGTCAACCGATCAGGCCCTGCAGGCGCGCCACGGCCTCCTGCAGCTGGGCCATGGAGTTGGCGGTGGAAAAGCGCACGTAGCTTGCCGTGTCGGCGCTGCCGAAGTCGCGCCCCGGCGTGATCGCCAGGTGGGCGCGGCGCATAAGCTCCAACGCAAAGTCCCAGCTCCCCTCCACGCCCAGCTTGTGCGCCACCTGCGTGCAGTCGGCCCAGGCGTAGAAGGCGCCATCGGGCATGACGGGGACGGTGAGGCCCAGGCGGTTGAGCTCGGGAATGAAGTAATCGCGCCGCGCCTTGAACTCGGCGCGGCGGCGCTCGTACTCGGCGATGCTGTCCGGCTCGAAGCAGGCCAGTGCCGCGTGCTGCGAGATGGTAGAGGCGCAGATGAACAGGTTCTGCGCCAGGCGCTCGACCACCGGCACCATGGCGTCTGGCACCACCATCCAGCCCAGGCGCCAGCCGGTCATGTTGAAGTATTTGCTGAAGCTGTTGATGCTGATGATGTCGTCGCCCAGCGCCAGCGCGCTGTGGCCGAAATGCTCTTCGTAGGACAGGCCCAGGTAGATTTCGTCGATGAGGGTCAGGCCGCCGCGCGCACGCACGACATCGTGGATGGCGCGCAGTTCCTCGGGTGCGATCGAGGTGCCCGTGGGGTTGGAGGGCGAGGCCAGCAGCACGCCACGTGTTTTGGCGCCCCATGCGGCCTCCACCTTGGCGGCGCTGAGCTGAAAGCGCTCCCGTGCCGTCGTCGGTATCAGCACCGCGCGCCCCTCGGCCGCGCTCACGAAGTGGCGGTTGCAGGGGTAGCTCGGGTCGGGCATCAAAATCTCGTCGCCAGCGTCGATCAGCGCCAGGCAGGCCAGCTGTAGCGCGGCCGAGGCACCGGCCGTGACCACGATGCGCCGCGCCGGCACGTCAACGCCAAAGCGCGACGCATACCAGTCGCTGATGCGCTCGCGCAGCGGATCCAGGCCCAGGGCGTTAGTGTATTGCGTGAGGCCGTCCCGAATCGCCCGCTCGGCCGCCTGCTGGACCAGCGGCGGGGCGGTGAAGTCGGGCTCGCCGATGTTCAGGAAGATCATGGGCTCGCGCGTGCCGGCGACCTCACGGGCCAGGGCCTGCGCGGCCTTGGCCACTTCCATCACGTAAAAGGGTTCTATGCGCTCGGCGCGGGTGGAGAACTTCATGGCAAACCTGCCTGCCCGCGGCAGGGGCACGCGGGGCGAGAAAAAGCGAAGAAAAACGTCAGCTGGCCTTGCCGGCGGCCTTGTCGGCCTCGACCTCGGGCGCGCGCAGCTGTGCGGCGAGGT
The DNA here is from genome assembly GCA_018240985.1 of Pseudomonadota bacterium. GTDB lineage: Bacteria > Pseudomonadota > Gammaproteobacteria > Burkholderiales > Burkholderiaceae_C > Alicycliphilus. The sequence goes on from JAFEER010000302.1 coordinate 10,347, forward strand.
TGTTCAGGATGCCGTTGACGTACTTGTGCCCATCGGTGCCGCCGAATTCCTTGGCCAGCTCGATGCACTCGTTGATGACCACGCGCCAGGGCACGTCCGGGCAGTGCTGGAACTCGTACACGCCGATCCACATGACGGCATGCTCGATGGGCGAGATCTCGGCCAGCTGGCGATCGAGCTGCGGGGTGATCAGCTCGTCCATGAACCCAGCCGTGGTGATGCAGCCGTGCAACAGGGCATCGTAGTGTGCGGCGTCGGCCTTGTGAAAGCCCGACAGGTCGCGCGTGAACAGGTCGATGGCCGTGGCGTCGTTGCCGCCTACCAGGTGCTGGTACAGGCCCTGCAGGGCAAATTCACGCGCGCGCGAGCGGGTGGATTTGGCGCCGGCCTTGCGCGCGCCGGTGCTGGTCAGGCCCGTGCGCGACTGGCGCGGCGGGCGCTTGGCTGCGGGGGTGTCGGTCACGCCAGCTCCTGCAGCAGATTGGCCATTTCCACCGCCACGCGGGCGGCGTCCACGCCCTTGTCGCTCTGGCGCGCAATGGCCTGCTCCATGTTCTCGGTGGTGAGGATGGCGTTGGCGATCGGGATGTCGTAGTCCAGGCCCACGCGCGTGACGCCGGCGCCCGACTCGTTGGCGACCAGCTCGAAGTGGTAGGTCTCGCCGCGGATGATGCAGCCCAGGGCGATGAGGGCGTCGAAGTCGCCGCGTTCGGCCATGGTCTGCAGCACCAGCGGCACCTCCAGGGCGCCCGGCACCAGCACATGGCGGATGTTGTCCTCTTGCACGCCCAGCTTCAGCAGCTCGGCGCGGCAGGCGGCCGCCAGGGTGTTGGTGATGCTTTCGTTGAAGCGTGCCTGCACGATGCCGATGTGCAGCTTGCTGCCGTCGAGCTTCTCGCCCGTTCCTTTGTCTGCGCCAAACATATCGATAGCTTCCTTGCGTTTATTGCTTGGGGATGTAGCCCGTAATCTCCAGGCCGTAGCCCACCATGCTGGGCATGCGCCGCGGCTGGCCCATGAGCTGCATGCGCGCCACGCCCACCTCGCGCAGGATCTGCGCGCCGATGCCGTAGGTGCGCAAGTCCATGCGGCCGCGCTCGGGCGCCTGGGCGGCACGCGCCTTGCCCTCGAATTGCTCCAGCAGCTGCTCGCCGGTTTCGCCGCAGTTGAGCAGCACGGCCACGCCGCGGCCTTCCGATGCGATGTGGCGCAGGCTGGCGTCCAGGCTCCAGGAATGCATGGCGCGGCCGGGCTCGAGCATGTCCAGCACCGACAGCGGCTCGTGCACGCGCACCGGCACGCTCTCGCCCGCGTCCCACTGGCCCTTGACCAGGGCCAGGTGCACCTCCTGGCTGGGCTGGTCGCGGAAGGCATGCACGGTGAATTCGCCAAACGTCGTCTGCATGGGGCGCGAGCTCACCTTGCGCACCAGCGACTCGGTGCGGCTGCGGTGCTCGATCAGGTCGGCGATGGTGCCGATCTTGATGCCATGCTCGGCGGCGAACAGCTGCAGGTCAGGCAGGCGCGCCATGGTGCCGTCGTCCTTCATGACCTCGCAGATCACGGCCGCCGGGCTGCAGCCGGCCATGGCCGCCAGGTCGCAGCCGGCCTCGGTGTGGCCGGCGCGCATGAGCACGCCGCCATCCACCGCCTGCAGCGGGAAGATGTGGCCGGGCTGCACCAGGTCGGCGGCCTGGGCATTGGCGGCCACGGCCGCCTGCACGGTGCGCGCGCGGTCGGCGGCGCTGATGCCGGTGGTCACGCCCTCGGCGGCCTCGATGGAGACGGTGAAGGCGGTACCCATCTTGGTGCCATTCCTCGCCACCATGGGCGGCAGGTTCAGGCGCTCGCAGCGCTCGCGCGTGAGCGTCAGGCACACCAGGCCGCGGCCGAAGCGCGCCATGAAGTTGATGGCCTCGGGCGTGACATGGTCGGCGGCGATGACCAGGTCGCCTTCGTTCTCGCGGTCTTCTTCATCGACGAGGATGACGATGCGCCCGGCGGCCAGTTCGGCCACGATGTCTTGCACGGGCGAGATGGGCGCGGGCTTGAGGGGGGTGTTCATGCGGGGCTTTCGGGTGATCCGTGCGCCCTGAGGCAGCGCGCGTTCCCAGGCGGGCCCAAAGAACGGCGATGCGGCCGCGGGCCGCACGGGTGAGGGATGCGTTGATCCCGAAAGATGGAGATTTTAGTCCAGGTGCCCAGTCTCTCAGATCGCCGGGGCTTCGAGTTTCACGTCGCTGATCGGATAGGCCACGCAGGGCAGCACGCAGCCCTCGGCCTTTTCTTCTGCGGACAGCCCCGGCCATTCAATGGCGTAGCGCACCTGGCCCTCGGCCAGCACGCCGATGCAGGTGCGGCAGCTGCCGTTGCGGCAGGAGCTGGGCCAGTCAATGCCGCCTTGCTCCAGCGACAGCAGCAGGGGCTGCTCGGGCCAGGCGTCGCACTGCGTGCCGTCGTCGCCCACGCGGGCGATGAAAAAGGGTGGGGTGGATTCACTCATCGAAATTGCATTTCGCGCTTTTATATAAAGCGGTTATAGCTACTAAAAACATAGTATACGAGGGAAGGCGCGGGTGCCTGAAAAATGAGCAGCGCAGGCTACGGCGTTGTAAATCAGGGACTTAAACCGGCCATACAGCCATTGTCCAAAGTTATCCCCAGTGTTGTCCAAGGCGGGGCGGAATAACTTCAGGTCGAGCTGCTTAAAAAAGCATCACCCGAAGTAAATTCGTTGAAAATCAATAACTTATAACTACCATACAGGGGTTGTTCAGGCTTATCCACATGTTTGTTCAGTGCCATCAGGGATAAGGCTGTTCAAGCATCGCGGGTATCGTCGCTGCTGGTGCGGCTGAGGTTGGGGGGCACCGATTCCCCCATGCGCCGTGCGCGGAACAGCGCCGCGCGCATCAGGAAGATGTTGGTCACCGGGACGGTGACGGCCACGAACAAGGCGATCAGCAGCGCATGCCAGGCCAGGCCGTCGCCCGTCACGGAGAAGTACAGCAGCGTGGCATGCATGATGCACCAGCAGGCCATGGTGGCGATGATGGCCGGGGCGTGTACGCGCTCGAAATAGCTTTTCAGGCGCAGCAACCCGAGCGAGCCCATAAAGGCAATGGCGGCACCGGCCAGCACCAGCAGCGAGACGCTGATGTCCAGCCACAGGGGCAGGGCCTGGGTGCTCATTCGATGACCTCGCCGCGCAGCAGAAACTTGGCCATGGCTGTGGAGCTGGCAAAGCCCAGCAGGGCAATGAGCATGGCGGCCTCAAAATAGTGCTGGCTGCCGTAGTAGATGCCCAGCACCAGTATCAGCAGCATGCCGTTGAGGTAGATGAGATCCAGTGCCAGCACCCGGTCTTGCGCCGCCGGCCCCTTCAGCAGGCGCACCAGGCATAGCACCATGGCCACGGCAATTACCAACAAGGCCGTGGGCAGGGCCCAGGAAAGCAGGGAGCCGGTCATTCGAAAATCTCCATCAAGGGGCGTTCGTAGCGCGTCTGGATATGCCGCACGATGGCCTCGGCATCGTCGACTTCCAGTACGTGCAGCATCAGCATGGAGCGGTCGCGCGCGAGTTCGGCCCAGGCCGTGCCGGGCGTGATGCAGACAATCATTGCCAGCACTGCCAGGCCGTTGGGGTCGCGCAGCTGGAGCGGAATTTTCACGAAGTCGGCCGCGTGGCGGCGCGTGCCGGGCCGCAGCAGTAAACGCAGTACGGCGATGTTCGACAGCGTGGTGTCCCACATGACCGTGAAGCACAGCCGCAGGATCGTTCCCAGATGGCGCACGCGCACTTTTTGTGGGCGCAGCTCCTTGAACATGATCGGCAGGCCCAGGGCCAGCAACACGGCCAGCACCAGATGGCCGCGGCTCAGTGATTGGTTCAGCAGCAGCCAGACCAGGAACAGCCCGAGCGAGATCAGCGGGGCGGGCAGAATTTTCTTCATCATGGCACTGCCTTGTTGACCGTCGGCTGCGCAGCGTCAGGGGCCGGGCTGGGCCGAGGTGTTGCGTCCAGCACGGCCCGCACATAGCCGGCTGGGGCGTTTAGGGCGTGGGCCGTGGCCGTGGTGAAGCGCATGACGCCGTCGGCCTGCACGGTCAGTGCCACGCAAGCGCCCAGCAGCAGGGCGATGGGCAGGCCTTCGAGCACATGCAGCTGCGGCCTGGCCCGTTCCGGCGCGGCCCAGTAGTGGCGAATCCCCGCGCGCGTGAGGGCCATCAGGGCCACCAGGCCGGTGCTGATCATCAGTGCCAGCAGCGTCCAGCCGATCGGGCCGGGATCCAGGCCCGCCGACGTGCCCAGTCCCAGCGGGTTGAGCAGGGAGGTCAGCATGGCGAACTTCCCGACAAAGCCTGACAGCGGCGGCAGCCCGGCGATTACCAGGGTGCTCATCAGAAAGGCCAGTCCCATGAAGGCGGTGGCGGCCGGGATCACGCGGCCGACCAGCACCTGCTCGTCGTCGTCCAGGTTCAGCCCTGCGGTGGGCACCAGCTCGGCCGAGAGGAATGGCGCGTCGTCATCGCTTTCGTAGGGCGCCAGCGTGGCGCCGTCGTTGCGCCAGCGCTCGTTCAGGTCGGCCAGCAGAAACAGAGCGGCCACGGCCAGCGTGGAGCTGGGCAGGTAGTACAGCAGCCCGGCCGTGAGCATGCTCTGCCCGAATCCCGCCGCCGCCAGCAGCGTGCCCGAGGACAGCACCGCCGCGTGGCTGGCCAGATGCGTCAGGCGCTGCGAGCCCATCATGCCGACGGCGCCAAAGACCATGGTGGCCATTCCGCCCACGATCAGCCATAGGCTGCCGAACTGCGCCGATGGCCCGGCCTCGGCACCGAACAGCAGCGACCACAGGCGCAGCAGCGCGTACAGCCCGACCTTGGTCATGAGCGCAAACAGCGCCCCGACGGGGGCGGTTGCAGCGCTATAGGCCGGCACCAGCCAGAAGTTCAGGGGCCAGCAGGCCGCCTTGATCAGGAAGGCGGTGGCCAATATGGCCGCCGCCGCGTGCAGCAGGCCACGGTCGGCCGACGATACCTGGGGCACCGCCTGGGCCAGGTCGGCCATGTTCAGCGTGCCGGTCAGCGCGTAGAGCATGGCCGCGCCGACCAGGAACAATGACGATGCCACCAGGTTGATGGCGATGTAGTGCAGGCCCGACTGCACGCGTGCGCGCCCCGAGCCGTGCAACAGCAGGCCGTAAGAGGCAGCCAGCATGATCTCGAAGAACACGAACAGGTTGAACAGGTCACCGGTCAAAAATGCGCCCGACAGGCCCATCAGCTGGAGCTGGAATAGCGGGTGGTACAACACGCCGGCGCGCTGCCAGCGTGCCCCCGCAAACAACACCGAACACAGTGCGACCAGGCTGGTCAGCAGCAGCATCAGCGCCGTCAGGCGATCCAGCACCAGCACGATGCCAAAGGGCGCCGGCCAGTTGCCGGGCAGGTACACGCCCATGCCGGTTGCCGCGTTGCGGTGGGCCCACTGCAGCAGTGCGATGGCAACCACCAGGCCTGTGAGCGTGGAGAGTACGCTGATGCCGAGCTTCAGGCGCTGCTGTTCTTCGCGCACCAGCAGCAGCAGGGCGCCGGTGAACATGGGCAGCGCAATCGGTACCAGCATCAAATGCGGCATGAGCGCCGCGGTCAGCTCGCGCAGATGGCTCACGGCATCTCCTGCGACTCACGCGCGTGCGTGCCATCCACGTGGTCGGTGCCCGATATGCCGCGCGAGGCCAGCAGCACCACGAGAAACAGCGCTGTCATGGCAAAACCGATGACGATGGCCGTGAGCACCAGGGCCTGGGGCAAGGGGTCGGCGTAATGCTGCAAGTCCTGCGGCACGCCGGGCAGCAGCACCGGCTCCTTGGCGACCGCCAGGCCCAGGCGTCCCATGCTGAAGATGAACAGGTTCACCGCATACGACAGCAGCGAAAGGCCCATGATGACCTGGAAGGTACGCGGGCGCAGCAGCAGCCACACGCCCGAGCCGGTGAGCACGCCGATGGAGATGGCCAGGACGATTTCCATTCAGCGCCCCTCCTGTGTGTCGTCGTCATAGCTCACCACGGCGGCCAGGGCCAGCTGCTGCTCTTCTTGAAGTCGGGCGTGGTAGCGGTGACTGCGCACCGATTGGTTGGATATCGACGTCAGCATCATCAAAGTGGCGCCGACGACCAGAGCAAACACGCCGGCATCAAAAAACAGGGCGCTTGCGATGTGGATCTGACCGAGCAGAGGAACGTCGATGTGGAACATATGGCTGGTGAGGAACGGGTAACCCGCGGCGATGGAGCCCAGGCCGGTGCCCAGCGCCAGCAGCAGGCCGGTGGCGATCCAGCGGCGTGGGAACAAGGGCAGGTGAACCTCCACCCACTCGGTACCCGAGATCATGTACTGCAGCACCAGGCCCACGGAGAACACCAGCCCGGCCACGAAGCCGCCGCCCGGCTGGTCATGGCCGCGCAGGAACAGGTAACAGGCCACCAGCGCCGTGAACGGCAGCAGCAGGCGCACCAGCACGGCCGGCACCATCAGGTAGCCCACCGCGGTGTCCTTGGCGTGGCGCGGGTTCAGCAGGTCGGTCTGCAGGTCGGCGGGCAGCGATCGTTGCTGCTCGGGTAGATCCATGGCCTCGCCTGCCGGGCGAAAGCGCCGCAGCAGCGCATACACCGTGAGGGCGACGATGCCCAGCACGACGATCTCGCCAAAGGTGTCGAAGCCGCGGAAGTCCACCAGCATCACATTGACCACATTGGTGCCGCCGCCCTCGCTGAGGGCGCGCTCCAGGAAGAAGATGGAGGTGCTGTCGGCAAACGGGCGGCTCAGCATGGCAAAGGCCAGCCAGGTCATGCCGCCGCCTGCGCCAAGGGCGACAACCAGGTCGCGCAGGCGGCGTGTGCGCGCCAGCGTGGTGCTGGCGGGGGCAGGGGGCAGGCTCTCGTCGCGCTTCGGTAACCAGCGCAGGCCCAGCAGGATGAGGATGGTGGTCACCACCTCCACCGTCAACTGCGTCAGTGCCAGGTCGGGTGCCGAAAACCACAAAAAGGTGATGCTGGTGCACAGGCCGGCGCCGCCCATCAGCGCCAGCGCCGCCAGCCGGTGGTACTTGGCCTGCCAGGCGGCGGCCACGGCGCAGACATTGCCCAGCAGCCAGACCAGCAGGAAGGCCGGCGACAGCGCCAGCGCGGCGCGCCCGCCCAGCCGCATGCTGGAGAGCCACAGCGGCAGTGCGCCTGCCACCAGCGTGAACAGCAGCAGCCACAGCATCTGCCACTGCAGGCGGCGCGTGGACAGCAGCCGCCGGCCCTGGCGGCCGAAGCGTGTGAGCAGCGTTAGCGCGGCTTCAAAAATCCTCCGGCCGCTGATGTGGTGCATGAGTGGCGATGCATCGATATGCCCCAGCCGGCGTTGGGTGCGCAGTGCCAGGTACAGGACGGTGCCCGCGACCAGCGCCACGAAGCTCATCAGCAAGGGGGTATTGAACCCATGCCACAGGGCCAGGCTGAATGCCGGCAGCTGGCCGCCGACCACCGGCAGCGCGGCAGCATCGAGAAAGCGGCCAATCGACCAGGCCGGCACCACGCCCACCACCAGGCAGGCCAGCACCAGCAGCTCGACCGGCACGCGCATCCAGTGTGGCGGCTCGTGCGGCACGCGTGGCAAATCCGTTGCTGGAGGGCCCCAGAACACATCGACGATGAAGCGCAGCGAATACGTCACGCTGAACATGCTGGCCACGGTGGCACCCACGGGCAGCAGCGTGGAGACAAGGGGCGAGGCGTCCAGGAACACGGTCTCGGCAAAGAACATTTCCTTGGACAGAAAGCCGTTGAGCAGCGGCACCCCGGCCATGGCAGCGCTGGCCACCGTGGCCAGCGTGGCGGTGATCGGCATCATGTGGCGCAGGCCCGACAGGCGCCGGATGTCGCGCGTGCCGCTTTCGTGGTCGATGATGCCCGCGGCCATGAACAACGAGGCCTTGAAGGTTGCATGGTTCATGATGTGGAACACGGCGGCAACGGCGGCCAGCGGGCTGTTCATGCCCAGCAGCAGCGTGATCAGGCCCAGGTGCGAGATCGTGGAATAGGCCAGCAGGCCCTTAAGGTCGTCCTGGAACATGGCGGCGTAGCCGCCGATCAGCAGCGTGGCCAGGCCCGCACCGCCCACCAGCCAGAACCAGGGCTCGGTGCCCCCCATCACCGGCCACAGGCGCGCCAGCAGAAACACCCCGGCCTTGACCATGGTGGCCGAGTGCAGGTAGGCGGACACCGGCGTGGGCGCGGCCATGGCATTGGGCAGCCAGAACTGGAAAGGGAACTGCGCGCTCTTGGTAAACGCCCCCATCAGCACCAGCACCAGAGTCCACAGGTAGAGCGGGTGCCGGCGCACCAGTTCGCCCGCGGACAGCACGTGATCCAGGTCGTAGCTGCCGACGATATGGCCCAGCATCAGCGCGCCGGCGAGCAGGCAGAGCCCACCCGTGCCGGTGACGGTGAGCGCCATGCGTGCGCCGCGCCGCGCGTCCTTGCGGTGGTGCCAGTAGCCGATCAGCAGGAAGGAAAACAGGCTGGTCAGCTCCCAGAAGAACACCAGCTGGATCAGATTGCCCGACAGCACCACGCCGGCCATGGCGCCCATGAAGGCCAGGAAGAACGAGAAAAAGCGCGGCACCGGATCGGCTGGCGACATGTAGTAGCGCGCATACAGCACCACCAGCGCGCCGATGCCGAACACCAGCATGCAGAACATCCAGGCAAAGCCGTCCATGCGGATGACCAGGTTCATGCCCAGCGAGGGCAGCCAGGCGACCTCCTGGCGCAGTACACCGCCATTGGCAATCTCGGGAAAGGAGAGCGCCGCCAGCAGCGCGCAGAGTAGCGCAATCACGCCCGCCAGCGTGGATTCGGCATTGCGCGCGTTGGCCGGCAGCAGGGCCGCCAGCAGGCTTGCAACAAAGGGGAGGGCAATCAGCAGAATCAGGGACATCGAAGCCTGATTCTAGGGGCAAGCGATTTCAGAGTTGCTATTAACTCAAGAGCACATGCCGGGCATAGGGGCGCTGTACCGCGTTTTTTTGTCCCGCAACCATTTCGCGCGCGATCGCTTTCTTGCGAGCGCGCCGATGGCTGGGTTTGTGGCTGATGTTCATGCTGCCGACACGCATTTGTCGCGACCGTGTCACGCAGTGCGCCAACCATGGCGGTGTGTCAGCAACTTGTGAGGACGCGCACATGATTTCCGTGGATCAGATCGTAGACCTGCACCTGCCACGGCTGCAGCGGCATCCCCTCCTCAGCCAGGGCGTGCGCGGCGTGCTGCGCCGCCTGTTGCGGGAGCAAAACTTCCGTCACTTTGCCCAGCAGTATCCGCACCTGGAGGGGTTTCAGTTTGTGGAGCAGGTACTGGAGTATTTTGCCTTCAGCTATGCCGTGCGTGACAACGAACGCGAGCGCATTCCCGCGCATGGACGTGTGGTCATCATTGCCAACCATCCGATCGGTTCGCTGGACGGGCTGGCGCTGCTGAACATGGTGGGCGGCATACGGCGCGACGTGAGGATCGTGGCCAACGGCCTGCTGGCAGAGCTGGCGCCGCTCAGGCGCCTGTTGCTGCCCGTGACCATGATGGGCGGGCGCAGCGCGGCGCACCAGCTCAAGGCCATTCTGGATCATTTGCAGGGTGAGGGCGCGGTCATCATCTTTCCGGCGGGTGAGGTTTCGCGCCTGCATCCCGAAGGTGTGCGCGACGGGCGCTGGAACCCCGGCTTTCTGCGCCTGGCCGGACAGACGCAGTCGCCCATCGTGCCCATACACATCGACGGGCGCAATTCGGCGCTGTTCTACGGCGCCTCCATGCTGTACAAGCCGCTGGCCACGCTGCTGCTGGTCAAGGAGATGTTTGGCCAGCACCAAAAGAGTATCGCCCTGCGCATCGGCCACCCGATTCCGTACAGCAGCTACGGCAGCCTGCCGGTGGCGCCCGATGCCGCCGCCAAGCTGCTGCGCAAGCACCTGTATCGCGTGGCCCAGGACAAGCCCGATCTGCTGAAGGTGGAAACCGCCATCGCCCACCCGGTCAACCGAAGCGCGCTGGCGCAGGCCGTGACGTCCTGCGAGCTGCTGGGGGAGACCCCGGACGGCAAGCGCATCCATCTGTTCCGCGGCGCCCTGGATTCGCCCATCCTGCGCGAGGTGGGGCGGTTGCGCGAGCTGTCGTTCCGCGCAGTGGGTGAGGGCAGCGGTGCCCGCCGCGATCTGGATCGTTTTGATGTGCACTACGACCATCTGATCCTGTGGGACTTGCAGGATCTGGAGATCGCGGGTGCCTATCGCATGGCGCGCACCGCCCAGGTGCTGGCCGAGCAGGGCGTACAGGGCCTGTACACGAACAGTCTGTTTGAGTTTGCGCCCGCGATGCAGCCCATGTTGCAGCAGGGGCTGGAGCTGGGACGTTCCTTTGTGCAGCCGCGCTACTGGGGCAAGCGCTCGCTGGACTACCTTTGGTTCGGCATTGGCGCCTACCTCCAGCGCTATCCGCAGTGTCGCTACCTGTTCGGCCCGGTGTCCGTCAGCCGCGAGATGCCCCAGGCCGCGCGCGATCTGCTGATCTACCACTACCGCAGCCACTACGGCGCCGCTGGCCTGGCCCGCGCGCGCCGCACCTATGTGCCGGGCGAGGAGCTGGATGTGGGTGCGCAGTTCACGGGCGAGGACAGCGCGGCGGATTTCGTGCGCCTCAAGCACCTGCTGGCGCACATGGGCTCCAGCGTGCCCACCCTGTACAAGCAGTACGCCGAAGTCGCCAGACCCGGCGGGGTGCGCTTCCTGGACTTTGGTGTGGATCCGGATTTCTCCAACTGCGTCGATGGGCTGGTGCTGGTGGACGTCGAAATGCTCAAGCCCCACAAGCGTGAACGGTACATGCCGCAGCGTGCAGTCATGGCGGCGGATCCCTCATCGGCCCGTGAGGCGGTTGCTTCGCCTGGCCACTGATATTTGCCGCAAGCAATGTATTTGCCGGGCTTTTGCACGGCCTTTGATGGGGCGGCTTCAGTCGCTGGCGGAACGGCTTCTCTCGGCGGCAGCGGAGGTGGAGCCCAACGGGTTGGCGTGCTGCTCGGGCGGTGTGTAGCTCGCGCCATTGACCGTGAGTCCGTCACCCGAAAGGCGGGTGGCCGTTGCCGGCTTGATGCCCTTGACGCGCGCAATCAGGTCGCCCCAATCACGGAACGGTCGCTTGGCGCGCTCGGCAAGAATGCGTGAGGACAGGGCTGGCCCTATGCCCTTGATGCCATCCAGATCGGCCTCGCGCGCCTGGTTGATCTCGGTGGCGGCCAGGGCGGGACCCAGGTGCAGCAGGGCGGCAAGACACAGGCGTGGGGCGAGCAGGGCGGGGCGCAGGCGCATGGTGGCGATCCTTGGGTGGCTACAGTTCTTCCACGCGACGCGCGGGGTAGCTGTCCCAGCTCTGGCAGCCCGGGCATTGCCAGAAATGCTGGCGCGCCTCGAAGCCGCAGGCGGCGCAGCGGTAGCGCATGAGCGGCTTGGCGGCCTGCTCCAGCGCGTGCTGGATCTGCGGGTGGAATTGCTCCTCGCCCAGGGTCTCGCCGGCCAGCCATTTGGTGGCGGCAACCAGCGACGGCTCCTTGTCCAGATGGCGCACATACCACTCGCGGCCGGCGCTGGCGGCCCCCTTGGTGGCCGCATCCAGGGCCACCATGGCTTCGAGCAGATCGAGCGATGGCATGTCCTCGTAGTGCTGGCGCAGCAGGTTTGCGGCCTGATCGGCCTGTCCGCTGGCCAGCGCCGTCTCTACCAGCAGGGGCGCGGCCAGGCCCAGGGCCGCCGGCGTGGTCTGCGCCACGGACTGCAGAGTGGTCAGGGCGGACTTGGGCTGGCCCATGCGTTGCTGCAGTTGGGCCACCTCAATGCGCGCACGCGCGGCCTGCGGTGCGGCCGCCACGGCCTGCTCCAGCAGGGCCTGGGCAGCGGGCAGCTCGCCGCGCGCCGTCAGCCCGGCGGCCTGCTCGCACAGGTAGTGGGCCTGGCGCGTGCTGTAGTCGCCCTGGCCGGAGTTTTGCATGCGCCGGGCAATGTCGGATGCCTGCTGCCAGTCGCGCGAGCGCTCGTAGATCGCCAGCAGGGCCATGCGTGCCTGGGCCTCGAAGGGCGTGCCCGCCAGGCGGCGCAGCGCGTCCTCGGCGCGATCGAGCAGTCCGGCCTTGAGGAAGTCGAGCGCCAGCGCATGCTGGGCACGCTCGCGGTCGGCGCGCGAGAGATCGCCGCGTGAGAGCAGGTGCTCGTGCACGCGCACGGCGCGGTTGTATTCGCCGCGCCGGCGAAACAGATTGCCCAGGGCAAAGTGCAGCTCGGTGGTGTCGGGGTCGTTCTGCACGGCCTCGATGAAGGCATCGATGGCCTGATCCTGCTGCTCGTTGAGCAGGTAGTTGAGGCCCTTGAAATAGGCCTTGGGCGCGCGCCGGTTTTCCTCGCGCAGCTGGCGCAAGTCCAGGCGCGAGGCCAGCCAGCCCAGGCCAAAGGCCAGCGGCAGGCCAAGCAGCAGCCAGGTGAAATCAAATTCCATCGATGGGCAGGTGTGGGGCTAGGGGTTGGGCCGGTGCTGCGGTGGCGGCAGGCGCGGCTGCGGGTGCTTCGGACTGGGCCACTGCAGCCTGTGCCTGGCGCGCGGCATTGCGGTGGCGCCACCAACGCGGCACCATGCCCAGTACGCCCACGACCACGCCCAGGGTAAAGGCCGACAGCACGATCAGCACGGCCGGCGCAGTCCAGCGCGTGCCGAAGAAGAAGTGCACCGTGGCGTCCTGCTGGTTGTTCAGCGCGAAGGCGAACAGGGTAAAAAAAATGGCTGCCTTGAGCAGCCACAGGAGGTATTTCATGCATCTCCCCAGTGGTGGGCGAGATTCTACGGGCAGCCCAGCGGGGTTGCCGTCTCAGGACTCTTTGGGCGCCTGATCCACAGCCTCGCGCAAGGCCTTGCCGGGCTTGAAATGCGGCACGCGCTTTTCGGGGATGTGCACGGCCTCGCCGCTGCGCGGGTTGCGCCCCATGCGCGGTGGGCGGTGGCTGACCGAGAAGCTGCCAAAGCCGCGGATCTCGATGCGATGCCCGCGCACCAAGGCATCGCCCACGGCATCCAGGATGGTCGTGACGGCGGCTTCGGTATCACGTTGGGTCAGCTGCGTAAAGCGTGCCGCCAGTTCTGCGACGAGATCGGATCGGGTCATGGTGTGAACGAGGTTGAGCGTCAAGCGTTGAGCGTTTTGCGTGCCAAGACGCCAAACGCACAACGCCAAACGATCAACCTATCTCCTTACTTGTCGGAGTTGTCCAGCTTGGCGCGCAGCAGGGCGCCCAGGCTGGTGGTGCCGGCATTTTCCTTGGCGGACTGGGCCGACAGGTGGGCCATGGCGCCTTGCTCGTCGGCCATGTCCTTCTGCTTGATCGACAGCTGGATGTTGCGGGTCTTGCGATCCACGTTCACCACCACGGCCGTGACTTCGTCGCCTTCCTTGAGCACGTTGCGGGCATCTTCCACGCGGTCGCGCGAGATTTCCGAGGCGCGCAGGTAGCCGACGATGTCCTCGCCCAGGTCGATCTCGGCGCCACGGGCGTCCACGGTCTTGACCTTGCCGGTCACCGTCTGGCCCTTGTCGTTCACCGTCACGAAGGTGGTGAACGGGTCGCCGTCGAGCTGCTTGATGCCCAGGGAGATGCGCTCGCGATCCACGTCCACGGCCAGCACGATGGCTTCCACTTCCTGGCCCTTCTTGTAGTTGCGCACGGCGGCTTCGCCGGGCTCGTTCCAGGACAGGTCGGACAGGTGCACCAGGCCGTCGATGCCGGCGGCAAGACCCACGAACACGCCGAAGTCGGTGATGGACTTGATCGGGCCCTTGACGCGGTCGCCGCGCTTGGTGTTCTGCGCGAATTCCTGCCAGGGGTTGGCGCGGCACTGCTTCATGCCCAGGGAGATGCGGCGCTTGTCTTCGTCGATCTCGAGCACCATGACCTCGACCTCGTCACCCAGGGACACGAGCTTGTTGGGAGCGATGTTCTTGTTGGTCCAGTCCATTTCGGAGACGTGCACCAGGCCTTCGATGCCGGGCTCGAGCTCGACGAACGCGCCGTAGTCGGCGATGTTGGTGACCTTGCCGAACAGGCGCGTGCCCGAGGGATAGCGGCGCGAGACGCCCATCCAGGGGTCGTCGCCCATCTGCTTCAAGCCCAGGCTGACGCGGTTCTTCTCGGTGTCGAACTTAAGAATCTTGGCCGTGATTTCCTGGCCGGCGGTGACCACCTCGGAGGGGTGGCGCACCCGGCGCCAGGCCATGTCGGTGATGTGCAGCAGGCCGTCGATGCCGCCCAGGTCGACGAAGGCACCGTATTCGGTGATGTTCTTGACCACGCCGTTGACGATGGCGCCTTCCTTCAGCGTTTCCATCAGCTTGGCGCGCTCTTCGCCCATCGAGGCCTCAACGACGGCGCGGCGGCTCAGCACCACGTTGTTGCGCTTGCGGTCGAGCTTGATGACCTTGAATTCCAGGGTCTTGTTCTCGTAGGGGGTCAGATCCTTGACGGGGCGCGTGTCGATCAGCGAGCCAGGCAGGAAGGCGCGGATGCCGTTGACCAGCACCGTGAGGCCGCCCTTGACCTTGCCGGACGTGGTGCCAGTGACGAATTCGCCCGATTCCAGGGCCTTTTCCAGCGACAGCCAGGAGGCCAGGCGCTTGGCGGTGTCGCGCGACAGGATGGTGTCGCCGTAGCCGTTTTCGATGGAGCCGATGGCGACCGACACGAAGTCGCCCACCTGGACTTCGATTCCGCCCTGGTCGTTCTTGAATTCGTCGATCGGCACGTAGGCTTCGGACTTGAGGCCAGCGTTCACGACGACGAAGTTGTGCTCCACGCGCACGACTTCAGCGGTGATGACCTCGCCAGGGCGCATCTCGGTGCGTTGCAGCGATTCTTCAAACAGGGCGGCAAAAGATTCAGACATGTGTTTCCTTGTCCGCAAACAGGTTTCCAGCAGCACCATTGCCACTGTTTCTAAGGCTGCCTGCGGAGGGGTTGCGGCTTCAAACCGCGGTTGGGTTGCAAAAACCGCAGGGCCGATGCGCTGTCGGGGCGCGGAGGGAGCCTTGCGGGACTAAAAAAACCACCACTTCAGCTAAAAGGGCGGTGTGCCTGCCACCAGCCCAGCACCTGCGCCGCGGCTTCGCTTGCCGTGAGCGCCGAGCTGTCTAGCTGCAGAGCGTCTTGCGCAGGCACGAGCGGTGCGACGACGCGGGACTGATCCCTGGCGTCGCGCGCCTCAAGGTCTGCGCGAAGGTCGGAAATTCTAGCGGAAATTCCCTTCGAAATCAATTGCTTGTAGCGGCGCTGGGCACGGCACTCGGCGCTGGCGGTGAGAAACACCTTGAGCGGCGCACTCGGAAAGATCACCGTGCCCATGTCGCGCCCGTCCGCCACCAGGCCCGGCAGGCGCCGGAAGCCGTGCTGCAGCGCGATCAAGGCCTTGCGCACCAGCGGCAGGGCGGAGACGCGCGAGGCGTTCATGCCGGCTTCTTCGGTGCGGATGGCGTCGGTCACTTCGGCCTGGGCGAGCCAGACGCGGCCGCCTTCAAATTGCACCGGCAACTGGCGTGCCAGTTTTGCGATGGAGGCCTCGTTCTCGGCGCTGATCGTCAAGCCGGCCTGCACCGCTGCCAGTGCCGTGATGCGGTAGAGCGCGCCCGAATCGAGGAAGTGATAGCCGAGCTGCTGCGCCACGGCCGCGGCCACCGTGCCTTTGCCCGAGGCGGTGGGGCCGTCGATGCAGATCACGGGGATGGCGGCGGCATCGGCACGGGCGACCGCAAACAGGGTCTCGAAGTAATCTGGGAAGGTCTTGGCGACGCATTTCGGGTCTTCGATGCGCTCGGGCAGGCCGGCCGGGTTGAAGGCCGCGAGCGAGAAGCACATGGCGACGCGGTGGTCGTCGTAGGTGTGGATGCTGGCGGGGCGCCAGTCGGCGGTGCTGGCGGGGGGCGTGACGCGCAGGTAGTCCGCGCCTTCTTCCACCCCGGCGCCGAGTTTGCGCAGCTCGATCGCCATGGCGGCGAGGCGGTCGGTTTCCTTCACGCGCCAACTGGCGATATTGGTGAGGGTGGTCGTGCCCTCGGCATACAGCGCCATCACGGCCAGCGTCATCGCCGCGTCGGGGATGTGGTTGCAGTCAAGCTCTATCGCCTTCAGGGGCCAGCTGCCGCGTTCTATCTGTAGCCAGTTGGGGCCGCCTTCGACCCGCGCGCCCATGGCGCGGGCTGCCTCGACGAAGCGGATGTCGCCCTGGATGGAGTCCAGCCCCACGCCTAAAATTTTGATGCCATTCTGGCCGCCAGCGCCCGCCGCTATTGCGCCAAGCGCTATGAAATAACTGGCGGATGAGGCATCGGCCTCGACATGGATGCTGCCCGGCGACTGGTAGCGGCTGCCGGCGGGAATGGTGAAGCGCTGCCAGTTTTCATGGCGCACGGCGATGCCAAAGCGCGCCAGCAGCTCCAGCGTGATGTGGATATAGGGCTTGGAGATGAGCTCGCCCACGACCTCGATGGCCAGATCCTGCTTCTGTGCCACCAGCGGCAGCGCCATCAGCAGGGCGGTGAGGAACTGGCTCGAGACATCGCCACGCACGCGGATCGGCTCTTGCAACCGCAGCGCGGGCAGTCCGGCGCCATGCTGGATGCGCAGGGGCGGATAGCCGTCGTTGCCCAAATACTCGATCTGGCAGCCGAGCTGGCGCAGCGCTTCGACCAGGTCGCCGATGGGGCGTTCGTGCATGCGTGGCACGCCCGAGAGTTCGTATTCGCCCCCCAGCAGCGCCAACGCCGCCGTGAGCGGGCGTATGGCTGTGCCGGCATTGCCCATGAAGAGCTTGGCCGGTGAGCGCGGCTTGGCGCCACCCAGGCCTGTGATGTGCACCAGGCCGTTACCACGCTCGTCCACGCCGCAGCCAAGCTGGCGCAGCGCGTCCAGCATCACGCGCGTGTCGTCCGAGGCCAGCAGGTCGTGCACCTCGGTCGTGCCCTGGCTCAGCGCGGCCAGCAGCAGCACGCGGTTGGAAATACTCTTGGAGCCGGGCAGCTGCACCGTGCCACAGGCGGCGGTGAGCGGCGGCAGGTCGAGAAATGGCGTTGCAAACATCAGGCGTCCTTGGGGCCGCGCTGCGCGCCCATGCGCCAGTGCGCGCGGGTGTCGCTGGCCAGGGTGATCAGGTCTTCCAGGGGCCGGTCGGTGTCCGCGCGCATGGCGTCCTCCAGGTTTTGCAGCGCCTGCTTGAACAGCTGCGACTGGGCCAGCACCTCGCTCTTGTTGGCGCGCAGGATGTCGCGCCACATCTTGGGGTCGCTGGCGGCGATGCGCGTGAAGTCGCGAAACCCCGGCCCGGCCAGTGCCAGCAGGGCGTCGGAGTTGGGCTGGCTGATGATGCTGCCGAGCATGGCAAAGGCCAGCATATGCGGCAGGTGGCTCACGGCGGCAAATGCCGCGTCGTGCGACTCGGGCGCCATGCTGCTCACGCGGCTGCCCAGCGCCGTCCACAGCGCCTCGGCGCGGCGCAGTTGCGAGGTGAGGGTGCGCTCCGTGGGTGTGAGGATGACCTGGCGGCCCCGGTACAGATCTGCCTCGGCATGCTCGACGCCCGAGACCTCGCGCCCCGTGATCGGGTGTGCGGGTACGAAGGAGCCGAACTGGTCGCGCAGTGCATTGCGCGCCGCCAGCACTACGTCGGCCTTGGTGGAGCCCACGTCCATGACCAGCACCTGGGGCGTGATCAGGTGTTTGATGGCCCTGAGGGTGGCCTCGGTGGCCGCCACGGGCACGGCTAGCAGCACGATGTCGGCGCCGGCGGCTGCCAGCAGGGCCGAGGGCGCCTCCACGTCGATCACGCCGAGCTGGCGCGCGCGCTCTGTCGTGGAGGGCGACTTGCTGTAGCCGACCACGCGTTGCACCAGGCCGGCCTGTTTCAGGGCCAGCGCGAACGAGCCGCCCATGAGTCCGCAGCCGATCAGGCCAAGTTGCTCGAACATGTCCGCTCCTCAGGACGAAGCAGGGTAGGTGCCCAGCAGCTTGTAGAAGGCGCACAGCTGCTGCAGCTCGGCCAGTGCCTGGGCCACGTTCTCCTGCGCCGGATGGCCTTCGATGTCGATGTAGAAGTAGTACTCCCACTGGCCGGTGCGCGCCGGGCGGGACTCGAAGCGTGTCATCGAGACACCGTATTTCTTCAGCGGCACCAGCAGGTCGTGCACTGCGCCGGGGCGGTTGGGCACGGAGATGATCAGGCTGGTGCAGTCTTTGCCGGTCGGCGCCGGCGTGGAGAGCGTATGCGGCAGGCAGATGACGGCGAAGCGCGTGCGGTTGTAGGCTTCGTCCTGGATGGCGTGGGCCACCACATGCAGGCCGTATTGCTGGCCGGCGCGCTCGCTGGCCAGCGCCGCCCACGCCGGGTTGGTGGCTGCCAGGCGCGCGCCTTCGGCGTTGCTCGATACCGGTCGGCGCTCGGCATGCGGCAGATGTTTGGACAGCCAGGCCTGGCATTGCGCCAGCGCCTGCGGGTGGGCTAGTACGGCCTCGATGTGTTCCGCATGGTTGAGCAGACGCAGCAGGTTGTGGCGCACCAGCAGGCTCACCTCGCCCACCACATGGCAGGGCGTGTGCAGGAACATGTCGAGCGAGCGCGTGACCACGCCCTCGTTGGAGTTCTCCACCCCCACCACGCCGTATTGCGCGCTGCCGGCCGCCGTGGCGTGGAACACTTCGTCGAAATTGGCGCAGTACATCAGGTCGGCTGCGCCGCCAAAGTACTCGATGGCGGCCTGCTCGCAGAATGTGCCCTCGGGGCCGAGCACGGCCACGCGCTGTGGCGATTCGAGCGCCAGGCAGGCGGACATGATCTCGCGCCAGATGGCGGCCACATGGGCGCCCTTGAGCGGGCCGGGGTTGGCCCGGGTGATCTTCTCGATCACCTGTGCCACGCGGTCGGGGCGAAAATAGGGCGTGCCTTCGCGCTTCTTGATGTCGCCCACCTGCTCGGCGACGTGGGCGCGCTGGTTCAGCAGGGTGAGCAGTTGCTGGTCGATGCTGTCGATCTGTACGCGCAGTTTGGCGAGATCGGGGGAGGCTTGTGGTTCAGACATTGGGGGAACGTTGAGCGTTGGGCGTTATGCGTTGAGCGAGTTGCGGTGGGCGATGCTTTCTTACGCTCAACGCAACACGCTGAGCGCACAACGTCGCCTTACGCGTGCTGGCGCTCGAACTCCTGCATGTAGTCCACCAGCGCCTGCACGCCTGCCAGCGGCATGGCGTTGTAGAGGCTGGCGCGCATGCCGCCCACGGACTTGTGGCCCTTGAGCTGCAGCAGGCCGCGCGCCTTGGCACCGGCCAGAAAGGCGTCGTTCCTGCTTTCGTCCTGCAGGAAGAAGGGGATGTTCATGCGCGAGCGGCAGTTGGCCGCCACCTTGTTGACGTAGAAGCCGGATTGGTCGATGAAGTCGTACAGCAGCCTGGCCTTGGCAATGCTGCGCAGCTCCATCGCAGCCACACCGCAGGCGTTGCCCTCACGCTGGCGCTTGAGCCACTGGAAGGTCAGGCCGGCCATGTAGATGCCCCAGGTGGGCGGCGTGTTGTACATCGAATGGTTGTCGGCCACGATACGGTAATCGAAGGCGCTGGGGCAGGTGCTCAATGCGTGGCCGAGCAGGTCATCACGCACGATGACGATGGTCAGTCCCGCCGGCCCGATGTTCTTTTGCGCTCCGCCAAAGGCCAGGCCGACGCGGCTCCAGTCGACCGGGCGCGAGGTCACATGCGAGGAAAAGTCGATCACCAGCGGTGCGTCGCTGCCCAGGTTTTTCAGGTCGGGCAGCTCGTGGAATTCGACGCCGTGGATGGTCTCGTTGCTGCAGATGTGCACGTAGCTGGCGCCGCGCGACAGCTGCCAGCCGGCCGGGTCGGGCAGGGTGGTGAAGTGGCTCGCCTCGCCCGATGCTGCGGTGTGCACCTCGGCCGCGTACTTCTGCGCCTCCTTGCGCGACTTCTGGCTCCAGCTGCCGGTGACGACGAAATCCACCGTGGCGGCGCGCGAGAGGTTCAGCGGCACGATGGCGTTTTCGGCCAGGCCGCCGCCCTGCATGAACAGGATCTTGTACTCGGGTGGCACGGCCAGCAGCTCGCGCAGGTCGCTCTCGGCCTGCTCATAGATGCTGATGAACTCCTTGCCGCGGTGGCTCATCTCCATCACACCCATGCCGCTGCCATGCCAGTTGAGCATCTCGGCCGCTGCCTGCTGCAGCACCTCTTCGGGGATGACGGCCGGGCCGGCCGAGAAGTTGTAGGGGCGGTTCATGGTTTCCAGTCAAATCAGCCTTTAACGCATGCTCAGTAAGCGCTTGCAGCTATTGTTTTTGAATTTTCAGCCTTCGGTGGGTGTGGCGTCCGCACCATCTGCTTCGGCGGCATTGGCATCGTTTTCGACGATGCGCTGCAGTCCGGACAACTTGGCGCCCTCGTCCAGGTTGATCAAGGTGACGCCCTGCGTGGCGCGGCCCAGCTCGCGAATCTCGGCCACGCGCGTGCGCACCAGCACCCCGGTGTCGGTGATCAGCATGATCTCGTCGTC
Source organism: Pseudomonadota bacterium (assembly GCA_018240985.1). GTDB lineage: Bacteria > Pseudomonadota > Gammaproteobacteria > Burkholderiales > Burkholderiaceae_C > Alicycliphilus. Next base: position 31,028 of record JAFEER010000302.1, read on the forward strand.
GGCATGCACCAGTGTGGCGGCCACGACCTTGCCGTTGCGCTCGGACTGCTGGATGGCGATCATGCCCTTGGTGCCGCGGCCGTGGCGCGTGTATTCAATGATGCTGGTGCGCTTGCCGTAGCCGTTCTCGGTCGCGGTGAGCACGCTTTGCGCCTCGTCCTCGGCCACCAGCATGGCGATCACGCTCTGGCCTTCCTCGAGCTGCATGCCCTTGACGCCGCGCGCGTTGCGGCCCATCGGACGCACGTCGTTTTCGTCAAAGCGAACCGCCTTGCCGCCGTCGGAGAAAAGCATCACGTCATGTTCGCCATCGGTCAGCGCCGCGCCGATGAGGTAGTCACCTTCGTCCAGGCCGACGGCGATGATGCCGGCCTTGCGCGGGTTGCTGAACTCGTCGAGCGCAGTCTTCTTCACCGTGCCCATGCTGGTGGTCATGAAGACGTAGCGGTCGGCAGGAAAGCTGCGCATATCACCCGTGAGCGCCAGCACGACGTTGATTTTCTCGCCCTCCTGCAACGGGAACATGTTGACGATGGGCCGGCCGCGCGAATTGCGCGAGCCGGCTGGCACTTCCCACACCTTGAGCCAGTACAGCCGGCCGCGGTTGGAGAAGCACAGGATGTAGTCGTGCGTGTTGGCGATGAAGAGCTGGTCGATCCAGTCATCCTCTTTGGTTGCGGTGGCCTGCTTGCCGCGTCCGCCGCGCTTCTGTGCACGGTATTCGGAGAGGGGTTGGCTCTTGATATAGCCGGTGTGCGACAGCGTCACCACCATGTCGGTGGGCGTGATCAGGTCTTCGGTGGACAGGTCTTGCGCGCTGTGCTCGATGGCGCTGCGACGCGCCCCCAGCTTGGTCTGGCCAAACTCCTGGCGCACTGCGGAGAGTTCTTCGCCAATGATCGTCGAGACGCGGGCGGGCTTGGCCAGGATGTCCAGCAGATCTTCGATGACCGCCATCACGTCCTTGTATTCGGCCACGATCTTGTCCTGCTCCAGGCCGGTCAGGCGCTGCAGGCGCATCTGCAGGATCTCTTGCGCCTGCGTGTCCGAGAGGCGGTAAAGGCCGCTGTCCTGCATGCCGAATTCGCGCTCCAGCCCGTCCGGGCGGTAGTCGTCGGCGTTAACGATGCCGCCATCTTCGCGCGTGCGCGTCAGCATCTCGCGTACCAACTGGCTGTCCCAGCTGCGACTCATCAGCTCGGCCTTGGCCACGGGTGGCGTCGGGGCGTTGCGGATGATGCGGATGAACTCGTCGATATTGGCCAGCGCCACGGCCAGGCCTTCCAGCACATGGCCGCGTTCGCGCGCCTTGCGCAGCTCGAACACGGTGCGCCGCGTTACCACCTCGCGGCGGTGGCCGATGAAGACCTCGATCAAGTCCTTCAGGTTGCACAGCTTGGGCTGGCCATCGACCAGCGCCACCATGTTCATGCCGAAGGTGTCCTGCAGCTGCGTCTGTTTGTACAGGTTGTTCAGCACCACCTCGGGCACTTCGCCGCGCTTCAATTCAATCACCAGGCGCATGCCGGACTTGTCCGACTCGTCCTGGATGTGGCTGATGCCCTCCAATTTCTTCTCGTGCACCAACTCGGCCATGCGCTCCTGCAGCGTCTTCTTGTTGACCTGGTAGGGCAGTTCGTCAACGATGATCGCCTGGCGCTGGCCCTTGTCGATGTCTTCGAAGTGCACCTTGGCACGCATCACCACGCGGCCACGCCCGGTGCGGTAGCCGTCTTTGACGCCGGAAATCCCGTAGATGATGCCGGCGGTGGGGAAGTCTGGCGCCGGGACGATTTCCATCAGTTCGTCGATCGTTGCCTCGGGGTGGCGCAGCAGGTGCAGGCAGGCGTCCACCACCTCGTTCAGGTTGTGTGGCGGAATATTGGTCGCCATGCCCACGGCAATGCCGGCACTGCCATTGACCAGCAGGTTCGGCAAGCGGCTGGGGAGCACCAGCGGTTCCTTCTCGCTGCCGTCGTAGTTGGGGCCGAAGTCCACCGTCTCCTTGTCTATGTCGGCCAGCATTTCGTGGGCGATCTTCGACAGGCGGATTTCCGTATAGCGCATGGCGGCGGCGTTGTCGCCGTCCACCGAGCCGAAGTTGCCCTGGCCGTCCACCAGCATGTGGCGCAACGAGAAATCCTGCGCCATGCGCACTATGGTGTCGTACACCGCACTGTCGCCGTGCGGGTGGTACTTGCCGATCACGTCGCCGACGATACGCGCCGATTTCTTGTACGGCCGGTTCCAGTCATTGTTCAGCTCGTGCATCGCGTAGAGCACGCGCCGGTGCACGGGCTTCAGGCCGTCGCGTGCGTCGGGCAGCGCGCGGCCGACGATCACGCTCATGGCGTAATCGAGGTAGCTGCGGCGCATCTCCTCTTCTAGGCTGATCGGCAGAGTTTCTTTGGCAAACTGGGTCATGGAGGAGGGCGCGTACGACAGGGCGAAAGGGTCATTTTAGGCGCAAGCGCTTGTGGCAACTACGCAACATATAGCGCTGAATGCGCATTCGTCTTACGTTTGGAGGGCGTTTCTAGGTCATTTTCGGCTATCACGTATGGCACAATCATTTCAACGTTTTTGGTGGTGGTCACTGATGACGTCCCTGATTTCGCAGCGCGGCTGCGCCTTAATCCCCAAGAGGAGAACCATGAAGAAACTGAACAAAGTGGCAATGTTGCTGGCCGCTGCCGTGATCGCAACCTCGGCAGGCGCTCAAATCAAGGCTGCTGATGGCGGCAAGGTTGTCGACAACTGGCAAAACGGCACGGGCGAGTTGGTCTGGAAGAATGGCACCAACGAACTGTGCTGGCGCGATGCCAACTGGACGCCTGCTACCGCTGCCGAAGGTTGCGATGGCGCCTTGGTGAAGGCTGCGCCCGCCCCTGCGCCAGCCGCTGCGCCGGCTGCTGCTGCTCCCGCACCTGCGCCCGCTCCCGCAGCCGCCAGCAAGGTCACCTACGCTGCCGACGCGTTCTTCGACTTCGACAAGTCTGTCCTGAAGCCCGAAGGCAAGGCCAAGCTGGACGACCTGGTCTCCAAGGTCAAGGGCATCAATCTGGAAGTGATCATTGCCGTGGGCCATACCGACTCCGTCGGTACCGACGCCTACAACCAGAAGCTGTCGGTGCGTCGTGCCGAGGCCGTGAAGGCCTACCTGGTGTCCAAGGGCATCGAAAAGAACCGCGTCTACACTGAAGGCAAGGGCAAGAAGCAGCCCATCGCCGACAACAAGACCAAGGAAGGCCGCGCCAAGAACCGTCGCGTGGAAATCGAAGTCGTTGGCACTCGCGCCAACTGATCGTTCCAGCAGTCAAAAAAAGCCCCGGCGACGGGGCTTTTTTTATGGTTCGGCAACTCCAATGGGACAATATTCGCATGATCGAATCTGTAAACGCCGACCCGGCTGAACTAGCTAAATTTTCGGAGCTTGCCCATCGTTGGTGGGATGCTGATGGCGAATTCCGTCCATTGCACCAGATCAACCCTCTGCGCCTCGATTGGATCAATCAGCTGTCGCCGCTGGAAGGCCAGCGTGTGCTTGACGTGGGCTGCGGCGGTGGCATTCTTTCCGACTCCATGGCACGCAAGGGAGCAGACGTCACGGGCATCGACCTGGCCACCAAGGCGCTGCGCGTAGCCCGCCTGCACGCGCTGGAGGTGCAGACCCCAGGCATCCAGTATCGCGAGATCAGTGCCGAGGCATTGGCCGAGGAAGTGCCGGCCTCGTTCGACACCGTGACCTGTATGGAAATGCTGGAGCATGTGCCGGATCCGCAGTCAGTGGTAAGTGCCTGCGCACGGCTGGTGAAACCTGGTGGCTGGGTATTTTTTTCCACCATCAACCGCAATCCCAAGGCCTTTGCGCTGGCTATCGTCGGCGCCGAATACCTGCTCAGAATGCTGCCGCAGGGCACTCACGAATACGCAAAATTCATCCAGCCCAGTGAACTGGCTGCCGCCTGCCGCCATGCGCACCTGGACGTGCTGCACACACGTGGCATGCAGTTCAATCCCTTGACGGGGCGTTACCGGCTCGGCCAAGACACCAGCGTCAACTACCTGTTTGCCACTCGGCGCCCAGCGGCATCAACATGAATTCGTTTCACAACATACGCGCGGTATTGTTCGATCTGGACGGCACCTTGATCGACAGCGCGCCAGATCTTGGCGCCGCAGCAGACAGGCTGCGCACGGATCGTGGCCTCCAGTCATTGCCGCTTCAGGCATACCGCCCGCTGGCGGGGACCGGTGCGCGTGGAATGCTGTCGGTGGCTTTCGGCATCACTCCGGAACACCCTGATTTTCCCGATCTGCGCGAAGAGTTCTTCACCAATTACGAGCGCTGCATCCATGAACGCACCGATGTGTTTTCGGGTGTACCAGAGCTTGTCACCAGTCTTGTGCAGCGCTCGCTGAAATGGGGTGTGGTGACGAACAAGATCTCACGCTTCACTTCACTCATCGCGCAGCGGGTTGCGCTGTTCGAGGGCGCGGGAGCCATCGTCAGCGGAGACAGCACACCCTATGCCAAGCCGCATCCTGCGCCCTTGCTGGCTGCCGCCGAGCGCCTGGGATTGGAAGCCCGTGAATGCATCTATGTAGGGGATGACGAGCGTGACATCCAGGCCGGCCGAGCCGCCGGGATGGGCACCGTCGCCGCCATGTACGGTTACCTGGGCGCTGGTGCCACGCCGGAAGGGTGGGGCGCAGATGCCATGATTTATTCCCCGCTAGACCTCTTGAAATTGCTCAAACCGCACTAAAATTGAACTCATGGGGCTGTCCCGGTTTCGACGTGGGTTCGGAATCGGCGTGGTGCATGTCGAGCTTGAGTGACGCTCGTAAATCTCCATTCACTAAAGTAACTGCAAACGACGAACGTTTCGCACTCGCCGCCTAAACCCGGTGAGCCTTGCAACAGCACGCTGATGGGCTGGGCAAGGGGGTAGCAATACCTCCCGGCTGCAAGGGAATTCACATCAGCTGGCCTCTAGTCGGGTACCTTGGCATGAGGCGAGATTCAAGGGTGCTGGCCTTCCATATAGCGTGCGTCTGCGCGATCTGGAGGACGAGATCCAAATCAGAACGCTAAACATGTAGATCTGCCCGAAGAAGGCTTGCGGACGCGGGTTCAATTCCCGCCAGCTCCACCATATCAACATCCAAGGGCGTTCGCTGACATC
>JAFEER010000303.1 GCA_018240985.1 Pseudomonadota bacterium
GGATGCCGCTGGGCAAGCGGGTGGTGGTCATCGGCGGCGGCCTGGTGGGGCTGGAGCTGGCGGAATTCCTGCTGGCGCGCGGGCGCCAGGTCACGGTGCTGGAGCCTGGCACGCACCCGGGCACGGAGTTGCCCATCGTGCGCCGCTGGCGCGTGGTCGAGGCGGTACAGGCGCATGGCCAGCTGCACCTGCAGGCCCAGGTGCAGCGCATAGAACGCAAGCAGGTGTTGTGGCTGGACAAGAAGGGCCAGGAGCAGCGCACCGAGGCCGATTCCGTGGTGCTGGCCCTTGGCGCCGAACCCGATGCTGGTGTGGCCGAGCAGTTGCAGGCGCTGACCAGTGTGCCGGTGCAACGCCTGGGTGACAGCGCTACGCTGGGTTACATCGAAGGCGCCATGCACACCGGGCACCTCGCCGGGCGCACGGTGTAGGTGGGTCTGACGGGCTGCTCAATGCCGCACAATGCCCGCCGCCAGCAGCGGCACAAGCTGAGCCTTGTGAGGTAACTGCTGCTGCGGCTGGCGGGGGACTGTAAGGCGTTCACCTACGGCCCTGGGTCTGCCGTTGGTACTTGCGCCAATATTGAAACTCTTCTTCGTGGACTTCGATGTCCAATTCCGTCACCCGGGCCTGCATTCGCTCCTGGGCGTCTGCGACGGCCTGGTTGTAGATGCTGGGGCCCACCTCTTGCAGAAAAAAGCCAAGCAGCGCACCTGCGGCAACGTTGCCGATAGGTTCGTCCATGTTCTCGCGGAAATAGCGTTCGATGGACGCAATCGCCTCTTTGCGCACTTCCTTGCTCAGTTCGATGGGCATGCCTGGGATCTCTCGTGCATGAATGTGACGCCCTGGCTGTCGTTCTGCCGGCAGTGCGGTGCCATCAATCCTTGGTGCCCAGCCAGGCCACGCTGTTGAGGAAGAGGCGCACCAGTTCCATCTGCCGCCGCACACCGGTCTTGGAAAAAATCGAACGCAGGTGCGCGCGCGCCGTGTTGCGGCGGATGTTGAGTGCCTCGGCCGCCTCTTCGAGCGACATGCCGTTGGCCAGCTGAATCGCCAGCATGGTCTCGGCCGGGGTGAGCTGGAACAGCTGCTGCGCCAGTTTGATGGGCGGCTGGCTCTTGCTTTCGGAGTCACGCACAAAGACGGCCACCGCCGGGCGCTGCTTGCCCTGAGTCCATGCGTCGGGAGAAATGCTTTGCACCACCACACCCCAGGCCAGCTGGCCCGAAGGACGGCTGACGGACAAGGCCTCGGTCAGCGCCATCTTCGGGCCTGCGTTGTGGCTCAGGGCGTCCTTCACCATGCGCTGCAGCTTGCGGTTGTCGTTGGCGTAGGTGGCTTCGAGCTGCTGGCCCACGATGCGCAGGCCATCCTGCATCTCGAGGATGGTCTTGGCCGCCGGGTTGCATTCAATGACGTTGCAGTCCTTGTCCAGCACCACCACGCCTACGAGCAGCTGCGCCATCGCGCGGCTGTACATCGACAGCACCTTGCGATCGCGGTGTATGGACTGGTGCAGGTTCAGCGCGCGCTTGATGTGCGGGATGAGGCGCCGCCCCAGCTCTTTGTCGGCCGCGGAGAACGGCGGAGCCTGCTCGCTGCGGGTCACGCGAAAGCCGTAGACCTCACCTTCACGTGTGCCGATATCAGCCGCCATGACATGGTAGACGTCATGCGGTGCGCACCAGTCGCGGTAATAGGCCGAGGCGCGCCACTCGGCATCGGCAATCACGTCGCCATTGGTCACCAAGCGATCCGGCTGCACGCCGGTAAACGGACTGACCGCCAGGTCGGGGGTGTATTGCACCAGGGCGCGACGATCTTCGCTGACAGAGACGATGAGCCCCGTATCTTCTCTCGTCACGGTGCGCACGATCAAGGAAACATAGTTTCCATGCAGTTCGCGGCGAATGGCCTCCAGGCAGTCCTCCCAGCCATCGGGATTCAGGGCCGCCTCGTAGAGCTTGTCCAGAACCTGGCTGAACCTGTCCAGGGTGATGGGGCCGCTATCAGAGCCGGCGGCAGGCGGGAGGTCTGGCATGTCAGGTGGCGTCAAGCGAAGGGAGAGGAAAGTTTAACGACGTGGTTAATGATTTCGCCGGTGGGGGCATGATGGTTTACGCCAGTTCGAACAGCCCCGCGGCCCCCATGCCGCCGCCAATGCACATGCTGACCACGGTGTAGCGCACGCCACGGCGGCGGCCTTCGAGCAGTGCATGGCCGACCAGGCGCGCGCCCGACATGCCAAACGGGTGGCCGATGGAGATGGCGCCGCCATTGACGTTCAGGCGGTCGTTGGGAATGCCCAGCTGGTCGCGGCTGTACAGCACCTGGCAGGCAAAAGCCTCGTTGATCTCCCACAGGCCGATGTCGGCCACGGTCAGGCCGTGGCGCGCCAGCAGCTTGGGGATGGCAAACACCGGGCCGATACCCATCTCGTCGGCGCCGCAGCCGGCCACGGCCAGGCCGCGGTAGGTGCCCAGGGGCGTGAGGCCGCGGCGCTGCGCCTCGGCGCGGCTCATGAGCACGCTGGCGCTGGCGCCGTCGGACAGCTGCGAGGCGTTGCCGGCGGTGATGAACTCGCCCTGGGGCACCCACTGGCCGTTTTTCCACACGGGTTTCAGCGCCTGCAGGCTTTCCAGCGTGGTGCTGGCGCGGTTGCCTTCGTCCTGCGTCAGCGTCACGTCTTCGCGGCCGGTTTCGTTGCCTTCCTTGTCGAACAGCAGTTTGCTGGTTGTGAGCGGCACGATTTCGTCGGCAAATCGGCCGGCGGCCTGGGCGGCGGCAACGCGCTGCTGGCTCTGCAGCGAGTACTCGTCCTGCGCGGTGCGCGAGATGTTGTAGCGGCGGCTGACGATCTCGGCCGTCTCGATCATCTGGATATAGGCCGTGGGCATGGCCGCCAGCACCGCCTTGGATTGGGCGCGGTAGCTGTTCTTGTGCTTGTTCTGCACCAGCGAGATGGACTCCAGGCCACCGGCGACGGCAATGTCCATCTCGCCGGTCATGATGCCCTTGGCCGCCGTGGCAATGCTCACCAGGCCCGAGGCGCACATGCGGTCGATGGCCATGCCGCCCACGCTCTCGGGCAGGCCGGCGGTATAGCTGCACAGGCGTCCCAGGTTGTAGCCCTGCGAGCCCTGCTGCGCGGCAATGCCGAGGATGACGTCGTCCACATCCTGGCCCTCCACACCAGCTTTTTTCAACGCGGCGCGGATGACGTGGCCACCCAGCACCGGCGCTTCGGTGTCGTTGAAGGCGCCGCGGTAGGCCTTGCCAATGGGGGTGCGGGCGGTGGAGACGATGACCGCGTCTTGTGCGTGATGGCTCATGAATGTTGTCCTTTAAAAATACAGGCGGCTGATGGTGTCCACCACGCAGCCGGGTTTGTCCGATTCTTCGATTTGCACGCTGATGCGTACCGTCACCTGCACGCCGTCGCCCTTGAGGCTTTCAGCCGCCACCACGCTGCCATGGCCGCGCACGCGCGCGCCCACCGGCACGGGTGCGGGAAAGCGCACCTTGTCGCAGCCGTAGTTCACACCCATCTTCAAGCCCTGGTACTGCACCAGCTGCGGCAGGAACAGGTTGGCCAGCGACAAGGTCAGGTAGCCGTGGGCGATGGTCTTGCCAAAGGGGCCGTCCTTGGCACGCTCGGGATCGACGTGAATCCACTGGTGGTCGCCGGTGGCGTCGGCAAAGGTATTGATGCGCTCCTGGGTGATGGTGAGCCAATCGGTACTGCCCAGGTCGCGCCCCACGGCCTCCAGCACGGCTGCGGTGGAGTTGAAGACTTGCGCCATCGTCACGCCCTCTGCGAGCTGACCGACACCACCTCGCCGGTCATGTAGGAGGTGTAGTCGCTGGCCAGCATGATCATGACGTTGGCCACTTCCCAGGGCTCGGCGCCACGGCCAAAGGCTTCCTTCGACGACAACTCGTTGAGCAGCTCTTCGGATGCGGATTTCTTCAGGAAGGCGTGAATGGCGATCGACGGCGCCACGGCGTTGATGCGGATGCCGAACTCGGCCGCCTCCATCGCCGCACAGCGCGTCAGCGCCATGACACCAGCCTTGGCGGCGGCGTAATGCGCCTGCTCGACCTGCGCGCGCCAGCCCAGCACCGAGGCGTTGTTGACGATCACGCCCTTGCCGCGCGGCTGCATCACCTGCAGGGCGGCGCGCGTCATGCGGAAAGTGCCGGTCAGCGTCACGTCGATGACCTTGTGCCATTCGGCATCGGGCATGTCCACCAGGCGGCGGCTGGTGCCCAGGCCGGCGTTGTTGATCAGCACATCGACGCCGCCGCTGCGCGCTTCGGCAAAGGCCATCAGCGCGTCCACCTGGTCTTGCTGGCTGACGTCGCACAGTTGGCCGTAAATCTCTTGCAGGCCGGTTTTTTCTTGCAACGCGGCCACGGCCTCGCTCAGGCGGCGTTCGTGCACGTCGGAGATCACCAGGCTGCGGCAGCCTTCCTCGGCCGCGCGCTGGGCTGCCGAGAAACCGATGCCGGCGCCTGCCGCAGCGGTCACTAAGACGGATTTGCCACGCAACAGGCCGTGGGCGGGAACGTAGTCGGGGGAGGGCTTCATGGGCAGGATTCCAGTCGTTGGTGCTGCCCGCATCTTGGCGGTGGCGCCACGCGCGCGCATCGTCCGCAAGGACGATGGGCGGTGGCATTCAACGCGGCATGCCCAGCGCGCGCTCGGCCATCAGGTTGAACTGGATCTCGTTGCTGCCGGCGTAGATGGTGTCGGCGCGGCTCGACAGCCACAGCTGGCGCAGCCCGTCATGCAGCGGGTCGCCGTCATCCATGTCGGCGGCGGGGCCGAGCACGTCCATGGCCAGCTCGCCCAGGTTGCGCCGCCACATCGACCAGGCGTATTTGGAGACGCTGGCGGCACGCGGGTCGGACTGCTCGCCACTGGTACGCAGGGCGTGGCTGCGCAGGGTGTCCAGGCCCAGCGCGGCCTGGGCGATGCGCTGGCGCAAGAGCGGATCCCGCGCCGCGCCGTTGCGCCGGGCGACGTGGATCAGGTCTTGCAGCTCGGCGCGGAAATGCGCCTGCTGGCCCAGCGTGGACGCGCCACGCTCGCAGCCCAGCAGGTACATCGCCACCTGCCAGCCCTGGCCGGGCGCGCCCAGGTGCAGGCTGGCCTCGGTGCGCGCTCCGTCGAAGAACACCTCGTTGAACTCGCAGCCGCCGGTGATCTGGCGGATGGGGCGCACTTCAACACCGGGTTGATGCAGCGGCACCAGCAAAAACACCAGGCCCTTGTGGCGTGGCTGCCCGGGTTGGCGATCCTCGCAGCGCGCCAGCACGAAAATCCAGTTGGATTCGTGCGCCCACGATGTCCAGACCTTTTGCCCGTCGATCACCCATTCGCCCGTGGCCGCGTCCTGGCGCGCGCGGGTGCGCACGCCGGCCAGGTCGGAGCCCGCGCCCGGCTCGGAATAGCCCTGGGCCCAGTAGTCGGTGCCGGCCAGCACGCCTGGCAGGAAGCGCTGCTTTTGCTCCGGCGTGCCGTAGGCCATCAGCGTGGGCGCGAGCAGGGTCTCGCCAATGTGGCCAATGCGCCCCGGGCCGCCGCAGCGCACGTATTCCTCGTGGAAGATGATTTGCTGCGCCAGTGGCAGGGCGCGCCCGCCGTATTCACCGGGCCATCCCAGGCCAGTCCAGCCGCCGCGCGCCAGCTCCTGCTCCCAGCGCTTGGCCAGTTGCGCGTCGTAGCCGGGCGTGCCCAGCCCCGCGGCGCCGCGCAGTGGTTCATATTCACCCCGCAGATGGGCATCCATCCAGGCGCGCACCTCGGCGCGAAAGGCTTGTTCTTGGGTGGTTTCGTGCAGGTTCATGCGATGGCCTCCTCCGTATCCAGCAACTGCTGCGCTACCTGTTCGCGCCACCAGCTCAGCGGCCCCAGGCGCTGGCTGCTGGCCTGGGCACGGCGCAGGAACAGGTGCGGGTCGTATTCCCAGGTAAAGCCCACGCCGCCGTGCAGCTGTATGGCCTCGCGCGTGCAGTACAGGGCTGCCTCGGTGGCTTCGCTGATGGCATGTGCAGCGGCACGCACCAGTGAGGCGGCACCGGGCGCGGTATCGCTCAGGCAGGCCGCTCCATAGACGGCGGATCGGGCCGTCTCCACGGCCACCAGCATCTGCGCGCAGCGGTGCTTTACGCCCTGAAAGCTGGCGATCGGTTTTTCAAACTGCTGGCGCTCCAGGGTGTACGCCAGGGTCAGATCCAGCGCCTGCTGCGCCACGCCCACCTGTTCGGCCGCCAGGGCGATGGTGGCGATGCAGCGCGTCTGTGCCAGCACGCTGGCGGCGCTATCGCCCAGCGTCAGGCATTGCGTGGCGGCCAGCTTGACCTGCTGCGCTGCAACCCGCCCATGCAGGCGTGTGGCGTCCACGGCGGGCTTTGCGCTGATGCTCAGGCCCGGTGCATCCGCGGACACCAGGAACAACGCCCAGCTTCCATCGGACAGTTGCGCCGGCAGCAGCAGTTGCTGCGCCAGCGCTGCGCTGCCCACTTGATCCCAGCGGCCTTGCAGCAACCAGCCGCCATCGGCTTGCAACTGCACGGTCGCGGCAATCGCCTGGGGTGTTGTGGGGTTGGGCAGGGCCAGGGCAAAGCGTTGTTCACCGCTGCACAGGGCTTGCAGGGCGGCATCGGCCGCGCCGTGGCCGGTCAGTTGGCGCAAGGCACTGGCGGCCAGGGCCACGCTGTCGAAATAGGGCACGCAGGCCAGGCGCCGTCCCAGCTGCTCTTGCAGCAGCGCCAGCTCCACCACGCCCAGACCCAGGCCGCCCTGGGCATCAGGGCTGTGGATGCCGCACCAGCCCAGCTCGGCCAGGCCTTGCCACAGGGCTGTGTCCCAGCCGCCTGGGACGGCGCTGACTTTGCGCACCTGCTCGCTGCTGCTGCGCTCGGCCAGAAATTCGGCGGCGCTATCGACGATCAGGCGCTGCTCTTCGCTCAGGTTCAAGTCCATGCTGCGCTCTTTCAGGTTTCAGGTGCCGTAGACCTTTTGCGGTGCCGGGCCCTGGGCGATGAGGGCATCGACCACGGCGGTGAGTTCTGCCGGCTCCCAGCGCGCGCCCTTGTCGCGAATGCTGCCGGTGTGCCAGCCGTCGGCCACCGAGATTTCGCCGCCCTTGGCCTCGAAGCAGCGCCCGGTCACATGGCTTGACAATGGGCTGCCCAGCCAGACCACGATGGAGGCCACGTTCAGCGGATCCCACAAGTCAAAGCCGGACTCGGGCTTTTTCACCATGTCGGGCATGGCGCCCTCCGTCATCGAGGTGCGTGCCGCCGGCGCCAGGCAGTTGACGGTGATGGCGTAGCGCGCCAGCTCGGCCGCCTGTACCAGCGTCAGGCCTGCGATGCCGGCCTTGGCCGCCGCGTAGTTGCTCTGGCCTATCGAGCCCTGCAGGCCCGCGCCCGAGCTGGTGTTGATGATGCGCGCATCCACCGGCTTGCCGGCCTTCTTCTGGTCGCGCCAGTAGCGGCCAAAGGTATTGCCCATGCAGTAGTGGCCGCGCAGGTGCACGCGCATGACCATGTCCCAGTCTTCTTCCGACAGGCTCAGGAACATGCGGTCGCGCAGCACGCCGGCGTTGTTCACCAGCACATGCACGTCGCCAAACGCGGCCACGGCGGCGTCGAGGATGGATTGCGCGCCCGCCAGCGTGGTGATGTCGCCGCTGTTGGCGATCGCCTTGCCGCCGGCGGCCTGTACTTCGTCGGCGACGGTTTGTGCGGCGTCAAGGCGGATGTCGTTGACCACCACGTTCGCGCCTTCCTGGGCAAAGGCCAGCGCATAGGCGCGGCCCAGGCCGCCGCCGGCGCCGGTGATGACGACGGTGCGTTGGGTACAGATGGGCATAGTGTTTCCTGTGAGATGAGGTGGAGGGTGGGGCTTCTCCTTCCCCCTCTGGGGGAAGGCTGGGATGGGGGCGACTCGCACGGGTAGCCGCATGTCGATGCAGCCAACGTCGCTAGCCCCCACCCGGCCCTCCCCCAGAGGGGGAGGGAGATAAACGTCAGCGCAGCGCGGCCAGGTCGGGCATGCGCTGCGCCCAGGGCATGGCCTGCTCCAGCTGCGCGGCCAGTGCCAGCAGGCGGTCTTCACGGCCGTAGGGGGCGACAAAATGCGCGCCCACGGGCAGGTTGTCCGCCGTCCAGTGCGCGGGCACCGACATGGCGGGGTGGCCGCTGATGTTGAATAGCGATGTGAAGGCCGACGAGGCCATGGCTTGGCGGGCGTAGCTCTCGAACGGCTGATCCAGCGTCAGCACGCCGAGTTTTTGCGCCGGCACCGCCGTGGTGGGCGAGAGCACCAGGTCGTACTGGCCGAAGAAGGCATCGATCAGTTGCGCCGCGCGGTCAAACCCAAGGCGCGCGGCGTAGAGCTGCTGCGCCGTGGCCTTCCTGGCCTGTTGCAGCGTGGCCCAGTCCAGCGGCTCCATCTCGTCCTCTCGCACCGCGCGGCCGAGCTGCTTTTCGCGCTGGCTGACGGTGTAGAGCATGCCCGCGCCCATGGCCGGGCCCATGCCGGCGTAGATCTCCTGCACCGGCAGCTCGGGCATTTTTTCTTCCAGGCTGTGGCCCAGGGTCTCGCAGACCTTGGCGGCGGCGTCGAGCGCGGCCAGGCAGTCGGGGTGCACGGGCACGCCAAAGTAGTTCTTGCGCCAGACGGCGATGCGCAGCTTGCGCGGGGCCTCGGTCAGCGCGGCCAGGTAGCTGCCACGGGCGCCACCGGGCGGGGTGACGCGCGAGCCGGCTTCGGGGCCGGACGTCAGATCCAGCAGCAGCGCGCTGTCGCGCACGCTGCGGCTGATGACATGGTGGGCCGACAGGCCCAGCGAGCCCTCCAGCACCTGTGGCCCGCCGGGCGTGCGGCCCCGGCTGGGCTTGAGGCCGAACACGCCACAGTGCGCGGCCGGGATGCGCAGCGAGCCGCCGCCGTCGCTGCCATGCACCACCGGCAGGATGCCCGCCGCCACCACGGCCGCCGACCCGCCGGAGGAGCCGCCGGTGGTATGCGCAATGTTCCAGGGGTTGAGCGTGGCGCCGTACAGGCGCGACTCGGTGGTCGTGGTCATGCCGAATTCGGGCGACGCGGTCTTGCCGAAAATGTTCAGCCCTGCCGCTTGGTAGCGCTGCACCAGCGTCGTGCTCTGCGTGGCCACCGCCCCCTTGAAGAAGGCGCAGCCGTTGGTGGTCACCGTGCCCTGCAGGCTCTGGCCCAGGTCTTTCAGCAGGAAGGGCACGCCCCACAGCGGCGCGGCCTGCGTGGCCTGCTGGCGGGCCTCGCGGCCCAGCGCGGAAATCTTTTTGGCCTGCTCGCGCGCCAACCCAAAGTCGCGTATCACCACGGCGTTGAGTTTGGGCAGGGCCTCGACGCGGGCGATTGCCGCATCCAGCGCCTCCAGCGGCGACACATCGCCGCTGCGCAACTGCCGGGCCCAGGCAGTGGCGTCTGGCGGTGCGGCCGGGCCTGTCGCACCCTTGCCCTGTGCCATGGAGGGCAGGGCGGTGGCGGCCAGGCTGGCGGCAGCGCCTTGCAGGAACTGGCGGCGCTGCGGGGCGTTCACAGGTTCACGCTGGGGCATGGTGTCTCTCCGATGGCGTTGTTTACAGGCGCTCGATGATGGTGACGTTGGCCTGGCCGCCGCCCTCGCACATGGTCTGCAGGCCGTAGCGGCCGCCGGTACGCTCGAGCTCGTGCAGCAAGGTGGTCATCAACTTGGCGCCGGATGCGCCCAGCGGGTGGCCCAGCGCAATCGCTCCGCCATTGACGTTGGTGCGCGCCGGGTCGTAGCCGGTTTCCTTGAGCCAGGCCATGACCACCGAGGCAAAGGCCTCGTTGATCTCCACCAGGTCGATGTCGTTCATCGTCATGCCGGCCTTCTTCAGCGCGTATTGCGTGGCGGGAATCGGTGCCGTCAGGTGCCAGATCGGGTCGTCGGCGCGCACGCTGATGTGGTGGATGCGGGCGCGGGGCTTCAAGTTGTAGCGCTTCAGGGCCGCCTCGGACACCACCAGCACGGCGGCGGCGGCGTCGCAGGTGGAGCTGGAGACGGCGGCGGTGATCTTGGGGTAGGTGGGATCGACGGGCTCCAGCGTGGCCATCTTTTCCAGCGTGCTCAGGCGCGCCGTCTCGTCCATCTTGAAATCACCATAGGGCACGACCTCGCGGTCAAAGCGGCCTTGGGCAATGGCTTGGAGGGCTTTGTCGTGGCTGTTCTTGGCAAAGACCTCCATGTCGGCGCGGCTTGCGCCCCAGTGGTCGGCGATACGCTGCGCGGCGTAGAACTGGTTCACCGGTGCATTACCAAAGCGTGCCTGCCAGCCCTGGCTTTCGGCAAATGGCGTGGTGAAGCCCAGTGGCTGGCCCGCCAGCATGGCGGAAGAAATGGGGATGGCGCTCATGGTCTGCACGCCGCCGGCCAGCACCACGTCCTGCGTGCCGCTCATCACCGCCTGCGCGGCGAAGTGGATCGCCTGTTGCGAGCTGCCGCATTGCCGATCGATGGTGGTGCCGGGCACGCACAGCGGCATGCCCGCGGCCAGCCAGCTGGTGCGGGCAATGTCGCCGGCCAGCGCGCCAATGGTGTCCACGCAGCCGAAGATCACGTCGTCGTACTCGTTGGCGGGCACGCCATTGCGCGCGACCAGGGCGCGGATGACATGCGCGCCCAGGTCGGCGCCATGCACATGGGCCAGCGAGCCCTTGCGCTTGCCGGTGGGCGAGCGCAGGGCGTCAACGATGTAGGCTTGAGGGGTGGCCATGGAGGAGTCCTTTGCAATGGGGTGTGACACAGCGAGGGCAGGGGGCTTGACTCCCTCTCCCGCGGGCGGGAGAGGGTTGGGGTGAGGGTGGAGCGTTGCGCCTCATCACCCCCTCACCCTGCCCTCTCCCCCAAGGGGGAGAGGGAGTTACCCGCGAAGCTGTCGATAGTTATCAAATTCAATAGCTGCTAACGCTTTCTACATAAGCGATTGAAGCCAAAAATATCAATTAATGAAAGGTCGCCCCCGGCCCCAACGGGGCGGCGTCGGCCAGCAGGGCGTTGCCCAGGCGCTGCTGGTGGAAGGCGCGGTCGCCCCAGGCGGCATTCAAGGCCCAGGCGCGTTTCATGAACATCTGCAAGTCCACCTCCCAGGTGTAGCCCATGGCGCCATGCACCTGGATGCCCTTGCGCGCGGCCAGCAGCGCGGCCTCGCCGCATACCAGCTTGGCGTGGGAGATGCGCGCGCTGGTACTGACGTCGCCGCTGGCCAGTGCGGCAGCGGCGCGGTAGAGCACGGGCTTGGCAAACTCAATTGCCGTGAATACGTCGGCCAGGTGGTGCTTGACGGCCTGGAAGGCGCCAATCGGCTTGCCGAACTGCTTGCGTTGGCCGGCGTAGTCCACCGTCATGTCCAGCATGCGCTGCGCCAGTCCCACCAGTTGCCCGGCCACGGCCAGTGCGCCGCGCTCCAGCGCTGCGTTCCACAGCGCCTGGCCGGTGGCGGCATCGGCGATGCGGGTGGCGTCGCCGGCCTGCCAATGCACCTGGCCCAGGCGGCGCGAGGCGTCGATGCTGCGCTCGGTCTGCACCTGCACGGCGCTGGCGGGCACGGCATGCACTTCCAGCCCCTGGGGCGTGGCGTGGGGCAGCAGCAGCAGGTCTGCCAGGTGGGCGTCGGCCACCCAGGGGTTGATGGGGTGGCCCACGGCGATGCGCGCGCTGCCATCAACAACGCGCGGCAGCCAGGCGGCGCGCGCGGCATGGCCCTCGGGCAGGGCGGCGAGCAGGCCGGCGGCCACGTAGGCGGTGTCGGTCAGCGAGTCGGGGATGGCGTAGTAGCCCAGCTCCTGCGTCATCAGCACCCAGTCCACGTCGCCCAGACCCAGGCCGCCCTCGGCCTCGGGCACGGACAAGGCCATGAGGCCCTGCTCGGCGATCTTGCTGCGCAGCTCGGGGCTGCGCCCGGTGTCGGTGTCCCAGATCTCGCGCAGCATCTCGGGCGCGGCCTCGGTCATCAAAAAGCGGCTGACCGAGTCGCGGAACGCGATCTGGTCTTGGGTGAAGGTGAATTCCATGGTCGTATTTCCTCGGTCAGGCTTTCGGCATACCCAAGACACGCTCGGCAATGATGTTGCGCTGGATCTCGTTGCTGCCGGCGTAGATCGGGCCGGCCTGGGCGAACAGGAAGCCCTCCAGCCAGTCGTGCGTCTCGGCGTCGTCCACCAACTCGGCGCGCGCGCCCAGGATGCGCAGCGCGGTCTCGTGCAGCAGCAAGTCCAGCTCAGACCAGAAAATCTTGTTGGTACTGGCCTCGGCGCCAATGCTGCCGCCCTGCGCCAGTTTGGCTACGGTGTGGTAGGAGGCCAGGGTGTAGGCCTCGGCGCCCATCCAGGCGCGGCTCACGGCCTCGCGGATGCTCGGGTCGCGGTCGGCCGCAGCCTGGTGCTTGCGGTACAGCTGCACCAGCTTTTGCGCCGTGCGCTGGTAGCGTGCCGGAGACCGCAGCAGCAGGCCGCGCTCGAAGCCGGCCGTGGCCATGGCCACATGCCAGCCCTGGCCCTCGTCGCCCAGGCGGTTGGCCACCGGCACGCGCACGTCGTCGAAGAAGATCTCGGCAAACGCCTCCTTGCCGTTGAGCGCGCGGATCGGGCGGATGGTGATGCCCGGCGCATCCAGCGGCACCAGCAGGTAGGTCAGGCCGTGGTGCCGTGAGGAGTTGGGGTCGCTGCGGAACAGCCCGAACAGCCAGTTGGCAAACACGGCACGGGTAGACCAGATTTTCTGGCCATTGACGACGTAGTGGTCGCCATCGCGAATGGCCTTGCTGGAGATCGCCGCCATGTCGGAGCCGGCGTTGGGCTCGCTCCAGCCCTGGGCCCACATGTCGTCGCAGCGCGCGGTGCTGGGCAGAAAGCGTGCCTTCTGCTCGGGCGTGCCGAATTCCATCATGGTCGGGCCGAACAGCAGGATGCCGTTCTGGTTCACGCGCTGGGGCGCGTCGATGGCCCAGTACTCTTCCTCGAAGACCAGCCACTCGATCAGGTCGCTGCCGCGCCCGCCCAGCTCCTTGGGCCAGGTGATGCTGCTAAAACCCGCGCTGGCAAGCCTGGCCTCCCACTGGCGGTGTTGTTCGAAGCCCTCGCGCGTGTCGTAGCTGGCGAAGGGCGCCTGCGGCACGTTGGCGCGCAGCCAGTCGCGCACCTCGGCGCGGAAGGCCTGTTGTGTTGGGGTGTAGCGAAGATCCATGGTGAGGTTCCTTGCAGGTTCAGAATTTGGCGTCGCGCTTTTGCACGAAGGCCTGGCGCGTCTCGGACGAGTCCGGGCTCATGTAGGCCTGCAGGGTAAAGCCCTGCTCCCAGCGGTATTTGTCTTCCAGGTTGCCGTCCTCGATGCCGTTCAGGGCTTCCTTGGCAATGCGGATCATGGCCGGGCTCTTGGCGGCGATTTTTGCCGCGATCTCCAGCGCCGTGGCGCGCAGCGCGTCCTTGGCCACCACGCGCTCAATGGCGCCCAGGCGCAGCGCCTCGGGCGCGCCGATCATCTCGCCGGTAAAGAACAGGTAGCGCGTCTTCTGCACACCAAACATGCGCTGCAGATGCGCCGCGCCGCCCATGGCGCCGCGATCCACCTCGGGCAGGCCAAAGGTGGCGTCGTCGGCGGCAATCACGATGTCGGCCGCGCCGCAGATGCCAATGCCCCCGCCCAGCACAAAGCCGTGCACGGCGGCGATCACCGGCACCGGGTTGCGGTGCACGGCCTTGAAGGTGGCGTAGTTGCCGGCATTGACGCTGACGATGAGCTTGTCGTCGGCCGCCAGCTCCTTGATGTCCACGCCGGCGCAAAAGCCGCGGTTCTCGGCGCGGATGACGATCACGCGTACCTCGGGGCGCTGGCCCAGCGCGGCGATCTCGGCCGCCAGGCCGTTCCAGCCGGCGGCGTTCAGGGCGTTGACCGGTGCGCGGTCTAGCACCAGCTCGGCGACGCCGTTGTCGTGGATGTGGGAGTGAAACTGTTGTTCGCTCATGGGGGACTCACTGGAGGGAGGGCTGGGGAGAGAAGGAGGACTGCGCCAACGATTGATGGCGCTGCTGCGCCTGCGCGACGATGCCGTGGATCACGTCCTGGCAGGAGTCGAGCTTGCCGATCAGTGCCGCTACCTGGCCGGCGGACATCACGCCCTCGGCGGGCTTGCCCTCGACCATGGAGCGCTGCAGCAGCATGGGCGCGTTGGCCGCCATCACGGTCTGTGCCACGCTGGCCGGGTCTTCGCGCAGCGCCTGCCAGAGCACGCCCATGGCGTGGCCCGTGGTCATGCCGGTCTGGGCCTTCCACTCAAGCGCCAGCGACAGCGCGATGCGCACGCGCTTGAGCGGCGAGGCCTTCTCCAGCATGGCGAGGTATTCGTTGGGGATCATGCGCTGGGGCATGCCGTCGACCAGGTGCGAGATGCGAATCTGCTCGGCATCCTTGGTGGCCAGGTAGCGCGCCAGCGTGGCCTGGGGCACGCCCGAGTCGCTGGTCATCAGGAAGCGTGTGCCCATGGCAATGCCCTGGGCGCCAAAGGCCAGGGCCGACAGCAGGCCGCGCCCGTCGTAGAAGCCGCCAGCGGCAATGACCGGCACCTGCACGGCATCGACCACCTGGGGCAGCAGCACCGTGGTGGGTACGCTGCCGGTGTGGCCGCCGCCCTCGCCGCCCTGGATGGTGATGGCGTTGGCACCCATCTCGATGGCCTTTTGCGCGTGTTTGAGCGCGCCCACCGTGGGCATGCAGACAATGCCGGCGTCGCGCAGGCGGCCGATGGTCTTCTTGTCCGGCCCGCGGCCGTAGCTCACGGCGCGGATCTTGTACTTGACCGCCAGATCCAGCAGCTGCAGCGCGTTGGGCTGGAACATGTGGAAGTTCAGGCCAAACGGACGGTCACCCGTCAGCTCCTTGACGCGCAGGATCTCCGCCTCGATGCGGTCGGCGGCAATCGTGGCCCCGGCCAGGAAGCCGAAGCCCCCGGCATTGGTGGTGGCCGCCACTAGGCTGGAGCCGGCCACCCAGCCCATGGCGGTCTGCACCACCGGGTATTCGCAGCCCAGCAGGTCGCACAGCGGGGTGCGCAGCATGGAGTTCCCGCTCACGCGCCGGCTCCCTGCTTGTTGGCCTGAACCATGCTCTTGGCGTCGTGCCCGCCCAGCTGGCCCGAGCCCAGCACCTGGCTTTGGGCGTGGGCGAAATGGTGGTAGCCAAAGGCCATGTCCATGGTGCTGCGCAGGCCTTGGATGTCCTCGACTCGGTTGATCACCGTCTTGGTCAGCGACAGGCCCAGGCGCGGCTGGCTGGCGATCTTTGCCGCCCAGGCGTAGACCGCAGACTCCAGTTCATCGCGCGGCACCACCTTGTTGACCATGCCCATCTGGTAGGCACGATCGGCCGGCATGCGCTCGCCCAGGTACAAGAATTCCTTGGCGATGCGCGGGTTCAGTTCATGCGCGTGGGCAAAGTACTCGACGCCCGGAATGCCCATGCGGACGACGGGATCCTGGAAAAAGGCGTCGTCGCTGGCGACGATCAGGTCGCACACCCAGGCCAGCATCAGGCCGCCGGCAATGCAGGCGCCCTGCACCATGGCAATGGTTGGCTTAGGGATATCGTGCCAGCGCCGGCACATGCCCAGATACACCTCCTGCTCGCGCGCGTAGAGCTGCTCGGCGCCCGGCTTGTTGGTGTGATCCCACCACAGGTGCTTGCGCTCAAACGGCTTGTTGATGTCGCGCCCTGGCGTGCCGATGTCGTGCCCGGCGCTGAAGTGCTTGCCGGTGCCGCGCAGCACGATGACCTTGACGGCGTCGTCGTTCACGGCGCGCTCAAACGCCGCGTCCAGCGCATAGGTCATCTGCGAATTCTGAGCGTTGTTGAAGTCCGGGCGGTTCATGGTGACCGTGGCAATGCCATCGGCCACCGTGTACAGCACGGGCTGGTCGGTTTCGTAGACGGACTGGTCTTCGCGCTGCACCAGGGCATCGCCGGGGTGGTTGTGGCTCATGGTTGTCAGGCTCCGAGTACGCTGGCGCGCAGGTTGTGGGGGTCGAGCTCGGCCAGCAGGGCGAGCTGCGAGGGTGTCGGGTCGGCCGTGGTGGGCACCTGCTCGGGCGCATGCACCGGGAAGCCCGTGGCCTCCTGCACCTGCGCCGCGGTCACGCCGGGGTGCAGCGATACCAGGCGCGCCTGGTGATCGGGGCCGCCAAAATCCAGCACGCACAGATTGGTGAAGATGAAGCGGAGGTCGGCCACCTCGTCGAGGCTCCAGCCTTCTGCCAGGCGCGTCGGGTTGTAGCCCACCGAGGCCACCATGTCCACCTCGCCGGCGACGAACACCTTGGTGCTGTGGTTGGGCACGAAGAAGGAGTTGGCGTGGTTGATGGAGTTGCCCGGAAAGCCGCGCACGCCCAGCATCATGGATTTGGGCTTGGCGTAGTCGCCGCCGACCATGGAGATATTGCCCTGGCCGAAGCGATCGACCTGGGTGGGCCCCACCATGGCGTGGCGCTTGCCGCCCCAGACGTTGTCGAAAATGCGCGCAAAGCCCATGTGGCTCTCGCGTTGGATCTGGTAGTTGCCGCGCGGGCCGATGGGCACGGGCTCCTGCACGATCCAGGCCTCGGAGTCGGTCATCATCAGGTCGGGGTTGATGCTGCGCATGCACAGCGAAGCGGCCAGGCGCGGCACGATGCCGATGCCGGTGGCCAGCACCTCGCCATCGTCCTTCCAGACCTGCGCGGCGGCGCAGATGATGCGGTCAATCAGGGTTGTTTCACTCATCTCGGCCTCCTTCAAAACACCGGCAGGGGCAGTTTGGCGATGGCCTCGGGGCCACCCACGCGTTCAAGGTATTCGGCCTCGCTGCAGTGCACGTAACGCTCGGCGTACTTTGCCCAGCCGCCTGCTTCCTTGGCGCTGGCCGCGTATTCCTTGAAATGCTTGGCATCAAAACCGTACAGCGGCGCGCAGGAGCTGGGGTGGGCGCCGCAGGGCAGGTGCACCACGCCCGTGGTCTCGGCGCGCTCCCAGGGCACGTAGCGGGCCTCCTCACCCTGGGCGAAATGGCTGCTGTCCACCAGCTCGTCGCAGCTGACCAGGGTGGTCTTGGCGGCACGGGCGAACAGGTCGTCCATGTACAGATCCGGCCCCTTGACCTGGCACACGCCGCGCGTGTCGGCGCGATCCACATGCAGCAGGGCCACGTCCAGCGGCAGGGCCGGCATGGCCACCCACTGCTTTTTGTCGTAGGGCGAGGGCACCAGCTTCAGGCCCGGGTTGTGTTTGAGCACGTCCGTGCCCAGGCCGATGCGCGTGGGGATGAAGGGCACGCGCATGGCTGCGGCCTTCAGTCCCAGCATGAACAGGCCCTCGTCCACCTCCATCACCTCCAGCGCGCCGCTCTGGCGTGCCTGGCGGAAGTAGGGTTCGAGCGGAATGAAGTCCAGCGAGACGAAGGCGAAGACCAGCTTTTTCACCTTGCCGGCGGCGCACAGCATGCCGACGTCGGCGCCGCCATAGGCGACCACCGTCAGATCCTTGGCCGGGCTGCGCAGCAGCTCGCGCACCAGGGCCATGGGCTTGCGCCGTGGGCCCCAGCCGCCGATGCCGACGGTCATGCCGTCCTGGATGTGGGCGACCGCCTGGGCCGCGCTCATGAGTTTGTTGGCCATGGCGCTCACGCCTCCTTGTCTAGCAATTGTTTTTGCGACACGCTGAAGTCGTGGCCCCACAGGCTGACGCGCGTGAATTCATGGGCGATGTGCTCGCTCCAGTCCAGCACCGCGCCGCCGTAGCCGAACTCGATGTCGAAGTTCGACGGCGAGCGCATGTAGAACGAAATCATCTTGTCGTTGGTGTGCTGGCCCAGCGTGGCCGTCTGCTGCACCTTGTGGGCGTGCATGCGGTCGATGGCGCGGCCCACCTCGGGCATGTCCTCGACCTCGACCATCACATGCACGCAGCCGCTTTCGACCGGGAAGCCGGCGATCGCCAGGCTGTGGTGGCGCCCGTTGTTGCAATGGAAAAAGTGGATGGGCAGCACCACGCCCTCGGTGCCAGGGGGCTCGAAGTTCATGATGTCCGACAGGCGAAAGCCCATCACGTCCTTGAAGAACGCGGCAGTCTTGGCAAAGTCGGGCGCGGGCAGCACGGTGTGGCCCATGCCGATGTTGCCGGTGATGAAGCGCGACACGCCCATGGGCGAGGCAAAGTGCGCAAAGTCGGACTTGAAGCCCCAAACCACCTCGTGGCGGTTGCCCGAAGGGTCGGAAAAGCTGACCACCTGCTGCACGCAGCGCCGGCGGCAAAAGGCGGCGTCTTCCAGCACATGGGCCACGTCGGCGGTGCGCAAGGCCTGCACGGCCTGCTCGAAGGCGGCCTGGTTGGCCACCTCCCAGCCAGATGCGGCATAGGCGTCGCGTGTGCCGGGCTCGACGGCGAAGCGGAATTGCCGCTCGTCCATGCGCACCAGCAGGCCGCCGCCGGCAGCGGGCGCGGTCATCATGCCCAGCACGTTTTCAGCGTAGTTTTTCCAGCGGGGCATGTCGGTGGTCTGTGCCACCACATACGCCAGGCCGCGAATGTCCATCATCTTGTGTCCCTTCTCAGTCCCATGGCATGGGGAATTCAGGGGATTCTGGCCAAGGGCGGCGGCGGCAACATCGTCCGTTGAGACTAACGCGATCCGTGCGGGCGGCCGGCGCCGGGCCGGGCAAAAAAAAGCACCACGGATGCAGGTTCCGTGGTGCGTTGCGAATGACCGCGTGGGAGGCTACGCGCGCATCCCCCGCTGGGTATCAAGGCTCACAGTCCGGCGCGGCGTGCGGCCTCGGGGCCAAAGTCCTTCTCGGTCAGCTTGCCGGTGTTGAGGGTGTAGCCCCCGCGCTGTTCGTTGACCAGGTTGAATGCCAGGTAGGAGCCTGCCTGCAGATCGTGGTACAGCCCTACGCCGGCCTGCCAGGTATTGGCCTCGTAGGCGTAGAAGTAGTTCATCATAGAGGTGCGCCACAGGCCGCCCCGGGCGTCATAGTTCTCGCCCATCATCATCAGGTGGCTGTCTTCGTCGATGTACATGACGCGTTTGCTGTACAGGTGACGGAAGCCCTCCTTGAGGGTGCCCTCAAGCACCCAGACACGGTGCAGCTCGTAACGCATGACCTCTGGCTTGATATGGCCTGGTGTCAGCATGTCGGCGTACTTCAGCTTGGGCGAGTGTAGGCGATAGGTGTTGTACGGTATGTACATCTCACGCTTGCCGACGATTTTCCAGTTGTAGCGCTCGCCCGTGCCGTTGAACAGGCGCACTTCATCGACGGTGATGGAGCCGCCCGAGCCAGGGAAGGACATGTCAAAGCCATAGCCCGGCGATTGGCGCACGCGGCGTGTGCCGGGGTCGTAGCGCCAGCTCTGGCGCGGCTTGGTCTTGAAGTTCCACCACTCCATGCCGGTATTGATCTCGCCCTTGTCACGCTCCGGCAACAGGGTTTCGTTCATGTAGTAGGACGACTGGTTGTTGTCTGCGGTCTTGACGGGCTTGCCTGGCTCCAGGTGCGAAGCGAGGTTGCGCGACTTCACGCGCCCCCAGTTGACCTTGCCGTCCGCCAGCACATAGGCGTTGTCGGAGATCAGCTCTTCGGTGAAAGGCCGGTAGGTGAAGACCGAAGAAGTCCAGAGCAGCTCGAGCCCGGTCTTGGGAAATGGGAACGCGAAACCGCCTGTGGTGGCAAGAATGCCCTCGCCATCGTCGATCAGTTCGGCCTTGGCCGCGTTGTCCTTGGTGATCTCGCACACCGAGTCCGGCAGGCGGAAATCGCGCCGGCTTTGGTAGACGGGGATCTTGAAGGTTTGCGGGTACTTCTTGAACAGCGCCTTTTGCCCATCAGACAAGCGGCCGGCGTACTTGTCCATGTTGGCTGCCGTGATCTCGAACAATGGCTTGTCATCGGGGTAGGGGTCGATGGGGTGGCCGCCCGTGCCCTTGAAATCGACATGCGGGGGCTTGCCCAGCCATTTGCCGCCAAAGGCGGGGATGCTGCCGTCGGCGTTGGCGCCGCGCTCCGCGCCAACGCAGGTCAGATCCTTGCCCAGGCGGGCAATTTCTTCTGCCGTGCCCTTGGCGCTGGCTTGTCCCGCCAACAGGCAGACTGCGGCCGCAGCCAGGCACAGCGGGTGTATTTTTTTGCTCATGGTGAGTCCTTGGATTTAGAAGGTGTACTTGGCGTTGAGCGATACGTAGTCGCGGTCGGCCATGGTTCTGCCGGCTTTGATGTCGGCCTTGCCCAGGTAATTCACCCAGGTCACGCCCAGAGACAGGTTGCCGAGATACTTGAAGGTTGCGCCCAGGGTCAGGCGCTTTTCATTGCGGCCCATGCCGGCAATGGCGCTGCCCTGGATGTTCTGCGTCCAGACGGCGTTGGTGCTCAGATCCCAACCGCTGAAGATGTTGGGGTAGTCCATGATCGCGCCCACACCCAGCAGGGTCGATCCGCGCGTCTGCCCGTCGTATACGAACTTGGAGAAGCTGCCGTTCTGTGCGGACGTGCCCCCCGAGACGGTGAGTGTGTCCGCACCCATGATGCGCTGGTGCATGACCTCGCCCATCAAGGTGGTCTGATGCGCCAAGGCGCTGGGCCCCATGATGTACAGGGCGTTCAGGTTGCCCTGCAGCAGGCGCCCGCGTGTGGGGGCGCCGTTGTCAAGGTAGACGGCAGCGCCATCGCGGTAGCTCAGATCGCCGCCAAACTGCACCGAGTCGCCGGCCTTGCTGCTGAAGCTCACGCCGGTGAGCTTGATGTCGTTGAAATAGGCCAGCTTGTAGTACGGTGTGCTGCCAGGGGATGCCTGGGCACCGAACCGGCCGAAGGACGAGTAGTTCGTCGCACCGGTGAAGTCGAAGAACATCGCGCCCACGCGGTCGTGGTAGCGGTAGTGGTAGAGCCCCAGTTCGGTGGCGTCGGTGACCTGGTAGCGCAGGCCCAGGCCCCATTGGCCGCTGTCCTTGGGCTTGATTTCGCCGGCAAAATTGGCCACGCGAAAGCTGTGGTCGGGCAGGCTGGTGATCACCCCTGGCGCCAGGCGCATGAATTGTGCGCCGGGGCCAAAGTAGTCGGAACCGAAGAAGTCGCCCACCGGGTTGAGCCGGGTCTCGCGCCACTTGAACTGGTAATAACCCGTCACGGTGAGTGCGTCGTTCAAGCCCAGGCTGGCAGACAGCTGCGGCACGGGGAGGTAGGCCTCCTTGGCCTCGGTGCCGGGCACGTTGAACTTGGTCGCATCCACCGGCAG
>JAFEER010000030.1 GCA_018240985.1 Pseudomonadota bacterium
GCTTGTTATCTTCACGAGAGTCGCATGGCTGTTGATGTTTGCAGCTTCGCCAATGCTCACCTATTGGATGAGCCCGCTACGCACTCACCAGCACCGCGCTCGCCGCGCCATGCTGCGTTATTCCTCCTTGCGGGCAGGAGCCCGCTGCGTCGTCACGCCTTGCCTGGCACGCCGATCACGGCACTGGCGAGCGCGTTCAACTACCGTTTCTAGGTTGAAGCGACGCTGGCGCGTCGATGCCGGCAAGATGCCGGCGCTCCTCCCAAACCCTCTACCATCGCCCCACCCAAGACAACAGGAGCGAATGCATGGGGATGTTTGAGTGGAACGAGCGGCCGGCGCAGGCGCTTGAAAAGGGCGGGGTAATAGGCCCCGACGAGCGCCTGCCCTGGGGCCAGACCGGGCTGATGGGCGTGCAGCATGTGATCGCCATGTTCGGCTCAACGGTGCTGGCGCCCATCCTCATGGGGTTCGACCCCAACCTGGCGGTGTTCATGAGCGGCATCGGCACGCTGATCTTCTTCCTGATCACCGGCGGAAAGGTGCCCAGCTACCTGGGCTCGTCGTTCGCCTTCATCGGCGTGGTGATCGCCGCCACGGCCTACGCGGGCCAGGGGGCGAATGCCAACATCGGCCTGGCGCTGGGCGGCATCATCGCCTGCGGCGCCGTGTATGCGGCCGTCGGCGTGGTGGTGCACCTGGTCGGCACGGGCTGGATCGAACGCTTCATGCCGCCCGTGGTCACCGGCGCGGTGGTGGCGGTGATCGGCCTGAACCTGGCGCAGATTCCCATCAAGAACATGGCGGCGAACAACTTCGATAGCTGGATGCAGGCGCTGACCTTCGTCTGCGTGGCGCTGGTGGCCGTGTTCGCGCGCGGCATGGTGCAGCGCCTGCTGATCCTGGTCGGCCTGCTGCTAGCCAGCGTGCTGTACGCCCTGCTGACCAACGGCATGGGCCTGGGCAAGCCCGTCGATCTGGCGGGCGTCATGGCCGCGCCCTGGTTCGGCGTGCCGCAGTTCCACGCGCCGGTGTTCAGCGGCCCGGCCATGCTGCTCATAGCTCCCGTGGTCATCATCCTGGTGGCCGAGAACCTGGGCCACATCAAGGCCGTGACGGCCATGACCGGCAAGAACCTGGATCAGTACATGGGCCGCGCCTTCATTGGCGACGGCCTGGCCACCATGGTCAGCGGCGCGGCCGGCGGCACGGGCGTGACCACCTATGCCGAGAATATCGGCGTGATGGCGGCCACGCGCATCTACTCCACGGCGGTGTTCCTGGTGGCCGCCTTCATCGCCGTGCTGCTGGGCTTTTCACCCAAATTCGGCGCACTGATCCAGGCGATACCGCTGCCGGTGATGGGCGGCGTGTCCATCGTGGTGTTCGGCCTGATCGCCATCGCCGGCGCCAAGATCTGGGTGGACAACCGCGTGGACTTCTCGCAGAACAAGAACCTGATCGTCGCCGCCATCACGCTGATCCTGGGCACGGGCGAGTTCACGCTCAAGTTTGGCGACTTCGCGCTGGGCGGCATCGGCACCGCCACCTTTGGCGCCATCGTGCTGTATGCGCTGCTGAACCGCACCGAGACTGACAAGTGATTCCCAGCGCATTCCATAAAAAGTTGATCATTTGATCGCTATATTGACCATTATTTAATGTTTTGGTTAAATATTTCATCAAATGACCACGGCCGACATTCCGCTGCTCCTGGAGCGCCAGCTACTGCTGCAACTGGGCGACCGCCTCAAGCGCCTGCGCAAGGGACAGCGCTTGGGCACGGTGGAGTTGGCATCGCGCGCTGGCATCACCCGCAACACCTTGCGCGCCATCGAATCGGGCGATCCTGCGCCGTCCATGGGCACCTACCTGCGTGTCATGTCCATCTTGGGCGTAGGCGGTGACCTGGCGCTGCTGGCGGGCGACAGCTTCCAGCCTGCACCTGCGGGCTCTGCCGCGGCACGCTCGCGGCGTGCCGCACCTGTCGTTGAAGTGCGTATTTGCGCCGATCAGGCGCGGCATCAGCTTCAGGACCTGCAAAGCCTGGCGCTCCACGAAGAAGCCGTGCGGCTGGTCAAGGCCGATCCGGCCCTGGTACGTCAGGCGCAGGACACCGTGCAGCGCTGGCTGGCCACGGGCGACACCCGTTCCGCCAGCCTCTGGCATGAGTGGGCTGACATCCTGAAGACCGGCACCTGGCGCAAGGCACTGGGCCGCAGCCGCCATGCACAGCAACTGCGCCAAGCATCGCCGCTCGTCACCATCCTCCCGCAGGCGGCGCGCCAAGGCATCCTGCAACAGGTGGCTGAACTGAAGAAGGGGCTGACCCTCGGCAACCCGCCCGAGGAACTGCCATGACGCGCGAAGAGCTCGAACACATCATCCGCGCCAGCGGTGCCATCACGGATCAATACGAGTTCGTCATCGTCGGCAGCCAATCCATACTGGGTTCGGTGCCCCGGCCCGAGGCCGTGTTCACCGTCTCCATGGAGGCAGACATCTATCCTTTGCAGGCCCCCGAACTGGCCGACAGGATCGACGGCGCCATCGGAGAAGGTTCCCAGTTCCACCAGACCTATGGCTATTACGCCCAAGGCGTTGGGCCGGAGACCGCAAGCCTGCCAAGCGACTGGATGCAGCGGGTGCATCGCATACAGAACAGCAACACCCAAGACCGCGTCGGGTACTGCCTGGATCTGGTGGATCTCCTTCTTTCCAAGGCCGCTGCTGGGCGCCAGAAGGATCGTGACTTCTGCATGGCTCTGTTTTAACCTAGAAACGGCAGTTGGACGCGCTCACTGGTGCCGTGATCGGTGTGTCAGGCAAGGCGCGACGACGCAGCGGGCTCCTGCCCGCAAGGAGGAGCAACGCAGCATGACGCAGCGAGCACGGTGCTGGTGAGTGCGTAGCGCGTTTACCCAATGGGTGAGCGATAGCGAAGCAGCAAATGTTAATATCCATGCGGGTTTTGTGAAGATAACAAGCGGTCAACTGCCGTTTCTAGGTTGAACATGGCTACGTGAGCCCCGCGGCAGCACTGCAGCTTGTACGGAACATGTCCATGGACGAAAACGAACGGCGAACCTTGCGCGCCACGCTGCGCCGCTGGGCCAAGGCTGTCCGGGATGCCGGACGCGATCTTCCGGAGGCTTGAACCTAAATCCAGCAGTTGACCGCTCGTAATCCTCAATAAGGCCTTATGAGCATTAGACTTTTTGACTCCGTTATACGTCACCCACTAGGTGACAGCGCTATGCACCCGCCAGCACCGCACTCGACGCGCCATGCGGCGTTGCTCCTCCTTGCGGGCAGGAGCCCGCTGCGTCGTCGCGCCTTGCCTGACGCGCCGATTGCGGCACTGACGGGCGCATCCAACTGCCGGATTTAGGTTGAACAACGCCCCCACGCGCTCCGTGCGCGGCAGCACAGGCGCCAGCCACAAGCCCGTCCCTAC
>JAFEER010000031.1 GCA_018240985.1 Pseudomonadota bacterium
GTTCGCCCGTCAGGCATAGCTCGGTCAGCAGCTGGCGCGAGACAAATTCGGCCAGCAGCGCCGTGGCGCCGCCGTCGGGCGTGAGGCCCACCTTGACGTAGGCCACCGAGAACTGCGCGTTCTTCGCCGCCACCAGCATGTCGCCGGCCAGCGCCAGCGACAGGCCGGCGCCGGCGGCTGCGCCCTCGACGGCCATGATGACGGGCTTGGGACAGTCGCGCACAGCACGGATGATGTTGTGCAGGCCTTCGAGCTTCAGGCGCCGCTCAGACAAAGGCAGCTCGCGCCGCTTGGCCAGCTGGCGCAGGTCGCCGCCGGAGCAGAAATGCCCGCCTTCGCCCGTGAGGACGATGGCCCCCACCGTCGGGTCGCCGGCCGCCGCGTGCAGCGCGGCGGTGAGGCCGGCGTAGAACTCCGGGCTGAGTGCATTGCGCGCGGCGGGGTTGTTGTTGGTCAGGATGAGCACCGCGCCTTCGCGGCGGGTGATCAGGGCGGGCTCTGCCATGCTTGTCTCCTGGACTCTCGTGGGCTTTTATTTCGATAGCTGCTGACGCTTGGTACATAAGCGTTACAGCCGCTCTTGTGTTAGCTCCCTCTCCCGCTGGCGGGAGAGGGCGGGGGTGAGGGTGGGGGGGGCTACACAAGCGCCGCGCCTGAACACGCCCCCTCACCCCAGCCCTCTCCCCCGAGGGGGAGAGGGAGCGGCCAAGCTCAGGCCGCCAGCGCCATCCAGCGCGCCAGGTGGTGATCCATGTCGCCCAGCTGGTGGTCGATCATCACCAGGCGCTTGGCATAGTGCGCCAGCGGCAGCTCCCAGGTCACGCCGATGCCGCCGTGCAGCTGGATGGACTCCTCGGCGATCAGCGTGCCGATCTTGCCCACGCTGTACTTGGCGGCGCTCAAGGCCTTTTCGCGCGTCACACGGTCGGTCTCGTCGATGGCCGCGGCGGCGTTGATCACCGCCGAGCGCGCCTGCTCCACCTCCAGCAGCATGTCGGCCATGCGGTGCTGCAGGGCCTGGAAGCTGCCGATGGGCACGCCGAACTGCTTGCGCGTGCGCAGGTATTCCAGCGTGTCGGCCTTGGCCTTGTCCATGGCGCCCAGGCTTTCGGCCGCCAGCGCCAGCAGGCCGTAGCCCACGACGCGTTCCAGCAGCGCATGGCCGGCGCCCTCTTGGCCCAGCAGCGCGTCGGCGCCGACCTGCACATCGGTCAGCACCAGCTCGGCCGCATGGCCGCCGTCGATGCGGCCATAGCCGCGCTTGGTGATGCCCTTTGCGTCGCCCGGCACCAGGAACAGCGAGATGCCGGTCTCGCCGCCCACGCCGCCGCTGGTGCGCGCGCTGATCAGCAGCAGCTGCGCCTGGTCGCCGAACGGCACCACGGCCTTGGCGCCGTTCAGCACCCAGCCGTCGCCATGCTTGCTGGCCGCAGTGGCCACGCGGTTCAGTTCGTAGTGGTTGTCCGGCTCGTCATGCGCCAGCGCGGCCAGCGTGCTGCCGGCGATGATGCCTTCGAGCTGCGCCTTCTGCGTCTCGGTGCCGGCCGCGCACAGCGCGCGGCCGACCAGCAGCGCGCCCAGCAGGGGCTCGGCCACCAGGTGCTGGCCCAGGGTTTCGAACACCAGGGCGATGTCGGCGCCCGCGCCGCCCATGCCGCCATCGGCCTCGGCAAACAGCACGCCAATGGCGCCCTGCTCGGCCAGCTGGGCGTAAGTCTGGGCGCTGTAGCCGGCAGCGCCATAGGCGGCCTGGTTGCGGTACTCCGCCGGGTATTGCTCGCTCAGGTAGCGGTTCAGGGCGTCCGCCAGCATGCGGCGGTCTTCGTTCAGTTCAAAGTTCATGACTGTTCCTTTCCACGCCTCAGAGGCCCAGGATCATCTTGGAGATGATGTTGCGCTGGATTTCATTGGAGCCGCCGAAGATCGACAGCTTGCGGTAGTTGAAATAGGCCGCGGCGGCCGTGGCAGCCTCCTTGGGGCCGACGGGAGGCTGGTCGTATTCGGCAAACTGCGCCTCCTCGATGTAGGGCAGCGCATACGGCCCCATGGCGCGGCGGATCAGCGACAGCAGCTCCTGGCGGATGACGGTGCCGCGGATCTTCAGCATCGAGCTCTCGGCGCCCGGCACGCCGCCGCCCTGCACCGACGCGATCACGCGCAGGTTGGTCGTGGCCATGTTGTTCAGGTCGATCTCCACCTGCGCCATGCGCGTGGCGAACTGCGGGTCTTGGTTCAAGGGCTTGCCATTCCTATGCACGCGGCTGGCGATCACCTTGAGCTTTTCCAGCGCCGCCATGGAGAAGCCCACGCCGGCGATGCCCGTGCGCTCGTAGGTCAGCAGGTACTTGGCGTAGGTCCAGCCCTTGTTCTCCTCGCCCACCAGGTTGGCCAAAGGCACCTTCACGTCGGTCAGGAACACCTCGTTGATCTCGGCGTCGCCGTCCAGCGTGCGGATGGGGCGCACCTCCACGCCGGGCTGCTTCATGTCGATGAGCAAGAAGCTGATGCCCGACTGCGCCTTCACGTCCTTGTTGGTGCGCACCAGGCAGAAGATCATGTTGGCGTGCTGGCCCTGGGTCGTCCAGGTCTTCTGGCCGTTGACGACGTAGT
Organism: Pseudomonadota bacterium; assembly: GCA_018240985.1. Classification (GTDB taxonomy): domain Bacteria; phylum Pseudomonadota; class Gammaproteobacteria; order Burkholderiales; family Burkholderiaceae_C; genus Alicycliphilus. The sequence goes on from JAFEER010000031.1 coordinate 2,611, forward strand.
GGTCGCCCGTTTCGTCAGTGACTCGCACGGCCGTGGTCTTGACGCTGGCCAGATCCGAGCCCGCACCGGGCTCGGAATAGCCCTGGCACCACCAGTCGGCGCCATTCAGGATGCGCGGCAGCCAGTGCTGCTTCTGCGCCTCGTTGCCGTACTTGATCAGCACCGGGCCGAGCATGGACAGGCCGAACGGCACCAGGCGCGGGCCGCCGGCGATGGCGCATTCGTCGTCGAAGATGAACTTCTGGATCGCCGTCCAGCCGGTGCCGCCATGCTCCTTGGGCCAGTGGTAGGCCAGCCAGCCCTTTTTGTTCAGGATGGCGTGCCAGCCCTCCTGGTCTGCCTTGCTCA
>JAFEER010000032.1 GCA_018240985.1 Pseudomonadota bacterium
CATAGTTCTTGAGCTGGGCCGTGAGCGTGACCTGGCGCGCCTGCGCCAGCGCGGGCAGGGCCAGGGCGCAGGCGGCGGCCAGGGTGGTGAGCAGGGGTTTGGTCATGGCAGTTCCTTTTTTGATAGCTGCTAGCGATTGGTGGAAAAGGGGTTGAGGCTGTTTTGCCTGATTGGCGGCATGTCTCAGAGAGAGCGCGACCTTAATCACCCCGTCATTCCGGCGAAGGCCGGAATCCAGACGTCCCGCTCTGGTCACAACGGTAGATTCCGGCTTTCGCCGGAATGACGGCGATCTGAGAGAAGTGCCTAATCAGGCTGTTTTGTCTCAATCATGCCCACGGCGGCGCTCGCGCTCGCGGTGCGGCTTGAGCTTCACGATGGCCAGGGTCTGCGGATCTATCCTGGCCTTGAAGGCGCGGCCCTGGGCGTCGGTGGCGCGGATTTCGTAGCAGCCGTCGTCGATCTTCAGGCGCTGCACCTGCCAGCCCTGCTCGGCGGCCATGCGCAGCACGGCATCGCGTGGCTGCCAGTGTGCAACCGGCGCATCGCAGTCATCGTCGGCCAGGGCTGGCTGGACGCTGGCGCCCAGGGCCAGGGCGAGCAGGCAGGGGGCGATGGTTTTCATGGTGGCAAGTCCTTCCGCTCAATGCCTGGGCAGCATGCGCCGCAGCGTGTCGTCGCGCACCAGGTAGTGGTGGTACAGCGCGGCCGCGGCATGCAGGCCGATCAGCCACAGGCCCAGCTCGCCGATGAATTCATGCACGCCTTCCAGGCTCTTGCCCAGCGCCTTGTCCGGCGCCAGCAGGGGCGGCAGCTCCAGGCCGAAGAAGGGGATCGCCACGCCCTTGGCCGAGAGCGTGAGCCAGCCCAGCAGCGGCAGCGCCAGCAGCAGCGCGTACAGCGCCACATGCATGGCCTGCGCCAGCCGGTGTTGCCAGGCCGGCGGCGCGGGCGTGATGGGCGGCGCGTGCAGCGCCAGGAACAGCGGCAGGCGCAGCAGCACCAGGGCCCACACCGTCAGGCCGAGCATGAAATGCCAGCTCTTCATCAGGTCGTGGGCGCTCGTGCCCTTGGGAAAGATGCCGCGCAGCTCGATCAGTGCATACACGGCGGCCAGCAGCACCAGGGTCAGCCAGTGCATGCCGATCAACGCGGGGTGGTAGCGGTTGTTCAGGCCTTGCATGATTCCTCCTGCAGTGGATATGTGGCGCGCCGCGTATCAAGCTTGGATCAGCGGCGCACGCGGGTGCTCTCGATGGCGCCGGTAGCCGCGTTCACGTTCAGCTTCACGCGCTGGCCCTGGGCGTTGCTGGCCTTGACCTCGTAGCGGCCATGATCCCATTCGATCTCGCGCATGTCGCGGTAGCCGGCGGCCTCCACGCGGTCGTAGATGTCGCGTATCGTCAGCTGCTGCGCCGCGGGCGCGGCGACGGCGGCTGGTGCCTGGGGGGCTGTGGCCGGTGCCTGCGCCTGGGCCACGCTCCAGGTCAGGGCGATGCCGGCGGCGATGATGGCGAGGGAGCGGGAGATGGATGGTTGCATGGTGATGACTCCTTGGGTGTATGGCCAGGCCCGGTGCCCGGCTTGCTGCGCATTGTCAAAAACCGGCCATGAACCCATGCTGAAGGCTGCGTTCACCCGGGGTTCATCGCGCAGTGCGTATAAATCTCATCCCATGAACCTCTTGACCCGCCTTGTCATCCCGCTGGCCCTGGCGCTTGGCGTCTGGGGCGCGGCCGGCAGCCTGCACGCCGACGATCGCAGCGACCATGAGCTGGCGCGCCAGGCGCTGCAGCAGGGCCAGGTGCTGCCGCTGCGCAGCGTGCTCGAGCGCATCGAGCGCGACTACCAGGGCCAGGTGCTGAAGGTCGAATTCGAGCGCGACGACGGCCGCTACATCTACGAGATCCGCCTGCTGCAGCAGGACGGCCGCATGGCCAAGCTGAAGGTGGATGCGGTCGATGGCCGGGTGCTGAGCATCAAACGCAAGGGCGGGGACTAATGCGCATCCTGGTGGTCGAAGACGAACCCACGTTGCGCGCCCAGCTGGCGCAGGCGATCGCCGCCGCCGGCCACACCGTGGATCAGGCCAGCGACGGCCAGGAGGGGCATTACCTGGGCGACGTGGAGGGCTATGACGCCGTGGTGCTGGACCTGGGCCTGCCCGTGCTCGACGGCCTGTCGGTGCTGCGCCGCTGGCGCGCGGCCGGGCGCAAGATGCCGGTGCTGATCCTCACGGCGCGCGCCAGCTGGCAGGAAAAGGTCGCCGGCATCGACGCCGGTGCCGACGACTACCTGGCCAAGCCGTTTCACATGGAAGAGCTGCTGGCGCGCCTGCGCGCCCTGCTGCGCCGCCAGAGCGAGCACGCCAGCGCCGAGTGGCAATGCGGCGCCATACGGCTCGATACGCGCGCCGCGCGCGTGCTCGTCGATGGCCAGCCGCTCACGCTGACCAGCCACGAGTTCAAGCTGCTGGCCCTGCTGATGCAGAGAAAGGGCGAGGTGCTGTCGCGCACCGAGCTCTCCGAACACCTCTACCCCCAGGACAGCGACCGCGACTCCAACACCATCGAGGTCTTCGTCGGCCGCCTGCGCAAGAAGCTGCCCGAGGGCAGCATAGAAACCGTGCGCGGCCTGGGCTACCGGCTCATCGACAGCGGCGCCGGCGCATGAGCGGCTCGCTGCGCCTGCGCCTGCTGGCCGGCACGCTGGCGTGGATGATCGCCGCCCTGGGCCTGGCCGGCTGGGGGCTGCGCGCGCTGTTCCAGGAGCACATCACCCAGCAGCTGGAGGAGCAGCTGGTGATGCAGCTGGATCACCTGAGCGGCGCCGTGGACTGGCAGCCGGGCGGCCGCGTCAGCGTCGCCCATCTGGGCGCGGACGGGCGCATGGAGCAGCCGCTGTCGGGCCTGTACTGGCAGATCGACCAACTGGGCGACAGCCATGGCGGCCAGCCAAAGGCCGCCGTGGCGCGCTCGCGCTCGCTGTGGGATCAGCAGCTGACCCTGCCCGCCGCGCCCGCCAGCGCTGGCGCCAAGGGCTACCGCACGCTGCAGCTGCACGACGCCCAGGGCCACACCCTGCTGGCCGTGGCGCGCGTGCTGCAGCTGCCCGAGGACGACGCCCCGCCGCTGCGCCTGACGGTGGCCGGCGACGAGGCGCTGCTGGCCGAGCCGCTCAACAGCTTCACCCGCATGCTGCTGCTGGCCCTGACCATGCTGGCGCTGGGCCTGGGCCTGGCCGTGGCGTTGCAGCTGCAGCTGGTGCTGCGCCCCTTGAAGCTGCTGCGCGAGCGCCTGGGCCAGGTCAGGAGCGGCGCGGCCGGCGAGCTGGCCGGGCAGTTTCCGCAGGAGCTGCAGCCGCTGGTGGCCGAGTTCAACCATGTGCTGGCCGAGAACGCCGACATGGTGCAGCGCGCCCGCACCCAGGCCGGCAACCTGGCCCATGCCGTGCACACGCCGCTGTCGATCTTGGCCAATGCCGCCGCGCAGGACAGCGGCCCGCTGGCGCAGCTGGTGCAGGAGCAGGTGGCGGCCGCGCACCGCCAGGTGGACTACCACCTGGCGCGCGCCCGCGCCGCCGCCGCCGTGCGCGCCACGGGCCTGGCCACGCCGGTGCTGGAGCCGGTGCGCGCGCTCTTGCGGACCATGGCCCGCCTGCACCAGGCGCGCGGCCTGTCGTTCGAGCTGGCGCCGCAGGCGCAGGATCTGGCATTTCGCGGCGAGGCGGCGCAGTTGAGCGGCGACTTCCCGCAGGAGCTGCAGCCGCTGGTGGGCGAGTTCAACCACGTGCTGCGCGAAAACGCCGACATGGTGCAGCGCGCGCGCACCCAGGCCGGCAACCTGGCGCATGCGGTGCACACGCCGCTGGCGATTCTGGCCAACGCCGCGCAGCAGGACGCCAGTCCGCTGGCGCAGCAGGTGCGCGAGCAGGTCGAGCTGGCGCGGCGCCAGGTCGACTGGCACCTGGCGCGCGCGCGTGCCGCCGCCGCCGTGCGCGCCACCGGGCTGCGCACCCCGGTGCTGGGGCCCATGCGCTCGCTGCTGCGCACCATGGCGCGCCTGCACGTGGAGCGCGGCGTCGTCTTCGAGCTGGCGCCGCAGGCGCGTGACGGGGCCTTTCGCGGCGAGGCGCAGGACCTGTACGAGCTGCTGGGCAACCTGCTGGACAACGCCGGCAAGTGGGCGCGCACGCGCGTGGTGGTCGATGTGCAGCCGGCGGGCGGCGAGCTGTGCTTCACGGTCGACGACGACGGCCC
>JAFEER010000033.1 GCA_018240985.1 Pseudomonadota bacterium
GCGCTCAGGCTCAGGCCCGGCAGGGCGTTGATGCGGGCCACCAGCGGATCCCCGGCGCCGCGTTGGTTCAGCATGGACTGCAGCCAGATCTTGAACTTCATCGTATTGCAGGCGTCCGGCCTGATCCGCACCTCGTGGAACAGGCGGATGCTGTTGAAGGCGTCGTTCTGCTGCGCCGGCGCCGCGGACGCGAAGGTCTGGAACATCATGGAGAAGCTGTCGGCGATCTGGAACGAACCGGGCGCCGTGTTGTTGATGGTCCACAGGTCCAGGAAATGGCGCGAGAAGCCCTCGGCGTAGATCGCCAGCTCCTCGCCCGGGGTGGCCGAATGCGGCTTGCTGCCCTGCATGGCCCAGTCGCGCAGGTAGTCCCAGGCGTGGGTGCTTTCGTGCTCGAAGGCCATTTGCGTGAACTGCGGCCCGATCTCGTTCAGCGCGTTCGGCCCGAGCAGGATGTAGATGCGTATCTCGTTGGGCGTGGCGCTGTTGGTACGGAAGGTGGCAAAGCCGTATTCCGATCCGCCGGTCTTCGCGGTCAGGTTGCGGTCGAAGTTCACATGGGTGTCCGACAGCGTGCCCCATTCCGTGTAGCGCCCGGCGGTGATGGCCGCGCCGACGTTGGGCTGGGTGTTGGTGGTCTCATGCACGGTCACCATGCCCGGCAGGGCCTCGTCCATCATGTCGGCGATGCAGCCGTTGCCGCTGGCCTGCGGCGCGGCCTTGGCGTTGGCCACGCGCCGGCTCCAGGGCAGGCCGGCCCAGGAAGGATCGCATTGGCGGGCCAGCCATGGCGCGCCGCCGCGCTGCTGCACGGTGTGGGCCAGCTCATGGGCCAGCAGGCGCCGGCCCGCGGCCGATCCCTGCTGGTATTGCCCCGCGCCGAAGACGATGTGCTCGCCCACGGTGTAGGCCAGCGCGCCCACGGCGCGGGCCGACGCCGCGGCCTGGGCATCGGTGTGTATGCGCACGCGGCCCAAGTCATGGCCGGCGCGGCCCGTGGCGCCCGGGCCTTGCGGCGCGGGGGCGGCCACGCGCGCGGCGACCTGGTCGGCCTCCTGCTCCGCCGCGTCCTGGGCCGTGCCGCCGGTGCTGGCGCGGGCGCCGATGCGCAGGTCTTGCGTAAAGCGCGACTCGTAGAAGCCGCGCGTGGCGGCGTCCAGCGGCCGGCCGCCTGAGCGCAGCACCTGCGACACCGCGGGATGGGTGGCGGCGGCCGGGCCCGTCGCGCCGGTTGTGGCCGCGCGGCGCTGCAGGGGCGCGTGGTGCGCTTGGCTCATGGCTGACCCCTGGGGGGTGTGCCGGCAGGGCCGGCAATGTGGGCGGCCACGGCCTGGCCCAGCGCATGTCCGGTCGCGCCCTGCGCCAGCGTGACGCGGCCGGCGCGCAGCACGGCCCTGTTGCCCTGCGCCAGCAGCGCGGCCCCGCCGTCGGCGCGCAGCAACTGGCCCAGCTCGGCCTGCAGCGCGCCGGCGACTGCACGGGCGTCGCCAGCGTCCACGCCACGCAGCACCAGGCGGTCTATGTGCAGCACGACGCGGGTCATGGCGCGGCTCCCGCGGTGCCTGCGGCCGCATGGGGAGTGATAGCCAGCGTGACCGGCGCGCTCAGCGCCTGGCGCTGCCAGCGCAGCACGGGATCCTGCACGTCCTCGCCCGCTTGCGGCGCGTCCGGCGCGGGGGTCTCGCCATAGCCGACGCGCACCGTGACCGCGTAGTCGCCGGGACGGGGAGCGGCCTCGCGCGCCGCGTTCCACAGCGTGCTGAGCCGGGCCGGCCAGTGGATGTCGATATGGCGCCGCAGGCAGTCGCCGCCGGCCAGCGGCACGCAGTGCGGGTTGAAGTAGCCGAAGGGTAGGGAGCCGGGCTGCAGCGGCGCGCGCGCATGGGACAGCTCCATGCGGCCCGGGGCCTCATGCAGCGTCAGCGCCGGCTCATCGACCAGCCACAGCGTCTGGCCGCTGGCGTTGCAGGCCTCGTAGGCGATCCGCCATGCGCCGGGCTGCGCGCTTGCATCGGTGATGTGCACCTGCATGACGGGGGGCTGTAGCGTGGTGGCCATGGCGCGCCTCAGGGGATCTTGTCGCTGATCTTGTACTTGCCGCCGTAGGTCTTCTTGCGCCAGGCCTCGCACTTGGCCAGGTACGACGACCATTGCACCGGCCCCGGCTTGCCGCCGCCGGCGTCCTTGTCCTGGAAGAAGGACTCGCCGCAGAACGGATCCTTGAAGCCGCCGCGGGCCTCTATGCCATGCTCCTTGCGCAGCTCGTTTTCGCGCGCCACCGTTTCCTGGTGGCCGCCCTCGCCGCGGGTGCTGTTGGTGTCGGGCAGGCCGCGCTCGGCCAGCCAGGCATGGCCGCAAAATTCGTGGCCCAGCACCAGCCAGGGGTCTATGTTCAAGGCCTTGCCGCTGGCCGTGGCGGCGCCCCAGAGCTTGTCGCTGTTGGGCGAGGGCGTGGTCACGGTGTTGCCCGAGGTGTGGGGCCAGTCCACGTCGTTGACCTCGATGTTGAAGGGGTTGGGCGAGTCCACCATGTCGCACAGGCAGCCGCAGCCGGTGCGATTCTTGGCCTTGTCCACCGGCGCCGGCGCCGGCGGGCCGGCGGTGCCGGGCGACAGCCAGGGCGCGCAGAAGCCGGCCTTCAGCGCCACCGCGCCGCTGGCGCGATCCACCGTGACCGCGCCGTCGGAGCACAGCGTGCGCAGATAGTTTTCAATGGTCTCGGCGTTCGACTGCTTCAGGCCCTTGCCGGTGGGGTCGGGGATGGCCTTCTTGGGATCGGTCACGCTGACCTTGCGCTGCAGCGCCGCGCTGCCGCCCTGCTGCAGCACATGGGTCAGCTCGTGCGCCAGCAGGCGCCGGCCGGCGTCGGTTCCGGGCTGGAAATGCGCCGGGTCGAACACGATGCGCTCGCCCACGGTGAAGGCCTGGGCCTGCACCGACCGCGCGGCCGCCGCATCGGCCCGCACGCGCACATGGCCGAAGTCGTGGCCGAAGCGCGGCTCGAAGAACTCTCGCGTGGCGGTGTCCAGCGGCCGGGCCGGCCCCTGCAGCGCCGCCTGCACGGCATGCGGCACGGCGCTGTTGACTGAAGCCGCGCTGTCGCCCGCCCGTTGCACGGCCTGGGGCAGTGCCGTGGTGCGTGGCCGCGCACCAACGCCGGGCGGCATGGCCATGACCTGCTGCGCCACGCGCTCGGCCTCCTGCTCGAAGGCATCGTCGGCATCGCCGACGCGCAGCGTGCGCGCCTGCAGGCCCAGCTGCTTCTTGCGCTCGCAGGCCGGGCATTGACCCTGCAGGCCCGGGGCCGAGCTGCCGCAGGCGCATTTGCGCTGCAGCAGCGCGCCATGGGCGGCCTGGGGACTTGCGGGCACATGTGTTCTGCTCATGACCAGCCCCTCAGCTCCGCCTCGGAAAACGGCCGCTCGCGCTTGGCGCCTTCCACGCGCGCGGCCTGCGTCAGCTGCGCCATGCCTATGGGCGTGCCGGCATCGGCCGCGAGGAAGGCGGCGGCCAGGGCGATGTTGCGGATGCTGCCGCCGGTGGCGTCCAGCCTTGCCAGGCGCATGAAGTCCACGTCGGCGGCCAGCGGCGCGGCGCTTGGGAACACGGCGCGCCAGATGCCTTCGCGCTGCTCCTGATCCGGGAACGGGAAGTGCACCACGAAGCGCAGCCGGCGTTGGAATGCCGGGTCCAGCGCGGCCTTGTGGTTGCTGGTGAGTATGGCCAGGCCGCTGTAGGACTCCATGCGCTGCAGCAGGTAGCTGACCTCGATGTTGGCGTAGCGGTCGTGGCTGTCCTTGACCTCGGTGCGCTTGCCGAACAGTGCGTCGGCCTCGTCGAACAGCAGCAGCGCGCCCGCGGCCTCGGCGGCGTCGAACACGCGGCGCAGGTTTTTCTCGGTCTCGCCTATGTACTTGCTGACCACGGCC
>JAFEER010000034.1 GCA_018240985.1 Pseudomonadota bacterium
ACCTGCTGGTGCGCCAGCTCATGGAACAGCAGGCGCACGAAGTCGCCCTCGGGCCAGGCGATGAAGGTGGACAGGAGCGGGTCGCCGCCAAGCCAGTTGCTGTAGCCCAGCGTGGAATAAGCGGGCACGCCGTAGACATTCACCTCCAGCCCGGTGGCGGCCAGCCGGGCGGCCTCGGCGCGGGCGTCGGCCTCGGCGAAATAGCCGCGGTAACCCACGCAGCCGGCAACGGGAAAGCACCAGCGGTGCAGTTCCAGGGAATAGGGCCCGGCCGCCACCACGTTCCACACGGCGGCCTTGCGCTCCAGGCGGGCATAGCGGTGGTAGCTGGCGTTGTCGGGCAGCCCCAGGTCGGTCACCGCAAAGGCGCGTGCCTGCTGCGCCAGCTCCAGCCGGGCGCGCAGCGGCGCCGGCGTGTCGGGGCTGTCCAGCCATTGCTGCACCGGCCTGGCGGCCTGCAGCAGCGCAACGTGGCCGTGCAGCGACTGCCAGTAGTAGCCCAGGCCGACGCCCGGTTGCGCGCAGCCGCCCAGCAGCAGCGCGGCGACCAGCACGGTGAGGGGGCGAAACGGCAAGGCATTCATGGCTGGTCAGCATAGCAAGCGCGCGGCGGCACAATGCCGGCATGCCTGAAACCATTCTGGACGCCAACGGCCTGTTCACCGATGAGGCCGGCCATGCGCGCTGCTTCTGGTGCCGCGCCTCGCCGCTGTACCGCCACTATCACGACCACGAATGGGGCTTTCCCGTGGTGGACGAGCGCCGTCTGTTCGAGAAGCTCTGCCTGGAGGGCTTCCAGGCCGGCCTGTCGTGGATCACCATCCTGAACAAGCGCGAGGCCTTCCGCGCCGCGCTGGCGAACTTCGAGGCCGAGGAGCTGGCGCGCTTCGGCCCGGCCGAGGTGCAGCAGCTGCTGGGCAATGCCGCCATCGTGCGGCATCGCGGCAAGATCGAATCGGCCATCCACAACGCCAGGCAGGTGCTGGCGCTGCGCGCCGAATGCGGCTCGCTGGCCGCCTATGTGTGGCGCTACGCGGCGCAGGCCAGCCAGCAGCGGCCAGAGCGCATGACGGTGTCGGCCGTGCGCGCGCTGACCCAGTCGGCGGCCGCAGTGGCACTGTCCAAGGACTTGAAGAAGCGCGGCTTCAGCTTCGTCGGCCCCACGACCATGTATGCCTTCATGCAGGCCATGGGCCTGGTCAACGACCATATCGATGGCTGCGGCGCGCGTGCTGCGGCCGAGGCGGCGCGCGCTGCGTTTGTGCCGCCGCAATGAAAACAGCCCTCCGGGGAGGGCTGTTCTCAAGCGGATGCGCTGTTTAACCGTGGCGCTTGCCGGGGTTCTTCTTGCTGCGCGTGGCCACGCCGCGCTCCAGGCTCGTGCGCTGGCCGCGGCCATGGACGACCGAGGGCATGCCGGGCATGGGGGTGGGACGGGGGCTGCGCTTGCGGTCGGCTTCGGTGACGATTTTGTTGCCCATGATGGCTCCTGCAAAGAAATGGCGATGAAAACCCGCTATTAGGCCATATTTGCGATCAGCCCTTGCCGGCTCGGGGCTGAGGATGGCGCCTTCAGTACCTGGATCAAGCGGGTTTGCTACTAAAAACGAAGCTATAGACGTTTGTTGGGTGAGCGTTTGCTTTGGATTTGCCATGTATTGATTAATGGCTTGAGCCGATTGACGCTGTGTTGCATGCGTCGTAAGAATGTCCCTTTGTCCCGTGGGAAGGAGGAAGGCCTATGAAGCGCGTGCTCAATGCACTCCGATCCAGCCTGGCCCAGTCGCCCGTCGCCATGTATGTGGAACTGCCGGGTGGAGTCCGGCTTGGTGATGCCAACGCCCCGGTGCGCCTGCATTTTCGCGACCGCATGGCCGTGCTGGCCCTGGCGATGGGGGAGGTGGGCAGCGTCGGCACGGCCATCGTCGAAGGGCGGGTGCTGATCGAAGGCAGCATGCGCCAGGTGATGGCGGCGGCTGCGGCCATGTTGCATGCCGACCCGGCGCGCGACGAGCAGGTGCGCTGGTGGCGCCGCGTGGTGCTGCGTGCGCGTTCCATGGCCGAGCACACGCAGTTGCGTGATGCCCAGCATATCGAGCAGCATTACGACCTGTCGGACGATTTCTACGCGTTGTGGCTTGATCCGCGGCGCGTCTATTCCTGCGCGTATTACCGCGAGGCCGGCATGACGCTGGCCCAGGCGCAGGAGGCCAAGCTCGATCACATTTGTAGAAAGCTCATGCTGAAGAGCGGCGAGCGCTTTCTCGACATCGGCGCCGGCTGGGGCGGCCTGCTGCTTTGGGCGGCAGAGCATTACGGGGTGGACGCCACGGGCATCACGCTGTCGCACCACCAGCATACCTACGTGCAGCGCCTGATAGCAGAGCGCGGCCTGCAGGGCCGGGTGCGCATGCAGCTGCTGGACTACCGTGCGCTGCAGGTGGATGAACCCTTTGACAAGATCGCCTCGGTCGGCATGTTCGAGCATGTGGGCCATGCGCACATGGGGCAGTACTTTGCCGCCATCCATCGCCTGCTGCGGCCGGGCGGCTTGCTGATGAACCACGGCATCACGGCCGGCGGACTGGACAATGCCGCCGGCCTGGGCGCCGGCATGGGCGACTTCATCGAGCGCTACATCTTCCCCGGCGGCGAGCTGATGCATGTGAGCCGGGCGCTGCAGGAACTGGCGAGCGGCGGGCTGGAAATGCTGGATGTGGAAAACCTGCGCCCGCATTACGCGCGCACGCTGTGGGCCTGGTCAGACGCGCTGGAGGCGCGCCTGGACGAGGCGCGGCAGGTGTTGGTGTCGCAGCATGGCCAGGAGCAGGGCGAGAAGGCGCTGCTCGCCTATCGCCTCTACCTGGCGGGTTGTGCGCTGGCGTTCGAGCATGGCTGGATTGCCCTGCATCAGATACTGGCGGCGCGGCCCTCGGGCGTGGCCGACGGTGGCGCGCTCAAGGGGGCGCAGTGCGACTATCCTTTCAACCGCGCCTACATGTATCGGGCGTGATTCAAGCCTAGGGACTTCCGATGCTGTTCAAATTCAAATCCCGCGCCACTGCCGACGTCATCATGCTCGAGCCCAACGGCCGCCAGCTGCTGCAGATCATCGGCAAGGATCCCGACGATGCCCATGGCATCGTGACCGCGGCGCAGATCCCCGCTGCCATTGCGGCATTAGAGGCCGCCGTGGCCGCCGACGAGGCGGCGCGCCCTGCCACTGCCGATGAGGACGAGGAGGGCACGGACGAAGACCAGGGCGCCGTGCATGACACCGTGCGCCTGCGCCAGCGCGCAGCGCCCTTCATCGAGATGCTGCGGCGCAGCGCTGCCGAAGGGCACGACGTGGTCTGGTGAGTGGCGCGGCGCACACCGGCGCGCCGCGGCGTCATATCAATTCGTCGTGCACCCGCGATTGCAGGCTTTCAAGAAGGTCGCGCTCGGGAACCTCGATCTCGCGATCCCCGCTGTCAGCGTGCAGCGTGAGTCGATAGCGGACAAAATCGGCGCCGGCCTGGGCCGCACCCGTGGCATTGGCCTGCGCATTGAACAATGCGGCGACCGATGCCCGCTCCGCCGGGCTCAAATCCCGGCCACTGAGCGAGGCATGGCTGCGAATATGCGAGCCCGGCAGGCCCATGCCCGCCAGGCCGCCGATGCGCTCGATTTCCAGGCGGTCGTCTGGTTTCACGATAATTTACAGGCCTATCTTTTTCCAGCCTGCATCCACCGCGGCACCCACGTCGGCCTGTTGGGCGTACATCTGTGCGGCGATTTGCCGGGTGCGTGCCGCGAATTGCGGTATGGTCATATTGGGATTCGCGCCCGAGGTGGTGAGTGCTGCGTACCAAATCTGGCCGACGCGCTCCCAGCTCTTTCCGCCAAGGGTCAGGCTGGCGGTAGCAAATGCCAGGTTGGGCGGGCCGCTTGAATAATGCGGATCCATTCCCGGCGTGATCTGGGAATACAGGACGGGCTGCGCGGCAAGAGCGGATTTATCCGCCGGGTTGGCCATGTTGCGCAGGCATTTGTATCCCCGTGCGGCCGCGGCCGGCCCGATGATGTTGGCGCCTATGAGCCAGTCGGCCTTGGTGACGTCCTGGCCCGCCTCCCACTGGCGGAACATCGAGCCGAAGCAGTCGGACATGCTTTCGTTCAGGCCGCCCGCGTCGCCGCTATACCCGAGTTGCAGTGTGTGCTGCGTCACGCCATGGGTGAGTTCATGGCCGATCACATCGTTGCCACCTGTGAAATCGGTAAACAACTGCCCGTCGCCGTCTCCGTAAATCATCTGGCTGCCATTCCACATCGCGTTGTTGTACCTGCTGCCATAGTGGATGGAAGACAGCAGGGTCATGCCAGCGTTGTCGATGGAGTTACGTCCAAATACCGATTTATAAAACTTTGCAACGGATGTTGTTTCTGTGAAGCAACGTTTTGCGGTGTTGTCCTTGGAGGTATTGGGCTTGGCCACCAGGGAGCCTGGCAGGTTTTGGGTGTTTTTGCTGTTGTAGACCGCGACATCAGGCGATGCCGCCAGCTCCACGAGGTGCGCGCCGACGCTCTGGGCAATACCGGTGAGTTCGGCATTTTTTAACCGAAGGCCGCGTATCGCATCGGAAATCAGCGCGGAATCCCTGGCGGCCTTGCGGAGCGCTGCATCCAATTTTTTATCGCCCGCAAGCCGCTCCAGAACGTCTTTGGGCAGGATAAAGCAGGTGCACTGGTTCATATATCGAGTCATGAATCTCTCCATAGAATTGGTACCTGCACATCATGGCCGTCTCAAATCCGAAGCGCAACACCCCAGGGGGTGAATTCGGATTTAAATGTGCGCCGCCCCAGGGGGCGGCGTGGGCGGGGCTCAGTCAGCGTAGGCGCCGGCGGCCTTGATCACCACGCTCCACTTGTCGATTTCGGCATGCACGAATTTCTTGTGCTCGGCCGGCAGCACGCGCTTGTCGCTCACCACCACGGCGCCCAGGCCTTCCTGCTTCTTGATGAATTCGGGGTCTTTCACGGCCACCTGCAGCGCCTCGTTGATGCGCTTGAGCACCTCGGCCGGCGTGCCCTTGGGCGCGTACAGGCCATGCCAGACCGTGACGTTGAAGTCCTTCAGGCCGCCCTCGCGCAGCGTCGGCACGTCCTTGAGCAGCGGCGTCTTCAGGCGCTCCTTGGTGGTGACGGCATAGACCTTGACCTTCTTGGCCTCGATCTGCGTCGAGGTGTTGGTGGTCTGGTCGCACATCAGGTCGATCTGGCCGCCGATCAGGTCGGTGATGGCCGGCGCCGCGCCCTTGTAGGCCACGGGCGTCATGGCCGACTGCAGCGCGTGCTGGAACATCAGGCCGCACAGATGGCCGGCCGAGCCCAGGCCGGAGTGGCCCAGGTTGACCTTTTCCTTGTTCTGCGCGATCCAGGCCGCCAGCTCCTTGTAGTTCTTGGCCTCCAGCGTCGGGCGCGAGATGATGGTCATGGGCACGTCGTTGACGATGCCCAGGTACTCAAAGTCGTTCAGCACGTTGAATGGCAGTTTGCGGTACAGCGTGGGGATGGTGGACATGCCGATGTGGTTGAGCAGCAGCGTGTAGCCATCGGGCTGGGCGCGCGCCACCTTGGTCGTGCCAATGGTGCTGCCGGCGCCGGCGGCGTTGTCGATGACGACGGTGGCTCCGCCCAGGGGCTTGCGCAGGGCCTCGGCCAGGTCGCGCGCCACGCGGTCGGTGGGGCCGCCGGCCGAGAAGGGCACGACGATGGTGATGTTCTTGCCGGCAGCCGGGAAGGTCTGGGCTGAGGCGCCGAAAGCGGCCAGGATGGCGGCCGCGCCCAGGGCGAGCTTGAAGGTGGTGTGCATGAGGCTTCCTTGTGAAAAGACGCGCAATGATAGGCAGCGGGCGCTGTGCTTGCGATACATAAAAACACCAATTCAGTGCGCTTGGTTACCGCCCCGGCGGGCGCCGGACTGTGCACGGCATGCCTGCACGGCCCTCAGCGATAGCTGCGCGCGTCCTCGATCACCTTGCCGTCATTGGGCAGGCTGCCGGGGGGCAGCATCTCGACCTCGCCGCGCAGCTTGGTGATGTCGCGCAGCGCCTCGGCCAGCAACTGGGCCAGGCCGGGGGCGGTCTCGGTGGTCTCGACCTGCAGCAGCATCTGGTCGTTGGCCATCTCGCCGCTGACCACCAGGCGCGCCTTGCCGATCTGCGGGAAGCGCTTGGCCAGCTGCGCCACCTGGCCCGGGTGCACGAACATGCCGCGCACCTTGGTGGTCTGGTCGGCGCGGCCCAGCCAGCCCTTGATGCGCTGGTTGCTGCGGCCCGTGGGGCAGCTGCCGGGCAGCACGGCCGAGAGGTCGCCGGTGCCGAAGCGGATCAGCGGGTAGTCGGGGTTGAGCGTGGTGATGACCAGCTCGCCCACCTCGCCCTCGGGCACCGGATCGCCGGTGCCGGGGCGCACGATCTCCACAATCACGCCCTCGTCGAGCACCAGGCCCTCGCGCGCCGCGGTCTCGTACGCGATCAGGCCCAGGTCGGCCGTGCCGTAGGACTGGTAGGCATGGATGCCGCGCTCGGCAAACCAGTCGCGCAGCGAGGGCGGCAGGGCCTCGGCCGAGAGCAGGGCCTTGCTGAGGCTGGGCAGCGGCACGCCCATGTCAAACGCCTTCTCCAGGATGATCTTCAGAAAGCTCGGCGTGCCGATGTAGCCCGCGGGCTTGAGCTCGGCCATGGCCTGCACCTGCTGCTCGGTCTGGCCGGTGCCGCCGGGGAACACCGTGCAGCCGATGGCGTGGGCGCCGCATTCCATCATCGAGCCGGCGGGCACGAAGTGGTAGGAGAAGCAGTTGTGCGCCAGCTCGCCGGCGCGAAAACCGGCGGCGTACAGCGCGCGCGCCATGCGCCAGTAGTCCGGGCGCGCGCCTTCGGGCTCGTAGATCGGGCCGGGGCTGGCGAACACGCGCGGCATGGCGGCGCCAAAGCCGATGCCGGCAAAGCCGCCGAAGGGGTTGCTGGCGCGTTCGGCCTGCTGGCGTTCCAGCAGCTGGTATTTGCGCGTCACCGGCAGCTCGGCCAATGCCGCGCGGCTGGTGACGGCCCGGGCATCGACGCCGGCCAGGATGCTGGCGAAGGCGCTGCTTGCCTGCTGCGCGTGCGCGACCTGCTGCGGCAGCGCAGCCATCAGGGCGGCCTCGCGCTCGTCTGGGGCGCGGGTTTCCAGCGCGTCGTAGAACGGATTCATGCCATGCCTTCCTATGCCGATGATGTTTTGCTGAAAGTGCCTTAAACGCTTATGTAACAAGCGCATTCAGCTATGAAAATATTATCAAGCAAGCCAGCGCTTGCGCCGCTTGTAGCTCTTCACGTCCTTGAAGCTCTTCCTCTCGCCGCCGCCCATGCCGAGGTAGAACTCCTTCACGTCCTCGTTGTTGGCCAGGTCGTGGGCCGGGCCGTCCATGACGATGCGCCCGCTCTCCATGATGTAGCCGTAGTCCGAGTATTTGAGCGCCATGTTGGTGTTCTGCTCGGCCAGCAGGAAGGTGACGTTTTCCTTGCCGTTCAAGTCTTTGACGATGTGGAACACCTCGTCCACGATCTGCGGCGCCAGGCCCATGGAGGGCTCGTCCAGCAGCACCATGCGCGGGCTGCTCATGATGGCGCGGCCGATGGCGCACATCTGCTGCTCGCCGCCCGAGGTGTAGGCCGCCTGGCTGGTGCGGCGCGTCTTCAGGCGCGGGAAGTAGTTGTAGACCTTCTCCAGGTTGGCGGCAATTTCGCCCTTGCTGCTGCGCGTGTAGGCGCCGGTGAGCAGGTTCTCCTCGATCGTCAGGTGGGCAAAACAGTGCCGCCCCTCCATCACCTGCACCACGCCGCGCTTGACCAGCTCGGCCGGCGAGAGGTTCTCGATGCGCTCGCCCTCCAGGGTGATGCTGCCCTTGGTGACCTCGCCGCGCTCGCCCTTGAGCAGGTTGGAAATCGCCCGCAGCGTGGTCGTCTTGCCCGCGCCGTTGCCGCCCAGCAGGGCCACGATGCTGCCCGGCTGCACCTGCAGCGAGACGCCCTTGAGCACCAGGATCACATGGTTGTAGATGACTTCGATGCCATTGACCTCCACCAGCGGGCTGGCGCTGGCGGCGGAGGCGGCAGTGGTTTGTGGGACAGCGCTCATGGGGTCACCTGATGCTCATTTGTTGATAGCTGTTGGCGCTTGTTGGTAAAGCGCTGAGGTCGTATTTGGCTTCTTGACAGAGGCCAGCTGCCTGGCGGATGCAGGCCGTGCATCCGCCAGGCATGGCTGGCATCAGTTGCAGCTGCGCACCTTGAGGTTCTTCTCCTTGGCGTACTTCTCGCCGTACTCCTTGACCAGCGGGTCGATCAGGGACTTGTCGGCCTGGTACCAGTCGGAGACCACCACCCACTTGGCGCCGTCCCACTGCGCGATGCGCGACCAGTCGGTGCCCATGTGGTTGTCGCAGCTGGTCTTGACCGGCTTGAGGATCTTGCCGAAACCGAGCTCGTTCAGGCGCTCCTGCGTCAGGTTCAGGTTCTCCAGGCCCCAGCGCACCTGTTCGGAGGTCACCAGCTTGCCCTTGCCGTACTTCTCCTGCGCCGTGCGGATGGCCTCGACCTGCAGCATGGCGATCACCATGCCGCGCGTGTGCGCCATGGCGCCCAGTTCCTTGACGTCCTTGGCCGTGCCCTGGCCCTTGTCATACAGCTGGGCCTTGACGTCGTCGTGCACCTTGTCGCGCTCGGCGGTGTTGTGGATGGTGACGGTGTTGTAGCCCTTGGCGCCGGCGCCGATGTCCTTCACGTCATGATCCGAGCCGGCCCACCAGACGGCGTAGATCTTCTCGCGCGCGTAGCCCGTGGCCTGGGCCTCGCGCACGGCGGTGGGCGTCATCACGCCGGCCGACCACAGCAGCACGTAGTCGGGGCGTTGCTGGCGCACCTGCAGCCAGGTGGACTTCTGCTCCACGCCGGGCGCCGTCACCGGCAGCTTGAGCAGCTCGAAGCCTTCCTTGGCGGCGCGCTTTTCTAGCAGCGGGATGGGTTCCTTGCCGTAGGGCGAGTCGTGGTAGACCAGGGCGATCTTCTTGCCCTTGAGGTTGCCCTTCTCCTTCTTCAGGATGTCCTGCATGATGGAATCGGCGGCCGTCCAGTAGGTGCCCAGCAGCGGGAAGTTCCACTCGAACACGCGGCCGTCGGCGGACTGCGACAGGCCATAGCCCGGCGTGACGATGGTGGTCTTGTCGCCGGGCGCCTTGTCGGACAGCGCGAAGGTGATGCCCGTGGACTGGGTGTCGAAGCTGCCGGTGCCGCCGGTGCGGCCCTTCAGGCGCTCATAGCATTCCACGCCCTTTGCAGTGTCGTAGGCGGTCTCGCACTCCTCAAACGAAAGCTTCACGCCGTTGATGCCGCCCTTGGCGTTGACCAGCTTGAGGTAGTCCTGCTTGCCGTCGGCCCATGGAATGCCGAGCGGGGCGAACTGGCCCGTGCGGTACACCAGCAGCGGCTGGAACTGCTCCTGGGCCTGTGCGGCGCTGGTGCTCACCAGGGCACCCAGGCCGGCGGCCACGGTGGCGGCGGCGATTGCTACTTTCTTGAACATCATGGTCTAGAGTCTCCTTGGGGTTGTGAGGCAGTCTTGCCGGGGCTGCCGGGGGGTGAAATCAATGCGGGAACGGCCACACGCGCAGCTTCTGGCGCGCCGTGGACCACAGCTTGGCCAGGCCGTGGGGCTCGACGATCAGGAAGAACACGATCAGCGCACCGAAGATCATGTGCTCCAGGTAGGTGGCGGTGGCCGTGGACAGCGGCAGGCCCAGCCAGTGCGGCACCTGGTTCAGAAACAGCGGCAGCAGGATGAAGAAGGCCGCGCCAAAGATGCTGCCCATGACCGAACCCAGGCCGCCGATGATCACCATGAACAAGAGCTGCAGCGACTTGTCGAAGCTGAACGCGGCGGGCTCCCAGGCGCCCAGGTGCACGAAGCCCCACAGCGCGCCGGCCACGCCGACGATGAAGCTGCTCACGGCAAAGGCCGACAGCTTGGCATACACCGGGCGGATGCCGATCACGGCGGCGGCCACGTCCATGTCACGCATGGCCATCCACTCGCGGCCCACCGAGCTGCGCACCAGGTTCTTGGCGGCCAGGCCCAGCACGCACAGGATGCCGAGGCACAGGAGGTATTTCTCCATCGGCGTGTCGATCTGCCAGCCGAGAATGGACAGGGCCTTGGCGCTGACCGACCCCGACGACGAGTTGTTCGTCACCCAGGCGGCGCGCGTGGTCAGCCAGTCCATGAAGAACTGCGCCGCCAGCGTGGCCACGGCCAGGTACAGGCCGCGGATGCGCAAGCTGGGCAGGCCGAACACCACGCCGAACAACATGGCCACCACGCCGCCGCCGATCAGCGCCAGGATCAGCGGCATGCCGTCGAAGCGCGCCTGCAGGTTGTAGGCGGCATAGGCGCCCACGGCCATGAAGGCCGCCGTGCCCAGCGAGATCTGGCCGCAGTAGCCGACCAGGATGTTCAGCCCCAGCGCGCCCAGCGACATGATGAGCAGCGGAATCAGGATGGCCTGGAAGACGTAATTGCTGGCCACCAGCGGCACGACCAGAAAGGCTATGGCCAGGATCAACAGAATGGCGATGCGATCCTGCGTGACGGCGAAGATCTGCTGGTCGGCCGCGTAGCTGGTCTTGAACTGGCCGTTCTCACGATAAAACATGGCGTGTTCTCCCTTGGTTCTTTACACGCGATCAATGATCTTGTCGCCAAACAGCCCCTGCGGCCGCACCAGCAGGAAGCACAGCGCCAGGCCGTAGGCGAACCAGGTCTCTATGCCGCCGCCCACCATGGGGCCGATGTAGACCTCGGAGAGCTTTTCGCCCACGCCGATGATCAGGCCGCCGACGATGGCGCCGGGCAGCGAGGTCAGGCCGCCCAGGATCAC
>JAFEER010000035.1 GCA_018240985.1 Pseudomonadota bacterium
CGCTCGCCAGCACCGCGCTCGCCGCACCATGCGGCGTTGCTCCTCCTTGCGGGCAGTAGCCCGCAGCGTCGTCACGCCTTGCCTGGCACGCCGATCACGGCACTGGCGAGCGCGTTCAACTACCAAATCTAGGTTCAATGCCTCCAATGCCTTTTTCGTGGATGAACATCAATACCCGGCGCGGGTTGGGTGCGCGGTGGGCGGTGTAGAGCTTCATGCGTCGTTCTCGTTGGGTGGTTGACCGGTGATGACCATGCTGCGCGCCTGCTCGGCAAAGGCCTGGGCGCCGGCCTCGCCGTCACGCTCCAGAACCATCTTGGCCGGCGGCTGCAGCAGGCCGCGCTGCACGGCAGGGCGGGCGCGAATGGCATCGCGCCAGCGGCGCAGGTGCGCCAGGCCCTCGATGGAGATGCCCGACCAGCGGTGCGTGCGCACCCAGGCCCAGCTGGCGATGTCTGCAATGGAATAGTCACCCGTCAGCCACTCGTGTTGCGCCAGATGGCCGTCCAGCACCTCGAACAGGCGCCGGCCCTCGGCCTGGTATCGGGCTATGGCGGGCTGGATTTTCTCGGGAAAGTAGCGGTAGAACACATTGGCCTGGCCCATCATGGGGCCCACGCCGCCCATCTGGAACATCAGCCACTGCAGCACGCGCGAGCGGCCCTTGGCGTCCTGCGGCATGAGTCGGCCGGTCTTCTCGGCCAGGTAGATGAGGATGGCGCCGGACTCGAACACGGCGAAGTCTCCCGCGTCGTGATCCACGATGGCAGGAATGCGCCCGTTAGGGTTGATGGCGAGGAACTCGGGGCGCTTTTGCTCGCCGGCGCTCAGATCGAGCACCGAGAGGCGGTATGGCAGGGCGAGCTCCTCCAGCGCGATGGAGACCTTGTGGCCATTGGGCGTGGCGGCGGTGTACAGCGTGAGCATGGGCCCATGGTAGCGGCGGCTGCAAGAAATTCACCGTGCGGGCAATAGCCTTCCACCGCCGTGCGCCAGGCATGCAAGGCCGCGCATCGGCTCTATCCGCGTGCCTGGCACCGATGCGGCGGGGCCGCAGGCGTGTGGCGCATCGCGGGTCGGCTTGCAGGCCATTCGACCTAGTGTTCGTGCCATCGTCCTGCGCTTGGGCGCCCCTCGCCAATGGGCGCGGCACATGGCGTCGGCGCTGGCTATGCTCCAAGGCCTTTAGCCACTGCGACCCTTCATGCCCCTCCCGCTTGATGCACCTGCCTGGCTCTGGGTGCCGGTGGTGCTGTTCGCCACCATCGCCCAGACCGCGCGCAACACCGCCCAGCGCACGCTGACCCAGGAGCTGGGCACGCTGCCCGCCACGCTGGTGCGCTTTCTCTACGGCATGCCGTTTGCCGCGCTGTGGCTGGCGCTGTTGTACTGGTGGCCGGCGCAGATGCCCGACGTGCCGCATTTCAGCGCCGCCTACCTGGGCTGGATCGCGCTGGGTGCGCTCTTCCAGATCGCTGGCACGGCCTTCTTGCTGCTGGCCATGACCGAACGCAACTTTGCCGTGGCCGTGACCCTGTCCAAGACCGAGGTGCTGCAGGTGGCGCTGTTTGCCAGCGTGCTGCTGCACGAGCTGCCCACGCCGCTGGCCCTGTTGGCCATGGTGGTGGCCACGCTGGGCGTGCTCATGCTGTCGCTGCCGCCGCGCGGGCAGTTGCTGTCGCTCTCGGCCTGGTTGAGCCGCCCGGCGCTCTACGGCCTGGGCTGCGGCGCCAGCTTCGCCATCGCCAGCGTGGGCTTTCGCGGCGGGGCGCTGGCCCTGGGCGCCGAGACGCCCTGGCTGTCGGGCGCCTGGGGCGTGCTCATCGCGCAGGCGCTGCAGACGGTGGGCCTGGGCGCCTGGGTGGCGTTCAAGACCGACAAGGGTCTGGCGCCGCTGTGGCCCGCCTGGCGCCTGTCGCTGCTGGCCGGTAACATGGGCGCGGCCGCGTCGCTGGCATGGTTCACCGCTTACGCCATGCAGGGCGCGGCCGAGGTACGCACCCTGGGCATGGTGGAGGTGGTGTTCAGCTACCTGGTGTCGCGCCGCCTGCTCAGCGAATCCTTCACCCGGCCCGAGAAGGTCGGCATGGCGCTGATGCTCGTCGGGCTGGTGCTGATCAGCCTGCAAGGCTTGTGAGGGCTAATCCAGCAATGCTGTCTGCGCCGCGGCGGATGCCTTCGTGCTGGCGTCCGACGGCGGGTGCGGTGCCAGGAGCGCCACGGCCTCCTGGATGCCGAGCCTGTCGCCGCTCAGTATGGCGGCATCGCGCGCTTGCATGACGGTGCTGGGCGCGGCGATGGGGTCGGCCGGCAGCAGATGGGTGCGCAGCACGGCATCGGCCAGCAGCAGGCGCCGGCCGTCCACGCCCGCTTGCGTGGCCTCCCAGGCCAGCACGATGGCGGCGCTGGCGTAGTACAGGGCGGAGGCCGCGCGGCGCACATCGGTCTCCAGCCTGGGCTGCGCGGCCACGGCCTCGGCCAGGGCGACGGCGCGATGGAGAGCCTGGGCCAGCTGGCGCGCGGTGTGCGGCGCCGCAATCTGCACGGGTTCCAGCCGCTGCTGCAGCATGGCCTGCAGCGCCAGATGGGCCTTGTCCTTGCGCACGGCGCGGCCTATGGCGTCCAGCGCGTTGATGTTGCTCGTGCCCTCCCACAGCACGCCGATGTGGGCGTCGCGTACCAGACGGGCGTTGACGAAGTCCTCGATGTAGCCGTTGCCGCCGCGCGCCTCCATGGCGCCGGTGGCCACGGTGATGTTGTCGCGGCAGGTACGCAGCTTGAGCAGCGGCGTGAGCAGCCGCAGCGCCGTCTTCGCCTGCCGGTCGCCGGTGTAGCTTTGCGCCATCACGCCGGCGGTGGCCAGGCACATGGACAGGGCGGCCTCCGTGGGCACCATGATCTTGAGCAGCTGGCGCTGCATCAACGGGTAGTCCAGCACGCGCTGGCCAAAGGCCTTGCGGTGGCGCGCGACCTGCATGGACTCATTCAGGCAGCGGCGCATCATGGCGGCGGCGCGCACCGCGTGCGACAGGCGCGAGAGGTTCACCTGCTCCATCATCTGCTTGAGGCCCTGGGTCGCGTCACCCACCAGGTAGGCGAAGGCGCCGTCCATGCTCACCTCGCCGCTGGCCATGCTGCGCGTGCCGAGCTTGTCCTTGAGCCGCACGATGCGGTAGCTGTTGCGGCTGCCGTCCTCGCGCTGGCGCGGCATGGCGAACAGCGCCAGGCCCTTGGAGCCGGCGGGTGCGTTCTCGGGCCGGGCCAGGATCAGCGCCACGTCCGCGTCCGCATGCGAGTTGAACCATTTTTCCCCATACAGGTACCACTGGCCGTCGATCAGCCGGGCCGTGGTTTCCACCTGGCTCATGTCCGATCCGCCGGCCTTCTCGGTCATGAACTGGCAGCCCTTCCACAGGTCTTCCAGCTTGTCGGCCAGCATGCGCGGCAGCAGCCGGGCCTTGAGCTCCTCGCTGCCGAACTTGCGTATCAGGTGGATGGAGGTGTCGGTGACGCTGATCGGGCACATCTGGCCGAACTCGGACTGTACGAACAGGTACTGGAACACGTACTTGGTGATGGGCGACAGGGTGCCGGGGTAGCCCATGGCGCCGGGGCGGTGCGTCATCGCATGGAACTGGAACTGCTCGAACGCGATGTGCTCCATCTCCTGGTAGGCGGGGTGGT
This sequence comes from Pseudomonadota bacterium, assembly GCA_018240985.1. GTDB lineage: Bacteria > Pseudomonadota > Gammaproteobacteria > Burkholderiales > Burkholderiaceae_C > Alicycliphilus. The sequence goes on from JAFEER010000035.1 coordinate 3,685, forward strand.
ATTCGATCCAGTCCTCGTCCTCGCCCCAGCGCGAGCGCGCATGCAGCACGGGGCCATGCTTGTCGGCCACGGTGGCCAGCTCGTTCAGCCGCCCGCCGGCCAGCTTGCCCAGGCGCTTGAAGTGGGGCAGGAAATGCTGCAGCTCGGCCTGCGGCACATACAGCGGCAGCAGCTGCTGCAGGCTGGGGTCGATCTCGAAGAAGTCCAGGCCGGCGCAGTCGGGCGCCAGCTTGTCCGAGCTTTGGCGGGAGGTGGCTGGGCGCTGCTTGGCGAAGGCGCCGTAGTTGGGCTGGAAGGTCATGTTTTGTCTCAGTGCGTGAGTGGGTATGGTGTCCGGGATGCATTTTTCTTGACTTGATCCATACCGTCCAATACATTTTTTCTGGGTATTTATCTAATTCGTATATCAATAAATTGAAGTGATCCAACCATGGAATTGAGACAGCTGCGCTACTTCGTGGTCGTGGCCGAGGAACTGCACTTCGGCCGTGCCGCGCAGCGGCTGGCCATCTCGCAGCCGCCGCTGAGCTTCAACATCGCCCGGCTGGAGGAATCGCTGGGCTACGCCCTGCTGCGCCGCAGCACCCGCGCGGTGGAGCTGACGGCGGCCGGCAAGGTCTTCTACCGCGAGGCCTGCCGCATCCTCAGCCTGGCCGACCAGGCCCAGGCCTTGGGTAGCCGTGCCGCGCGGGGCGAGATTGGCAGCCTGCGCATCGGATTTGTGGGTGCGGCGCTGCTCACGCCCGTGGCCGCGGTGCTGCGGCGCTTCGAACTGGAGCGCCCGGGCCTGCTCATCACGGTGCACGAGCTCAACAGCTTCGAGCAGATCGATGCGCTGCAGCGCGAGCAGATCGACTTCGGCATCCTGCACCCGCGCTCCATTCCGGAGGGCCTGGAGACCCAAGTGCTGTACCGCGAGCCCTTCGTCTGCGCCCTGCCGGCAGACCATCCGCTGGCGGGCAGGAAGGAGATTCGCCTGCAGGCGTTGAAGGACGAGCCTTTCGTGCTCTTCCCGCGCCATTTCTCGCCCGAGTACCACGACCGCATCATCGCCCTGTGCGTGGCGGCGGGGTTTACGCCGCAGATACGCTACGAGGTGCGCGCCAATGCCACGGTGGCAGCGCTGGTGGCGGCGGGTTTTGGCGTCGCCATCGTGCCCCGCTCCGTTTGCCGCATGGCGATCGATGGCCTGCAGTGCCGCCCCCTGGCCAGCACCCGCGTCGAATCGGAGCTCATCGGGGTCTGGCGCGATGAGGACTATGAAAGCCTGATTCACCCATTGCTGGCGGAGATGGCGTTGCAATTGAAGAAAGGCGCATCATGAAGCGCTTTTCCGTGCCTTCCGGTTTCGTACTGCGTGCCAGCATCCTTGTCCCGAAAGCCCCATGATCCTGCGGCCATGATTGCCCAGCCCCGCCGCATCGCCCACCTGGACATGGATGCGTTCTACGCCTCCGTGGAGCTGCTGCGCTATCCGCAGCTTGCGGGCCTGCCCGTGGTCATAGGCGGCGGGCGCAGGCAGCAGGACGACGCCCTGGCCGCGGCCTACGGCCAGCGCCTGGCAGACATACCGGTGGCGGCGTTTCCGCGCCTCAAGGATTACGTGGGCCGCGGCGTCATCACCACCGCCACCTATGCCGCGCGCCAGTTCGGCGTGGGCTCGGCCATGGGGCTGATGAAGGCAGCGCGCGCCTGCCCGGATGCCGTGCTGCTGCCGGTGGACTTTGCCGAATACCGGCGCTATTCGCGCCGCTTCAAGGAGATCATCACCGACATCGCCCCGGTCATGGAGGATCGCGGCGTGGACGAGGTCTACATCGACTTCACCCAGGTTCCCGGCGGCCAGCGCGAGGGCGGGCGCGTGCTGGCGCGGCTGATCCAGAAGAGCATCTTCGAGGCCACGGGCCTGACCTGCTCGGTGGGCGTGGCGCCGAACAAGCTGATCGCCAAGATGGCCAGCGAGTTCAACAAGCCCAATGGCATCTCCATCGTGCACGAGAGCGACCTGCAAACCATGATCTGGCCGCTGGCCTGCCGCAAGATCAATGGCATTGGCCCCAAGACCAACGAGCGGCTGCAGGCGCACGGCATAGTCACCATCGGCGATCTGGCGGCACGTCCGCGCGACTGGCTGGTGGCGCAATTCGGCAAGTCCAGTGGCGCCTGGCTGCACGACGCCGCCTGGGGCCGCGACGAGCGCCCCGTGGTGACCGAGAGCGAGCCCGTCTCCATGAGCCGCGAGACCACCTTCGAGCGCGACCTGCACGCGGTGCAGGACAAGGCGCTGCTGGGGCGGATCTTCACCGAACTGTGCGAGCAGGTGGCGGCCGACCTGCAGCGCAAGGGCTACGTGGGCAAGACCATAGGCATCAAGCTGCGCTACGACGATTTCCGTGTCGCCACGCGCGACCAGACCGTGCCCGAGTTCACGCAGGACGCGGCCGTCATCCGCCGCGTGGCGGGCCAGTGCCTGAAGCGCGTGCCGCTGGACAAACGCCTGCGCCTGCTGGGCGTGCGTGTGGGCAACCTGCTGCCGGCGGCGTCCGCCGAGGCGCTGCCGCCGCCCGGCTGGGGCGAGAGCGCGTCGCTGTTCCAGGACGGGTGAGCGCGCGAAGCGCCCCAGGGGGTTGTCCCGGGTCAGAACTTCAGCGACTCTCCATCCGCCGGAATCATCACGCGATCCTGGATTTTGTGTTCCTGCACGAATGCACCGAGCTCCTTGCGGCTGAGCGACATGTGGTTCACGGCATCCATGTGCACGGCAATGATGGCGGCCTTGGGCGCGGCCTTGTAGGCCTGCAAGGTGTCCTGTTTGCCCATGATGATGGGGTGCTGCTCAAACCCCGTGATGAGGGCGCTGCCGGTGTTGAGGATCACCACGTCGGGTTGGTGCTGCTTCAGTGCCTCATCGACTTCCGGGCGCCAGACCGTGTCACCGGCCACGTACACGGTCTTGGCCTTGGGGGCCGAGAACACCACGCCCATGACCGGCCCCAGGAACTCGGCGCGTGCGGAGTCTGCATACAGCAAGTCCGAGCCGTGCTGGCCGCCAGTCCTGTTCAGCGTCACGCCGTTGAACTGGGTGCCATTCTTGAGCACGCGCACGTCCTGGAAGCCCTGGCCGCGGATGGTCTTGGCGTCGGCCTCGTTCTGCACGAACACCGGCAGGTTCTTCGGGATCAGCTGCTGCGCGGCGTCGTCCCAATGATCCAGGTGGGTGTGGGTTACCACCACGGCTTCCACGCTGCTCAGCACCTCCTTCACCGTGAGCGGCAGATCCACCAGGGGATTGCGCAGTTCGCTGTGATAGGTGCCTTCAAAGCCGGGGTAGGTGGCCTTGGGCGACAACATGGGGTCTACGAGAAAGGTGGTGCCGGAGAAGTCGATCTTGACGGTGGCATTGCGAATCTGCTGCACCTCGACCGAGGGTGTGGCGGGCGTCTCGGGCGCGGCCCAGGCGGCAACACTGGCACCCAGGGACAGCGAGAGCAGCAGGGGGCGGATGGCTTTCATTGAATTCATGATGGACAGAACTGTGTGGTGGAGAAGGCTTGATTGTTGAACGGGGACGCTTTTCGTAAAATTGACCCGTAAGTCATAGATCGAAACTTTTGGGCCACTTTGCTCTTCATACGCCATGCCGCAGCCCCTTCCCACCGTCGCCCTGATTGCCTACCCGCAATTCAGCCCGTTTCACTTTGGCGTGCCCTTCATGATCTTTGGCGCCATGCTGCCGGGGCGTGCGCTGTTCGACCTGAAGATCGTCACGCCGCACGGCGCCGCGCTGCCTGCGGAGCGCGCGCTGTCGGTGCAGCCCGATGGCGGGCTGGAGCTGGCCGCGCGGGCCGACATCGTGGTCGTGCCCGGCTGGCACGATCTGGACACCGGCCCCGAGCCGGCCCTGGTGCATGCCTTGCGCCAGGCGCGCCAGCGCGGCGCCCATGTGGTGGGCCTGTGCTATGGCGCCTACGCCCTGGCCTACGCCGGCCTGCTCGATGGCAAGCGCGCCTGCACGCACTGGATGGCGGAGCAGGACTTCACGCGGCGCTTTCCGCAGGTGCAGCTGGACATGAATGCGCTGTATGTGGATGACGAGCGCCTGATCACATCCGCCGGCACGGGGGCGGGCCTGGACTGTTGCCTCTACCTCGTGCGCAAGTACTACGGCCAGCAAATCGCCAACAAGGTGGCGCGCGTGATGGTGGTGCCGCCGCACCGCGAGGGCGGCCAGGCCCAGTTCATTGAGCAACCCGTGGCCCCTTCCACGCAGGATGCCCGCATCAACCAGCTGCTGGACTATCTGCGCCAGAACCTGAACCAGGTTCACGCCGTCGATGCCCTGGCAGAGCGCGCCGCCATGAGCCGCCGCACCTTCACGCGCCACTTCGGCAAGGCCACCGGCATGTCGCTGGGGGACTGGCTGATCAACGAGCGCCTGCAACGCACCAGGGAGCTGCTGGAGAGCACCACCCTGCCGGTGGAGTCCATATCCGATCTGGTCGGATTCCAGACCCCCACCTCGCTGCGCCAGCACTTCAAGCGCAGAAACCAGGTCAGCCCCAGCGAATGGCGGCGTACCTTTGGGCGCGGCTGATGGCCGCTGCTGCTGCCGTGCCTGGTGCGCGTGTCAGCCGGCAGGCCGCTGCCAGTCCCATTGGTAAGTTTCGCCGCGTGCCATGCGCTGCGCGTGCTCGGCCACGACCTGCTCGAACTTGTCCATGTCGGCGCCGGGCTGGCCTTCAAGCCGCGCCGTCAACCGGCCCTCGCCCGCCTGCAGCAGGCACAGGCCCATCGGCAGTTCGATGCGGCCCTGCTGCTCGTCGTAGCTGACCGGAAACTTGTGGCCCCAGTGCTTGCACAGGCGCAGGATGATGCGCGCGGGCTCGACCGTGGCGATGGTGGCGGTGGAAATCATGGCGCTTCAGCCCTCCTGCTCAGCGCTGGCGTTGCCCAGCGCGGCAATGTCGTCGGCGCTCAAGGCGAGGCGCGTGGCGCGGATCAGGCCTTCCAGCTGGTCGAGTTTCGTCGCGCTGGCGATCGGCGCCGTGACGCCGGGGCGCGCCATGAGCCAGGCCAGCGCGACCTCGCCGGGCTGGGCCGCGTGGCGTGCGGCCACCGCGTCCAGCGCGTCCAGGATGCGCAGGCCGCGCGGGTTCAGGTAGCCCTTGACCCAGTCGCCGCGCGCGCTGCCTTTCAGGTCGTCTGCGCTGCGGTACTTGCCGGTCAGAAAGCCGCTGGCCAGGCTGAAGTAGGTGACAACCGCCATGCCCTCGGCCATGGCCAGGTCGCGCAGCGGGCCGTCGAAGCCGGCGCGGTCGATCAGGTTGTAGTGCGGCTGCAGCACCTGGTAGCGCGGCAGGCCCTGGGCGGCGGCGGTATCGAGCGCTTCGCGCAGCTGCCGCGCGCTGAAGTTGCTGGCGCCAATGGCGCGCACCTTGCCGGCCTTGATCAGCCTGTCGTAGGCCGCGAGCGTCTCGGCTTGCGGCACGCTGGCGTCGAACTGGTGCGAGAAGTAGACGTCGATGCGGTCGGTGCGCAGGCGCTTCAGCGAGGCCTCCACCGCGCGTTCGATATAGGCGGCTGACAGGCCCTTGCCGGCGGCGCCCATGTCCAAGCCGACCTTGGTCATGAGCTGCACGCGATCGCGCACGCCGCGTGACTGCAGCCAGGCGCCGATGACGGCCTCGGACTCGCCGCCCACATGGCCGGGCGCCCAGCTGGAATACATGTCGGCCGTGTCGATAGTCGTCAGGCCGGCATCCAGCAGGCGATCGAGCAGCGCGAACGAGGTCGGCTGGTCGGCCGTCCAGCCAAGCACGTTGCCGCCAAAGACGAGCGGCGCGAGGGTGATGCCGGTGTGGCCGATGGTGCGGGATGGGGTGGTCATGTGATTGATCCTAAAAAAATAGCTGTCAACGCTTGCTGCATAAGCCTTGGAGGCTTATTTTCTGATTAAAAGCATACCTCAGATCGCCGTCATTCCGGCGAAAGCCGGAATCTACCGGTGTGACCAGTGCGTGACGTCTGGATTCCGGCTTTCGCCGGAATGACACGGTGTTTTGCCATGCGCTTACCGAAACATGTTGCTGATCAGGCCTATGTGCCTCAAAAGAACAGTGGTCTGGAAGTACGGCCCCGGCGACGCGTCACTCGAACCGGATGGCCGAGATATCCACCGCCATCACGCGGTCGGTGAACACCTTGGCGCCGCGGTCGGCGCCAGCCGCGCCGGCCACCACATGCAGCGGCAGCAGGTGCTCCTCGCGGCCCGCGGGGTGGGACAGGCGCCCGGCCGGGCCGCTCGCCTGGGCCCAGTCGGCCAGGCGCGCGTTGCGTTCCGGCTCGGGCAGTGCCACCGTCTCGCCCAGCCAGCGATCGAACTCCTCTCCAATACCGGTCGAGCGCGGGTCGCCATAGCCGCGCATGTTGTGGTAGCTCATGCCGCTGCCGACGATCAGCACGCCCTCATCGCGCAGCGGCTCCAGCGCCTGGCCCAGGCGGATGTGATCGGCCGCGTCCAGGCTCTTGAGCAGCGACATCTGCAGCACCGGGATGTCGGCGTCGGGGAAGGCCACCTTGAGCGGGATGAAGCTGCCGTGGTCGTAGCCGCGCGCGCCGTCCTGCACGGGGGTGAAGCCGGCCTCGGCGAGCAGCGTGCCGACCTGTTCGGCCAGCTGGGGCGCGCCGGGCGCGGGGTAGCTCAGCTCGTAGGTATGGGGCGGAAAGCCGTAGTAGTCGAACAGCATGCCCGGCTGGGCGGCGCTGCTCAGGCTGGGCTGCGGGGCCAGCCAGTGCGCGGTGACCAGCAGGATCGCCTTCGGCCGCGCCGGCAGGCTGGCCGGGATGCCGCGCAGGTAAGCGGCGGTCTTGTCCCAGGCGTTCGCCGGGTTCCAGTCCATGAAGAAGCAGGGGCCGGCGCCGTGCGGGATGTACAGCGCGGGCATGCGGGCGGTGGAGGTGGTGGTCGTGTTCATGATGGATCGAAGTTTGGGCTTTGACGGTTGATTTGCAAAGCCTCAAAATCACATCACAGTTTCAACCCATGGTGTGAGATGGATCGTGTCACCAGCCTGCGCGTCTTTGCCCGCGCCGCTGTCGCCGGAAGCCTGTCGGCCGCGGCGCGCCAGCTTGACATGTCGCCCGCCATGGCCGCCAAGCATGTCGATGCGCTGGAGCTGCGCCTGGGCGTCAAGCTGCTGCACCGCTCCACGCGCAGGTTGGCGCTGACCGACGCGGGCGCCAGCTACCTCGACGCCGTGCAGCGCATCCTGGCCGACCTCGACGAGGCCGACGCCGCGGCCGCCTCGCAGCGCACCCTGGCCACCGGCCTGCTGCGGCTGAATGCGCCGCTGGTCTACGGCCGGCGCCACATCGCGCCGCTGCTGCCGGCCTTCGGCCGGGCGCACCCGGCCGTCACGGTGGAGCTGGGCCTGAGCGACGCCGTGGTCGATCTGGTGGAGCAGCGCTGGGACCTGGCCGTGCGCATCGGCGCGCTGCGGGACGACAGCCTGCAGGCGCGCCGCCTGGGCGACTGCGAGCTGATGCTGTGCGCAGCCCCGGCCTACCTGGACGTGCACGGCGTGCCGCGCCGCGTGGCTGATCTGGCGCAGCACAACTGCCTGGGCTACACCCTGTCGGCCAGCAACGGCCCGGCGCAATGGGCGTTTGGCCAGGACGGGCGCGTGAAGCAGAAGGTGCAGGGCAACCTGCGCGCCAACAGCGGCGACGCGCTGCTGGCCGCGGCGCTGGGCGGCCAGGGGCTGATCTACGAGCCCAGCTTCATCGTCGGTGCGGCCGTGGCGCGCGGGGCGCTGCAGGCGCTGACGCTGGATCAGCCGGCGCGCGACCTGGGCGGCATCCACATCGTGTGGCCGGCGGCGCGCCATGCGCCGGCCAAGGTGCGGGCGATGATCGATTTTCTGCTGCAGCAGTTGCCGGGCGGCGCGCGGCCGTGAGCCGGGCTATTGCCGCGCCGTGCGGATGTTGTGCGGCATCGGCTGCGGGTGGCTGGTGCGCAGCGGGTTGATGTCCAGCCCGCCGCGGCGCGTGTAGCGCGCGTACACGGCCAGCTTGATGGGGCGGCAGCGCTGCCAGATGTCCATGAAGATGCGCTCCACGCATTGCTCATGGAATTCGTTGTGGCCGCGAAAGCTCACGATGTATTGCAGCAGGCCCTCCTGGTCGATCTGCGCGCCGCTGTAGCTGATCTGCACGCTGCCCCAGTCGGGCTGGCCCGTGACCAGGCAGTTGCTTTTCAAAAGGTGGCTGACCAGGGTTTCGGTGACCGGCGCCTCGTCGTGGTTGGCAAAGAGCCGTTCGGGCGCGGGCTGGTACTGCGCGCACTCGATGTCCAGGCGATCGAGCAGCAGGCCGTCCTGCTCGTGCACCTGCTGCTGGTCGAACAGATCCGGCGTGATCAGGCGCAGGCCCACGCTGCCGCCATGCTCGGCGCCGCGCCAGACGGCCTCGCTCACGTCCTGGCGGATGCGCGCGCGCACCTCGTCCAGGCTGGTAAAGCGCGTGCCGTTGAAGCTGTTGAGGTACAGCTTGAAGGACTTGCTCTCCACGATGTTCGGCGTCTCGCAGGGCACGGTGATGTGGGCAATCGCCACCTGCGGCTTGCCGCGCGGGTTGAGCCAGGACAGCTCGTAGGCCGTCCACAGGTCGGCGCCGAAGAAGGGCGGGTTGCCGGCGATGCCGACCTCGGCGCGTTTGGCCGCGCGCGGGATGGGGAACAGCAGCGCCGCGTCGTACTGGTCGGCGTAGGCGGATGCGCGGCCGAGCTGGGATTGTTCTGGGGTAGACATGGTGCTATCTATTTGATGGCGGTTGGCGCTGGTGAATATTGGGCGATTTGCGTTTTGCGTTCTGCGTGTGCCCGCCCAACGCCCAACGCTCAACGCTTACTTGAATTCGCGCTCGCGCAGCCACTTGGTGGCGATCCATTTTTCGCCCTCGGTCACGGGTGCGCCGCCGTGCAGGGTGCGCGTGCTGGGGTGGGGCCGCTCGTAGCTGAAGAACACGGCATTGCCCTGGCGCGGGCCCACCTCCAGCGGCACGTCGGGGAAGGTGGTGCCGCCGCCCTTGGGCGGATTGTTCAGGTAGATCACCAGCGTGGCCACGCGCTGGCCGCCGCGCTGCAGGATGCTGGGCGTGCCGGGCTGGTCTGGCTCGAAGTAGTCGTAGTGCGGCTTGTACTCGGCGCCGGGGCGGTAGTGCAGCACCTGCAGGCCCTCGCCGTTTTCCAGCGGCCAGTTCACCAGGTGCGCGATACGCCGTTCCAGCAGGGCCACGACGGGGGTTTCGCCGCGCTGGAAGAACATGCCGTCGCTGGTGCGATCCTGGTTCACCTCCTGGCCGCCGGTAGCGGTCTGCACCGTGAGCGAGCGCGCCATGCGCGGGCCGGCGGCGTCGATGATGGCCTGGCATTCCTCGGGCGAGAGCAGGTTGCCGAACAGCACCACGCGCGGATTCGCCATGGCCATCAGCACCTCGACCTGGCGGTCGCCCACGTCGATGAACAGCGGCGAATCGGCAATGTCCGGGTCCGGTACCGGCAGGGCAGCGGGCAGGCCCTGCTCCTGCGCCACCTTGTCCAGATGGGTGCGCAGTACCTGTTCCACGGCCGCGACCGCCACGTCCTCGTTCCAGCCCGATGCGCGCATGCCGTCGATCAGCGTGGGCGCGGCCACGCCGTTGGCCGCCTGGTCGATGATCCACTGGCGTAGCTCGGGGGTGATGGTCTGGGACAGGTTCATGGCGGTCTCGTGCTCCGATTAACCTAGGATCAAGGGGTCTTGCGCCGAAACACCAACCGCTGTTGCGTGCTGGCGCCGGGGTCGAAAGCATAGCCTTCCAGGTCAAAACCTTCGAGCCCGTGCGGTGTCGTCACCCGCTGCGTGATGGCATAGCGTGCCATGAGGCCGCGCGCCCGCTTGGCGTAGAAGCTGATGATCTTGTATTGGCCGGCGCGCCAGTCCTGGAACACGCAGTCGATGACGCGCGCCTTCAGGGCCTTCAGATCGACGGACTTGAAATACTCCTGCGAGGCCAGGTTCACGACCACGGGCGTCGCGTCCTGGGCCAGGCGCCCGTTCAAATGCTCGGCAATGCGCCGGCCCCAGAACTGGTACAGGTTGGCGCCGGCATCGGTGGCCAGGCGCGTGCCCATCTCCAGGCGGTAGGGCTGCATCCAGTCCAGTGGGCGCAGCACGCCGTACAGGCCGCTCAGGATCGCCAGATGCTGCTGCGCCCAGGCCAGGTCGTCGGATGTGAGCGTGGGCGCCTGCAGTCCCTCGTACACATCGCCATTGAAGGCCATGACGGCCTGGCGTGCGTTGGCCGTGGTGAACTTTGGCCGCCAGGCGGCGTAGCGCGCCACGTTGAGGGCGGCGAGCGGGTCGCTGATGGACATGAGCGAGGCCACCTCCTGCGGCGACTTCTGGCGCAGCACGGCGATCAGCTGCCTGGTCTGCGGCAGGAACGCGGGCAGCGTGTGCGGCAGATCCGCGGGCAGGGGGGAGTCGTAGTCGAGCGACTTGGCGGGGGACAGCAGGAACAGCATGCGGGGCCTCCGGGGTGTGGGCTGCCGGCTTGAGCCCAATTGGCTTGTCTTACTCCCTCCCCCTCTGGGGGAGGGTAGGGGTGGGGGCCAGCGACGCAAGCGCGTCGATGCCGGCAAGATGCCGGCGCTCCAGCCCCCATCCCGGTCTCCCCCAAAAGTGGGGAAGGAGTCTGAGACAGCTTGCTAATCAAGAAATTTGATTCAAACCCTTGTATATCAAGCGCCGGCAGCTATGGTTGTTGTAACAATAAAACGCCACCGGGGGCAGCTGCCCCCGGTTTCATGGTGTGCGGCGGTACTTTAGACCGCTGCGCCTTCCTTCTCGAACGGCAGTTGCAGTTCCCGCAGGTCGCGGCGCGTTTCCACCAG
>JAFEER010000036.1 GCA_018240985.1 Pseudomonadota bacterium
CCCCCTCTGGGGGAGGGTAGGGGTGGGGGCCAGCGACGCTAGCGCGTCGATGCCGGCAAGATGCCGGCGCTCCAGCCCCCATCCCAGCCTCGGTGCTGGCGGCGAGACGCCGCCGCTCTTCAGGCAGTCCAGTTCCGCACAGGCGGAACTGGAGCCGCAGCCTTCAGCCCCAGAGGGGGAAGGAGTCTGAGACAGCTTGCAAATCAAGTAAAACTGATGATTTTTTGGTCTGGGCAAGGCGCAAACCGCAGCGATAGCCGTAGCTATCGCGAGGATTTGCAACGCCGCCCAGGCCGAAAGGACTGCAGGGTTTCAACCCGCCTTCACCACGATCCGCGCGGTCATGTACGGGTGGATCGAGCACACATAGTCGTAGCTGCCCGGTTTGTCGAAGCGGCGGCTGAAGCTCTGGCCGGGCAGCAGCACCGATTCGCCCGGCGCGCCGTCCTTGAAGGCCAGGCCGTGGGGTGCGCCGTCGTCGTTGGTCCAGCGCACGGTCTGGCCCTGATGGATGGTCAGCTCCATCGGCATGAAGGCGAAGTTGGCGATCGAGATCGCGACCTCGTCCGCCGCGCCAGCCGCTGCGTGCCCCGCGGACACATGCCGCACCACCACCTTGCGCGGCGCGTTGCCCACCGCCACGGTGCGCGCGGTGCCGCTGGCCAAGTCGACCAGGCTCAGGCTGTTGTCGCCCTCGTTGCTGACCACCATCTGCGCCGCGTCGGGCGTGATGTCCATCCAGTGCGGCTGCTTGCCCACCGCGATGCTGCGCACGCGCAGGTTCGTCGCGGGGTCGAACAGTTGCAGCTCGCCGGGGCCCTGCACCACGGCCACGCCCTGGCTCATGCCGCGAAAGTGCTGCGCCACGTGGGGCGACACGCCGGTGGGCACCTGCGCGACGATGCGATCCTGCGCCGGGTCAATCACCTGCACCGCCGGCACGCCGGCCAGCGTCAGGTACAACGCCTTGCCGTCGGCGCTGAACTCCAGGTCGCGCGGCGGCTTGTCCAGCGCGATGCGCGCCGCAACCTGCTTGCGGGCCAGGTCCAGCACCACCACGGCGAACGCACCGGGCTGCTGCGACGCCACGTAGGCGCGCGCGCCGTCGGCCCGCACGGCGATGGTGTGCGGCTTGTCCACCGGGATGCTTCCCGTCACGGCGCCCGAGGCCACGTCGATCACGGCGACCCGATCCTCGCCATTGACGGCCACCAGAACCTGCTTGCCGCCCGGCATCAGCGCCAGGCCTTGCGGCCCCTGGCCGACGGCTATGGTGCGCACCACGCGATCCTGCGCGGCGTCGATCACGCTGAGCGCGTGGGTACTGGAGCCGCTCACCAGCACCTCGGCACCATCCGGCGTGACCACCATGCCGTCCGGGCCTTCGGCGACCGGAATCGTCGTCAGCACGCGGGCGGCGGCGATGTCCACCACGCTGATGGTGCTGTCCTTGAAGTTGCCGACATAGGCTTTCAGATCGGCCGCCGTAGCGCCGGCGCCCAGGGCCGCCAGCAGCACACCCGCCGCGGCGCGGCGCATCCAGGGGAAGGTTTTCATGAGAATCTCCTTGTGTGCTGCATGACGCGCCGCGCCCGCGCGCCATTCCCCACCCGCGCTTGCCCCTGGCGGGCGCTCGACAATTTGCGGCGGCCGGAATAAAACCGGAACCTGCGCCGTCTCACGGGTAACCGCTCACCACCTTGACCGATTTCCAGCGCCAGTTCGAACTCGCCACGCTGCCCCATCTGCCCGCGGCCTACAACCTGGCGCGCTGGATGCTGCGTGACCCGCACAGCGCCGACGACGTGGTGCAGGAGGCGTATCTGCGCGCGTTCCGCTTTTTCAAGGACTTGCGCGGGGCCGACGCGCGGCCCTGGCTGCTGGGCATCGTGCGCAACGCCTGTCATGACTGGCTGCGCCTGCAGCGGCATGCGGGCGAGCAACTGGCGTTCGACGAGGAGCGCGACAGCGATGCCCACCCCATGCATGGCGACAACGACCCGCTGCTGCTGCTGGAGCAGCACGACGAACAGGCGCAAGTGCAGGCGCGCGTCGATCGCGCGCTGGCCGCGCTGCCGCCGCACTACCGCGAGGTCATCGTGCTGCGCGAGCTCGAAGAGATGCCCTACGAGGACATCGCGCGCGTGGCCGGCATCCCGGTCGGCACCGTGATGTCGCGCCTGTCGCGCGCCAGGGCCTTGCTGCGCGGCCTGCTGCAGGGCGAGGGTGCAGCACCCGAAAGGAGGGCTTGATGGAACCGCGTGAAGACCCCGTACTCGGCGCGCTGCTGCGGCGCCAGGCCACCCGGCATGCGCCGCCCGCGGCCCTGGCCGACCAGATCCGCATGCAGTTGCAGGCGGCAAACACCCCGTCTGCCCCGGTCGTGGCGCGCGGGTTCGGCTGGGGCGGCTGGCCCGGCTGGAGCCGCGCCCTGGCGCTGTACGCCGCCGGCGCGCTCAGTGCCGCGCTGCTGGCCAGCCTGCTGATCGCCAGCCCGCCGCAGGCCATGCTGGCGCAGGAGGTGACGGCCAGCCATCTGCGCTCGCTGCAGGCCGGGCACCTGACCGACGTGCCCTCCAGCGACCGGCACACCGTCAAACCCTGGTTCGCGGGGCGGCTCGATTTTTCGCCCCCGGTGATCGATCTGGCCGCCCAGGGCTACCCCCTGGTCGGCGGGCGGGTGGACTATCTGGCTGAGCGCGCCGTGGCCGCTCTGGTGTACCGCCACGATGGCCACGTGATCAATCTGTTCGCCTGGCCCGCGCCGGCCGGCAGCGCCGCCGACAGCGCCCCCCAACTGCTGCACGAGCGCGGCTACCAATTGCTGCGCTGGCGTGCCGACGGCATGCAGCTGTGGGCCGCCACCGACATGGCTTCGGACGAGCTGCGTTCGTTTGCCCAGGCCTGGCTGCGCAGCGCGGTGCCCACATCCGCTCCGGCGTCAGCGTCGGCTTCAGACGGCGAGCGTTGAGCCGTCCGCCAGCCGCCAGCCGCCAGCCGCCACAGGTTTTCTTGATTTGAAAGCTGTCTCAGACTCCTTCCCCCCTTGGGGCTGAAGGCTGCGGCTCCAGTTCCGCAAGTGCGGAACTGGACTGCCTGACGGGCGGCGCCGTCTCGCCGCCAGCACCGAGCTTGGGATGGGGGCTGGAGCGCCGGCATCTTGCCGGCATCGACGCGCGAGCGTCGCTGGCCACCACCCCTGCCCTCCCCCAGAGGGGGAGGGAGTAAGACAAGCCATCTGAGACTCGTTGCTAGTCATGCAGGTTTTCGAGCGCTGCGCGGCGCTGTCAGGCGCCTAGGGTCGCACGCACGCACGCCCATCCGCCCCAGCATCGCCGCGCACAAACGGGCTGCTGCGCAGCGCCGGCAGATCCAGCACGCGCAGGCCGCCGTAGTCCACGCGGATCGCCCCCTGCTGCTGCAATACGGCCAGGGCCTCGTTCACGCGCTGGCGCGACAGGCCGACGAGGTTGGCCAGCTCCTGCTGGGTGATGCGCAGCACCTCGCCCACGCCGGGGAACAGCTCGGGATGAAACAGCGCCGCCAGGCTGCGTGCCACGCGCAGGTCGGGGTTGGTGAGGCGGTCGATCTCGCGCACCGCGATGAACTGGCCTACGCGCTCGTTGAGCTGCCCCATGACGAAGCGGTTGAAGCCCAGCGAGTGATCCAGCAGCCAGTGGAAGGTGTCTATGGGCAGGCCCGCCACCACGCTTTTGCGCAGGGCCAGCACGTTGTAGCGGTAGGGCTCGCGCTTGACGGCCGTGCCCTCGCCGAACCAGCCGCTGGGCGGCAGGCCGGCCAGGGTCATGCTGGTGCCGTCCGCACTGTCGGTACTCATCTTCAACAAGCCCTGCACCACGCCAAACCAGTAGGTCACGGGCCGGCCGGCGCGGCAGACATAGTCGCCGGAGTCGGCATCGCCCACCACCACGGCCGCCACGGCATAGTCACGCTCGGCCGGAAGCAGCCTGGCCAGCCAGGGAATGCCGGCGAGCTCCTGCGCGGTGGGCGGGCGGCGGCGCTGGAGCAGAGACAGTTCTTGGCTCATGACTCGAAAGCATGACGCCAAAGCGCCGGCAGCGGCAGCGGGAATACCACGAAAGCCTGGCTGAGGAATATCA
>JAFEER010000037.1 GCA_018240985.1 Pseudomonadota bacterium
AGAGGCAATCCCCCATGCCCGCTTTGCGCGCCAAAACACCCCCACTCTTCGTTGCAAATACTCGCCATAGCCCGAGCTATGGCTGCGTTTTGCGCCTCGATTGGTGGCGTTTTGACGCACCCCTCGGGCATGGGCAATTTCCTCTCACCCTCTGAGAAATGTGCCTGATCACGCCGCGATGGGCAGCTTCACAGCCGGTCGTTCTGCGTCGTCGGCACTTCCAGCTCCTGATGCTGCTGGCGAGTGGCGTTGCTGGCCTCCAGCACCGGGTAGGCCACCGAGCACAGCAGCGAATTGATTCTTTTGAGGTCGCTGATGATGTCGATGTGCAGCGAGCTGGTCTCTATGCTCTGCAGCTTGTTTTCCGCCAGGCGGTTCAGGTGGGTCGCGGAGTAGGCCAGTTCCAGCTCGCGGAAGCGGTTTTTTTCCTCCAGCAGCTTTTGCGCCTCGCGCGGGTTGCTGGTCAGAAACACGCTCATGCCCAGGCGCAGGTTGGCGATCAGGTGGTCGTGCATCTCGTTGATCTCCTGCAGGCCAGCCGGTGAGAACTTGCGCCCCTTCTTGATCTTCTTGTCTTCCACGTCCTGCAGCACGCGCTCCACCAGGTCGCCCACCTGCTCCATGTTGATGGTGAAGCTGATGATTTCCGTCCAGCGCCGGCCCTCGGCCTCGTCCAGCTCGGCGCGCGAGATCTTCGTCATGTAGTACTTGATGGAGGAGTACAGGCTGTCCACCTGGTCGTCCATGGCGCGCAGTTCGGCGGCCAGTTTCTGGTCATCGTTCTGCCAGACGGTCTTCAGGCCGCCGAGCATGGTCTCCACCAGATCGGCCAGGTGCAGCGCCTCGCGCGCGGCGCAGGAGATGGCGAGGGATGGTGTGGCCAGGGCGGAAGGGTCGAGATGGTGCGGACGCGACAGGGACGCGGGCAGCTCCTCCTGGCGCAGCAGTTTTTCCACGATGCCTGCCACCAGCCCGGTCAGCGGCAGGCAGATCAGCGTGCCGATGATGTTGAAGGCCAGGTGAAACAGCACCACCTGGCTGACCCGGTCATGCACCAGGGGATGCACATAGGTCTGCCACGGGGCGATGAGCGGAATCATCACCAGCGCGCTGATGCAGCGGAACAGCAGGTTACCCAGCGGCACTTGGCGCGTCTGCACATTGGACTTGAGGGTGGTGAGCACGGCCAGCAGGCCGCTGCCCACGTTGGCGCCAATCACCAGGCCCAGCGCCACGACGACCGGAATGCCGCCCGAGCCGGCCAGCGTGGCCACCAGCAGCACGGCGGCCAGGCTGGAGTAGGAGATCACGGCGATGATGGCGCCGACCACGATCTCCATGGTGATGTCGCTCGTCAGGGCCGTGAGCAGGGTGCGCACCACCTCGGACTCGGTCAACACCTCGGCCGCCTGCGTGATGAGCTGCAGGGCCAGCAGCATCAGCCCCAGGCCGATGAGCACGCGCCCCACGCGCCCGGTCTTGCCGTCCTGGCGCACGACATACAGCACCACGCCGACAAAAATGCACAGCGGCGACAGCCAGGACAGATCGAGCGAGAACACCACAGCCATCACGGCCGTGCCGACGTTGGCCCCCTGCATCACGGACAGCGCCGCCATGAGCGAGATCATGCCCTGGCCCACGAAGGCCGACACGATCAGCGCCGTGGCCGTGCTGGACTGCACCACCGCCGTCACGCCCACGCCCGAGAGAATGGCCAGCAGCTGCGTGCGCACCCCGCGCGCGATCAGCTGGCGCAGATTGGCGCCAAAGACGCGCAATATGCCGGTGCGCACCATCTGAATGCCCCAGACGAGCAGGGCAATGGCGGCCAGCAGATTGAGTAGGTGCTTCATGGAGGACGGTGGGGCAACAGTGCTATCAGTCTATGAGCATGCCATTCTCGTGGAAAGGATAGGGGCCTTCGAAGATGCCCGATGCTGCCAGATGCGAAACCAACCGCGCGCCGTCCCAGGCATGGATGCGGAACGCCGGCGGCTCCAGCATCCAGGCCGATGGCGCGTCGGGCTGCAGATCCAGCGCCACCTGGTGCCCTGGAGCCGGGCAGGTGCTGGCGATGGTGCCGCCAAAGCGCACGTCGATGGCACGGTGCAGGTGGCCGCAGATGATGCGCTCCACGTTGGGGTGGCGCGCCACAATGGCTTCGAGCTCTGCCGCGCCCTTGAGCAGGCCGATCTTGTCCATGTGGCCGATGAGGGTGCGAAACGGCGGATGGTGCATGGCGATCACTACGGGCTCGCCTCGGCAGGTGGCCAGTTCGCGCTCCAGCCACGCCAGCCGCGTGGCGCACAGCTCGCCGTGGCTTTGGCCCGGCGCCACCGTGTCGAGCGCGATCAGCCGCAGCAGGCCCACCTTGACGCTGTACTGCACGTACTCGCCGCCGCCCTGCAGGTAAGTGTGCGCTGCAAAGCTGCGGCGCAGCTGCACGCGCTCGTCGTGGTTGCCGGGCAGCAGGTACAGGGGCAGGCCGGAGAGCGGCGCCAGCAGCTCGGCCAGGTGAGCGTATTCGGCCGGCCGGCCGAAGTCCGTCAGATCGCCGGTGAGGACGACGGCGCTGGGCCTCTGGCGCAGGGCCAGCACGCTGGCGACAGCGCGTTCCAGGTAGGGCGCGGTGTTGATGCGGCCATAGGCTAGGCGGCCGGGCTCGCGGATATGCGGATCGGTGATCTGAGCCAGGAAGGTGTAGGGGCTGGTGTTCATGTCGTGCTTTCCTCGGTACTCATCAGGCGCTGTGGATTGATGTGGATGCCTACCTCGTCGCCGCTTTGGTAGGGCGCGTCGCGCGCCACGTCGGCCAGCAGCGTGCCGGGCACGCCCGCGGCGCTCAGGCGCAGCTGCACTCGGTCGCCCAGAAAGCTGCGCTGCTCGACCCGCGCCACGCCCCAGCCGTCCTGGCACGCTCCGACCTCGATGTCCTCGGGGCGCAGCAGCAGCGCGCCCTGGTTCAGCGCCGGCGGGCAGGTGAGCGTCGCGCCGCCTAGCGTCAGCACACCGCGGGCGATGGCCTCGGGCGAACGCTCGATGCGGTTCACCCGGCCCAGGAACTCGGCCACGAAGGGATGGGCGGGCGCGCGATACAGATCTTCGCCGCGGCCCACCTGCACGATGCGCCCGGCGCGCATCACGGCCAGGCGGTCGGCAATGGCCATGGCCTCCTGCTGGTCGTGCGTGACGTGGATGGCGGTGATGTGCAGGCGGCGCAGCAGCTCGGCCAGCTCCTCGCGCAGCGATTCCTTGAGTTTGGCGTCCAGCGCCGCCAGCGGCTCGTCGAGCAGCAGCACGCGCGGGCGCACGGCCACGGCGCGTGCCAGGGCCACGCGCTGGCGCTGTCCGCCCGAGAGCTCGCCGGGGCGCTTGGATTCGAGGCCATGGAGGCGCGTGAGTTCGACCAGCTCGCCCACGGCGCGCTTTTCCTCGGCCGCCGACACGCCGCGGATGCGCAGGCCGTAGCCGATGTTGGCGGCCACGCTCATCTGCGGAAACAGCGCGTAGCTCTGGAACACCATGCCCACGCCGCGCTGCTCGACGGGGCGGTGCGTCACGTCCTGGTCGCCGAACAGGATGCGCCCGCCCGCGTCCAGCGTCTCCAGCCCGGCGATCAGGCGCAAGAGCGTGGTCTTGCCGCAGCCCGAGGGGCCGAGCAGCGCCAGCACCTCGCCGGGCTCGACATGCAGGCTGGTGGGCTGCAGGCCGCGCGTGCCGTCGGCGTAGGTTTTCGAGCAGTGGTCGATCTCGACCGGGATGCGTTCAAGTTCCATAGCGCTTTTGCATGAGTTGAGCCAGGGCCTGCAGGGCCCAGAGCACGGGGAGGATGACGATGAAGAAGACCAGCGTGTAAGCCGATCCGATCTCGATGCGCATCGACGCATAACTGTCGGCCAGGCCCACGGGCAGGGTGCGCGTGAGCGGGGTGTGCAGCATCCAGGTCAGGTTGAATTCACCCACCGAGAGCGTGAACACCATCAGGCTGCCGGCGACGATGGCCGGGAATACCGCCGGCACCAGCACGCCGAGAAAGCGCTGCGGAAAGCTCGCGCCCAGCGTGCGCGCGGCCTCTTCCAGAGCCACCAGGTCATTGCGCTGGAAGGCCGAGGCCACGGTGCGCACCATGAAGGGCAGGGTGAAGACGACATGGCCAACGAGGATGAAGGCAAAGCTCTGGCGGAAGGCCGCGATCTGGCCGTAGGCCAGGATCAGCGCCAGCGCCGTTGCCAGCCCCGGCACGGCGACGGGCAGGGTGAGGATTTCCTCGAAGGCCCGCGCCAGGCGCGAGCGGCTGCGTGCCAGCGCGTAGGCGCAGGGTACGCCGAGCAGCGCCGTCAAGATCACGCAGAGACCGGCGATCCACAGCGACGCGCCCACGGTGCCGCCATAGTTCTCCCAGACCTCGGTCAGCCAGCGCAGCGTGAAACCGCTTTTGAGGCCGACGCTGTAGTTGTTCACCAGGCCGGCAAAGATGGACAGCAGCATGGGCGCGACCATGAACACCGTGGTGAGTGCCGTGACCGCAAACAAGAAAGGCGCACGGTTGTGTGTTGGGGTACTCATTTGCAGTCCTCTTAGCGCATGCCGGCGCTGCTGCCAAAGCGCCGCGTGAGAAACAGCACCAGCCAGGTGACGATGCCCAGCGCAATCGACAGCGATGCGGCGAGCGCGAAGTTGGCGTAGTTGGTGAACTCGTTGTAGATGGTGATGGGCACGACCTCGAACTTGCTCGCCAGGGTGAAGGCGGTGCCAAATGCACCCATGGAGGTGGCGAACACGATGGCGCCGCAGGCCACCGTGGTGGGCGCCAGCTCGGGGATCCACACGTCGCGCACGATGCGCAGGCGCGAGGCGCCCAGCGAGCGGGCTGCCTCCTCCAGCTGCAGATCCATGGCCTCGGCCGCCGCGGTATAGGTGGCGACGGCGCGCGGCAGCGAGAAATACAGGTAGGCCAGAAACATGCCCAGCAGGCCGTAGGCAAAGGTGATGCGGTTCCCCCCCGTGAGTGCCGCCGAGAGATCGGCCACCAGGCCCTGGCGGCCGCCCAGCAGGATGACGAAGAAGCCGATGATCACGCCCGGGAACGACAGCGGCAGCGTGAGCAGCGCCAGCAGCAGGTGCTTGCCGGCAAAGCTGCGCCGCGCCAGGTAGATGCCTATCGTGGCGCCGATCACCAAGGTGGCCAGGGTGACGACGACCGACAGCAGCACGGTGTTGAGCATGCTCTCGATGTAGCGGCCGTCGGTGAGCACGACGAAATAGGTCTGCCAGCCCTGCTCGGCCGGCAGCACCAGCAGTTGCAGTGCCGGCAGCAGCCAGAAGGCAAGGAAGAACGCGCCCGCCGGCGCGGCGCAGCCGGCGAGCAGCAGGCGCTGGCGCGCGCTCAACGCACTTCCTTCAGGTAGCGGTCGGAGAAGCCGCGCTGCGCCGCCGCCATGGCGCCGTAGTCCACGGTCTTGGCGCGGGCGTACTCGCTTGCGGGCAGGAACTGCGCCTGCACGTCCTTGGGCATGGCGCTGGCGCGCACCGGGCGCAGATAGGCCTTGGCCCAGATCGCCTGGCCCTCGTCGGAGAGCACGAAATCGAGCACCTTCTTGGCATCGGCTGGGTGCGGCGCCTTGTTCACCAGGCTCATCACATAGGGCACGACCACCGTGCCCTCGGCGGGAATGACGAACTGCACGTTGGCGCCGTCCTTGTATTTGGCGCGGTAGGCGTTGAAGTCATAGTCCAGCAAGATGGCGATCTCGCCCGAGAGCACGCGCGCATACGAGGTCTGCTTGGGCACGATGGGCTCGTTCTTCTGCAGCGCCTTGAAGTAGTCGATCGCCGGCGCGAAGTTGGCGAGCGTGCCGCCGCGCGCCTCGTTCACAGCCACCGCGCCCACATAGCCGACGAAGGCCGAGGCCGGATCCAGGTAGCCGATCAGGCCCTTGTAGTCGGGCTTGAGCAGGTCGGCCCAGGATTTGGGCACCGGCTTGCCCTTGAGCGCGTCCACGTTGACCATGAAGCCCAGCGTGCCCGAGTGGATGCTGAACCAGTTGCCGGCCGGGTCTTTCATGCCGTCGGGGATGTCCTTCCAGTGGGCCGGCTGGTAGGGGGCCACCACGCCGTCCTTTTGCGCCTGGATCGCGAAGGTCACGCCCAGATAGGTCACGTCGGCCACAGGGCTGGCCTTTTCGGCCACCAGTTGCGCCAGCGATTGGCCCGAATTTTTGTTGTCCGCCGGCACCGTGATGCCGGTCTTGGCCTTGATGGCGCGCAGCTGTGTGCCCCAGTCGGCCCATTCGGTGGGGCAGTTGTAGCAGATGGCGGTCTGTGCCCAGGCGCCAGTGGCTGCCAGGCCGGCGGCCGCCAGTACGCCCATGCGGGCGATGCGTTGCAGGGTCGAGGTCATGGAGTTTCTCCTTGGTAGGGGCATGGCGAAAACGGTGTTCAGGCGGTCGCTGCTGCAACGGCGCAGCAGGACTCGCCGCTGTAAAAGCGGTAGGGCAGGCACAGGCTGTCGCCGGGGCCGGGTGGGCTGCCGCGGACAACGGCATGCACGAGCAGCTCCACGCCATGGCGCCCGATGTCGTGGTTGGGTTGGACGATGGTGCAAAGCGCCGGCGTCAGATCCTGGCCGATGGCGATGCCGTCAAAGCCGACGACGGCCAGATCTTGCGGAACGTTTAGCCCCGTCAGGTGTGCGGCGCGGATGCTGCGTATCGCCAGCAGGTCGTTGGAGCAGAACAGTGCCGTGGGACGGGGCTGCGTTTGCAGGTAATGCGACAGAGCCTCCACGGCGGTGGCGACGAAGGGTACCTCCACCAGCGCTGGCGCCTGCAGTGCTGCGGCCGCCATGCCGCGCAGGTAGCCGCGGTAGCGCTGCTGGGCACGGTCGGACGCCGCCAGCGTGCCGCTGACCATGGCGATGCGCCTATGGCCCAGGGCCGCCAGACGCGCCACGACATCGGCCGCCGCGGCCTCGCCATCGACCGAGATGCAGGGGTGCTCGGGATGGGCGTTGTAGGCCAGTACATAGGGCAGGGCGGCGGCGCGCAGGCGCAGCAAGGCGGCCGAGTCCGAGGGGTTGGAGACGGTGAGGATCATGCCGTCCACGCTGGCCGCCAGCAGCTGGTCGACCGCCTGGCGCTCCTGCGCCTCGTCGTAGCTCGTCATTGCCGGCAGGATGGCGTAGCCATGGGCGGCTGCCGCCAGGGCAATGCCCTGCAGGCATTCGGCAAAGACCGGATTCAGCAGGGTGGGCAGCACCACGCCCAGCACGCGGCTGCGCTGCGTGCGCAGCGTGCGGGCGCTGGCGTTGGGCTGGTAGCCGAGCTCGTTGGCCGTGCGCGTCACCAGTTCACGCGTGGCGGGCGCCACCTTGTCCGGAAGGTTGAAGACCCGGGACACGGTAGCGGCCGAAACGCCGGCGCGGGCGGCCACTGCGTGGATGTTGAGAAGTTCTTTGGACATGGCGGTATGAAAACGATTTCATTTCGCCACCCCAGTATGACGCCGTGATGACGCGCTCCCTGATCGGGATAACCCTGGGAGACGGTGTCCGCGCGCGATGCGCCCTTGTCACCCTAGCCGCGCCGCGGCAGCGCCAGCACGAGGATGGCCAGCAGCACCGCAACCGCGCCCAGCGCCTGCCGCGCACCCACGGTCTCGCCCAGCCAGAGCGCCGCGAGCACCACCGCCGTGAGCGGCGCCACGGCGGTGAAGGCCGCCGCCTCGCTGCCACTCACGCGTGCGGCGCCGGCGTACCACAGCAGATACCCGCCGACCGTGGGCACCAGCGCGTACCAAGCCACGGCCGCGAGCGCGTTGGGCGGCGGCAGCGTGGCGGCGGGCAGCTCAAAGGCGGCCAGGGGCAGGGCCACGAGCAGGCCCAGCCCCGTCATGGCCGTGTCCTGCGCCAGCGGCGGCAGCGGGCGGGCCATGCGTTTGTGCAGCAGGATGAACGCGCTTTCGCACACCACGGCCGCCAGCACCAGCAGCACGCCGGGCGACAGGCCAGCCGACGCGGTGGGCGCACGCCCGTTCCAGGCCACGGCGAGCACGCCGCCCGTGGCCAGCAGCACGGCCAGCACCAGGCGCGGGCCGGGCCGCTCGCCCAGCACCACGGCGGCAAACAGGGCCGCCATTGCGGGCAGGGTGCCGATGACCACGCCCGCGTCCGCCGCCGGCAGGTGGGCCGTGCCCGCGACCAGGAACGCGGTGTAGCCCACGCTGCCCGCCGCCGCCTGCAGCGTGAGCAGCAGGCCCTCGCGGCGCGTGAGCGCGGGCCAGCGCTCGCCGCGCAGCCAGGCCAGTGCCAGCAGCACGGGCAGCGCGATCGCCAGGCGCAGCGCGGTGGCCAGGAAGGGGGCGATGTTGCCCGCCAGGAGCTTGGAGGCGATCACCGTCGTGCCGACGGTCATCATGGCGAGCGCGAGCAGCAGGTATCCGGTAAGGCGCGTGGACATGGCGAAAAATCTCCGCAAAAGTCTCCACGCTACGCAGCGCGTCCCCGGCCGTCTTGCACGATCTTGCGCACCCCTTGCCGGCACAATGCCGGGCATGGAATGCGTGCAGGAACGGTTCGCGGCCCAGGCCACGTGCTGGCCGGGGGTACTGGCGGTGGAGGCCGCGTCCAGCCGGGCGCTGGGCCGGCACACGCACGACCAGTTCGGCATCGGCCTGGTGTTGCGGGGTGCGCACGATTCCGCGAGCGGGCGCGGCGACGTGCGCGCCCGGCCCGGCGAGCTGATCACCGTGAACCCCAACGAGGTGCACGACGGCCGTCCCGTGTGCGGCATGGCGCGGGCCTGGCGCATGCTGTACCTCGACCCGCCGGTGATCGCGCGGCATGCGGTGCTGCTGGGCCTCTCGCCGGGGGCGGAATTTCATCACCCGGTGCTTGGCGCGCGGGGCGCGGCGCTGGCCTTCCTGCGGCTGCATGCGGCGCTCGTGGATCCGGTGGAAGGGAACGACGCGGCCGAGCAGGCCTTGCTGGAGCTGCTGGCGCAGTTGTGCGGCGCGCCACGTACCGCCGGCTGCGCGCTACCGGCCGCCGTGCAGCGCGCGTGCGAGCGCATCGACGCCGCGCCGCAGGCGCCCGCCGCGCTGGAGGATCTGGCACGCGAGGCGGGCCTCAGCCCCTGGCATTTCCTGCGCCTGTTCAAGGCCAGGACGGGGCTGCCGCCCCACGCCTATCGCCTGCAGCGCCAGTTGCAGGGCGCGCGCCGGGCTCTGCTGGCGGGCCGGCCTATCGCGCAGGCGGCGCTCGACGCGGGATTTCACGACCAGAGCCACTTCACGCGCCACTTCGTGCGCGCCTATGGCCTCACGCCGGGCGCCGTCGCGCGGAGTGCTAGCTTGATTTGCGCACCCGCAGCAACTCGTCCAGGATCAGACAGGCCGCGCCCACGGTGATGGCGCAGTCGGCCACGTTGAAGGCCGGGAAATGCCAGCCGCGCAGGTGGAAGTCCAGGAAGTCCACCACGTAGCCGTGCTGCAGGCGATCCACCACGTTGCCGATGGCGCCGCCCAAAATGCTGGAGAGCGCAAAGCTGAACAGCTTCTGGCCCGGGTGCTGGCGCAGCTGCCACAGGATGAAGGCGGCCACGGCCAGGGCGATGCCGGTGAACAGCCAGCGCTGCCAGCCGCCGGCGCCGGCCAGGAAGGAGAACGCCGCGCCGCTGTTGTGCGCGCGCACGACGTTGAAGAAGCTGGTGACGTAGGTGGCGTCGCCCAGGCGGTAGTAGCCCAGGATCAGCGTCTTGGTGAACTGGTCGGCAATGACGAGCAGCACCGCCCAGGCAAGCCAGGGCCACAGGCTGGCGCTGCCGCCGACCTTCTTGGCGCGCGCCATCAGGCGTGCACCCGGGTCTCGCCCGCGCCGTGCAGGTTGCTATCGCAGCGGCCGCACAGCGTGGGGTGCGCCGGGTTGCTGCCGACGTCGGCGCGGTAATGCCAGCAGCGCTCGCATTTGGCGTCGGAACTGGCCTTGACGCTTACCTCAAGCGTGCTGCCAGCTACCAATTCAATAGTGGAGACGATGAATACGAACTTCAGATCGTCGCCCAGGCTGGCCAGCAGCGCGTGGTCTTCGGGCGCTGCCGTGAGCGTGACCACGGCCTGCAGCGACGAGCCCACGGTGCCGGCGCTGCGCACGTTCTCGATTTCCTTGTTCACCAGGTCGCGGATGGTGCGCAGGCGCGCCCACTTGGCCAGCAGCGCGTCGTCGCCGGTGGGGATGGTCTGGTAGGTCTCCAGGTAGATGGACGCGGAGTTGCCAAACAGCTTCCAGGCCTCCTCGGCCGTGAACGACAAAAAGGGCGCCATCCAGCGCAGCATGGCGTGGGTGATCTGATAGAGGGCCGTCTGCGCGCTGCGCCTGGCCAGGCTCTTGGCGGCGGTGGTGTACAGGCGATCCTTGAGCACGTCGAGGTAAAAGCCGCCCAGGTCTTCCGAGCAGTACAGCTGCAGCTTGGCCACCACGGGGTGGAATTCGTACCTGCGGTAATGCGCCAGTATGTCCTGCTGCAGCTCGGCGGCGCGCGCCAGCGCGTAGCGGTCGATCTCCAGCATCTGCTCGACCGGCACGGCGTCCGTTGCGGGGTCGAAATCGCTCACGTTGGCGAGCAGAAAGCGCAGCGTGTTGCGGATGCGGCGGTAGGCATCGACCACGCGCGCCAGGATCTTGTCGTCGATGGCCAGGTCGCCCGAGTAGTCGGTGGACGCGCACCACAGGCGGATGATCTCGGCGCCCAGCTTGCTGCTCACCTCCTGCGGCGAGACCGTGTTGCCCAGCGACTTGCTCATCTTCTTGCCCTGGCCGTCCACGGTGAAGCCGTGCGTCAAGAGGCCGCGGTACGGCGCGCGGCCGAAGATGGCGCTGGACAGCAGCAGCGAGCTGTGGAACCAGCCGCGGTGCTGGTCGTGGCCCTCCAGGTACAGGTCGGCCTCGGGGCCTTCGTCGTGGTGCATGCCGGCGTGCGTGCCGCGCAGCACATGCCAGAAGGTGCTGCCGGAGTCGAACCAGACCTCCAGGATGTCGGTGCTCTTGGTGTACAGCTTGGCGTCTTCGGCACCGAGGATTTCCTCGGCCGTGGCGCGGCTCCAGGCTTCGATGCCGCCCTTGTCCACGATCTCGGCCGCCTGATCCATGATCTGCATGGTGCGCGGGTGCAGCTCGCCGCTGTCCACATGCAGGAAGAAGGGCAGGGGCACGCCCCAGCTGCGCTGGCGCGAGATGCACCAGTCCGGGCGCCCGGCAATCATGTCGCGCAGGCGGGCCTTGCCGTTTTCGGGGTAGAAGCTGGTTTTTTCGATAGCTTCCAGCGCAATCTGGCGCAGGGTTTGTGCCGGTTTTTGTGCCGGGTCGGTGAACACGCCCTCGCCCTCGTCCATGCGCACGAACCACTGCGCCGCGGCGCGGTAGATCACCGGGCTCTTGTGGCGCCAGCAATGCGGGTAGCTGTGCGTGATGGTGACGCTGTCGAGCAGGCGCCCGGCGACCTTGAGCGCGTCGATGATGACGGGCACGGCCTTCCAGATATGCTGGCCGCCGAACAGGCCCAGCTCGGGCGCATACACGCCGTTGCCCTGCACGGGGTTCAGGATGTCCTCGTATTTCAGGCCATGGGCGACGCAGGAGTTGAAGTCGTCCACGCCATAGGCCGGCGCGCTGTGCACGATACCCGTGCCGTCCTCGGCCGTGGCGTAGTCGGCCAGGTATACGGGCGAGATGCGGTCAAAGGCCTTGTCCACAGCGATAAGCGGATGCTTGAAGGGCATCAGGTCTAGCTGCTTGCCCTGCACCGTGGCCAGCACCCGGCCTTCGAGCTTCCAGCGCTCCAGGCATTTTTCCACCAGGGCCTGGGCCACGATGAGCAGGCCGCGATCCGTGTCCACCAGGCTGTATTCGAGCTCGGGGTTCACGTTCAGCGCCTGGTTGGCGGGAATTGTCCAGGCGGTGGTCGTCCAGATGACGATGAAGGCGGGTTTGTCCAGCTGCGGCAGGCCAAAGGCCGCGGCCAGGCGCGCCGGGTCGGCGGCGGGGAACATCACGTCCAGCGTCTGGCTCTGCTTGTCCTGGTACTCGATCTCGAACTCGGCCAGCGAGCTGGCGCAGTCAAAGCACCAGTACACGGGCTTCAGGCCCCGGTAGACGAAGCCGCGCTCCATCACCTTCTTCAGGGCGCGCAGCTCGCCGGCCTCGCTGGCGTAGGCCATGGTCTGGTAGGGGTTGTCCCATTCGCCCAGCACGCCCAGGCGCTTGAAGTCGGCCATCTGCTGCGCGATCTGCTCGGTGGCAAAGGCCCGGCCGCGCGCCTGCATCTCGTCGCGCGGCAGGTTGCGGCCATGCTTCTTCTCGATGGCGTTCTCGATCGGCAGGCCGTGGCAGTCCCAGCCGGGGGTGTAGAGGGCGTCGAAGCCCTCCAGCTGGCGGCTCTTGACGATCATGTCCTTCAGGATCTTGTTCATCGCGTGGCCGATGTGGATCTGGCCGTTGGCATAGGGCGGGCCGTCGTGCAGGATGAACTTCGGCGCGCCGTGCCGTGCATCGCGCAGCTGCTTGTACACGCCCTGGTCGTTCCAGTCCTTGGCCCATTGCGGCTCGCGCTTCGGTAAATCGCCGCGCATGGGGAACGGCGTGTCGGGCATGTTCAGCGTGGCGCGGTAGGCGCTCTCGGGGGCTTTCTTGGGGGCGGATTCGGACATGGGGAAACCTTCAAAAACGGGGCTCGCGGGCCTGGTGCCCGCAGTGCAAGACAGGGGAAGCGAGTGGAAGAGAGGGGCTGGTGCCGCCCCGTCAAATTCGGTCGCGCGTGGTCTGGCGGCGCGTGTCGGTGTGGCCCGGCGCCTGGGCGGCAAAGAACGCGCGGGCGTCTTCGCAATCTTGGGCGATGCCCTGGGTGAGTGCCGCGAGGCCGTCGTATTTGCGCTCGTCGTGCAGTTTGTGCAGCAGTTCCACGCGCACGATTTTACCGTAGGCCCCCTCTGCGCCCAGGTGCTTGGGCCAGGCCAGGCAATGCGTCTCCAGCAGCACGCGGCCGCCGTTCACGTCATTTGGGTCTAGCGACGGGCGCACGCCCAGGTTGGCCACGCCGGGCAAAGGCTGGTCGGCAAGGCCGGCCACGCGCACGACGAAGATGCCGCTGGCGGCGCTCTTCCAGTGGGCAAAGCGCAGGTTCAGGGTGCGAAACCCGTCGCCCGCGCCGCCGCTGCTCTCGGCCAGCTGGCGGCCGAGCTTGCGCCCGTGCACCACATGGCCGCTGATGGCGTAGGGCCGGCCCAACAGGCGCGCGGCCTCCGGCATGTCGCCGGCGGCCAGGGCTGCGCGCACGGCGGTGCTGGAGACGCGCAGGCCGTGCAGCTCGTAGCTGTTCATGCGCGCCACCTCAAAGCCGTGCGCCGGGCCGGCGGCGTCCAGCATGGCGTAGTCGCCCGTGCGCCCGCTGCCAAAGCGGAAGTCGTCGCCCACCAGCAGGTAGCGCGCGCCCAGGCCGCGCACCACCACGTCTTCGATGAAGGCCTGGGCCGGCAGGCTGGCGAGCTTTTCGTTGAAGGGCAGCACCACCGTCTGCTGCACACCGCAGCGCTCCAGCTCGTCGAGTTTGTCGCGCAGCGTGCCGATGCGCGCCGGGGCCAGATCCGGGCGCCGGTGCCGGCCGGCAAAGTAGTCGCGCGGATGCGGCTCGAAGGTCAGCACGCAGCTGGCCACGCCGCGGTGCTGCGCCTCGCTGTTCAGCAGCGCCAGCATGGCCTGGTGGCCGCGGTGCACGCCGTCGAAGTTGCCTATCGTCAGCGCGCAGGCCGGTGCCACCTCAGGGTGATGGAAGCCGCGGAAAATCTTCATCGCAGTGCTTTGTTTTCAATAGCGTTTGGCGCAAGTCCATCAAGCAATTGAAGCCAATTTGTCATGAAAAGGGTATATTGTGCGCTACCGGCGGCACGAATTGTGCGGCCGGCGATGCCGATTCTTGTGTCGTATGACAGGAGGCTGGTGGTGAAGGTTTTGAAGCTGTCGGGCCAGGGCTTGCCGCAGTCGTGGATCACGCTGGAGCAGGCGGTCACGCATTACGCCGCGGGTGAGGTGCGCTGGGAAGTGGGCGCGCAGATCGCGCTGTTTCGCGGTGGGCACAACGCCATCACGGGCGAGCAGTCGCAGATTGCGGTGAGCAGCATCATTGGCACGCGCGGCGTGCCCCACATCAACCCGTTCGACCTGCGCCCGAGCCTGACCAATGCCAAGCTGTTCGCGCGCGACCGCAACGTCTGCGCCTACTGCGGCGGCCATTTCCAGGAAGACGACCTGACGCGCGAGCACATCGTGCCCTTCGCCCGCCAGGGCCCGAACCACTGGATGAACGTGGTCACCGCCTGCCGCCCCTGCAACCACCGCAAGGGCCCGCGCACGCCCGAGCAGGCGCACATGCCGCTGCTCTATACGCCCTACGTGCCCAGCCTGTGGGAAGACTTCATCTTGAGAAACCGCCGCATCCTGGCCGACCAGATGGAGTTTTTGATGGCGCACGTGCCCAAGTCGTCGCGGCTACTGAGCTGAGCCTGCGTCCGCATCGTGGATGGGCCGCAGGCCCGGCCCGAAGGACACATCGCCAGGCCGCCAGCCGGCGCGGCAGCTGAAGGCGGCCCAGAAGCGCCTGAGCGTGTGCCACTGCATGGCGATGAGCCCGCGCTCGTTGTCGGCATCCACCTCGGGGTCGCCCACGCCCGTCGCCGCCGGCGCCTCGTCGTGGTACAGGGCGGTGCCGAAGAGCTGATCCCACCACGGCAGCACCTGGCCGAAGTTGCACTGGTGGCGCGTGGGGCGCGCGGGATCGCGCAGCATGTGGTGGTTGCGGTGAAAGCGCGGGCCCACCAGCAGCCGCTCGCCCAGCTTGCCCAGCCGGCCCAGGCGCAGCGCCACGTTGGCGTGCGAGAAGTTTTGCACCAGCTCGCTCAAGAGGCCCAGCAGCGCGAACTCCGAGGGTTCCACGCCCATCGCGAGTCCCACGCCGGCAAGGATGAAGGACTGCAGCATGCCATCCAGATAGTTGCTGCGGTCGTTGCTCCAGCAGCTCATCTGGCGCTGGCTGTGGTGCATGCTGTGCATGGCCCACCACCAGGGAATGGCGTGCTGGGCGCGGTGCATCCAGTAATACACGCAGTCGTAGACCATGTAGTACACGGCAAACAGCAGGTAGGGATGCTGCTCGAACCAGGGGAACCAGGCCTTCAGGCCGCTGGCTTGCTCGGTGGACGGCCCGCCGCCCAGCAGCTGGGCGAAGGGCATGAGCACCAGGAAACTGAACAGCGGAAACAGGCCCAGCAGCATGAGCAGGGTGTAGTTGCGGTCTACCGTGGTGTGGCGCCGGTCGGCCCAGCGCTCGGCGGGAATCAGGTTCTCCAGCGGCCGCATCACGCAGGCGATGAGGAACAGCTGCAGCGCCGCGATCAGCGCCGCCTCGGCAATCTCACGCGGGTCGCCGGCGGCATCGGCGATGTGCAGACCGTGGACGAGGGGCACCACCGCGTTGGCGCTGAGCCAGTCGATGGCTCCGTTCCAGTGGTGGCTTATAAAGCTCAACATATCGGGCTTCGATCGCGGCGCACGCCAAGCTTGGCTGGAGTCTGCGGATGTAGGGCGGCTTGCGGGGCGGTGGCACTCATGGTGAAGCAAGGCAGGCGTCGCCATGTGCACGGATCTGCTTGGGACATGGCGGCGGAAAAGAACGGAATTATCTGGCTTTGCCGTTATTCATGATGCCGAGGGAGGGGACGAGCCTGCGAGCCGATGCTTGGATGTGCCCTGTTGGTTCGAGGCGGAAATGGGCGCATCTAGTTCCACTACATGCGTGTCGGACGCTGCAAAAAACTAAAATTAATGGTTTTTCGTCCACCAACTCCCATGTTTCCAGAGTCCCCCATGAACTTCTCCCGCCGCGCCCTGGTCGCTGCCTGCGCAGCTTCGGCCCTTGCCGTCCCTTCTGGTTTTGTTTTTGCCCAGCAGGCCAAGGAGGTCAAGCTCGGCTACGCGCTGGCCGTCAATTCGCACTATGGCGCCGCGGCGCAGGCCTGGGCCGACTCCGTGGAGAAGAGCACCAACGGCGCGTTCAAGTTCAAGCAGTTCCCTTCCAGCGCCCTGGGCGGCGAGCGTGAGCTCATCGAGAGCCTGCAGCTGGGCACGGTGGAGGCCGTGATCGTCTCCACGGGCGCCCTGAGCAACTTCGTGCCCGACGTGGGCGTGGTGGACATCCCGTTCCTGCTGCGCGACACGCAGCATGCGCGCGCCGTGCTCGACGGCCCCTTCGGCCAAGAGCTTTTGGCGAAGTTCCACAAGCGCGGCCTGATCGCGCTGGCCTGGGGCGAGCAGGGCTTTCGCCACCTGACGAACAACAAGCACCCGGTGCAAAAGGTCGAGGACTTGAAGGGCCTGAAGATCCGCGTGACCGAGAACCCCGTGCACATCACGGCGTTCAAGACCCTGGGCGCCTCGCCCACGCCCATGTCCTGGCCCGAGGTGATCGGCGCGCTGCAGCAGGGCACCATCGACGGCCAGGAGAACCCGATCTCGGTGCTCGCCTCGGCCAAGCTGTGGCAGGTGCAGAAGTACCTCACGCTGACCTCGCATGTGTACGCGCCCGTGGCGCTGATCGTGTCGCCCAACTTCTGGGGCGGCCTGAGCGACGCGCAGAAGGCCGCATTCACACAGGGCGCCAAGCAGGGCGGGCTCGCATCGCGTGCCTTCGTGGATGCTGTAGAGAAGAAGGGTGTGGAGGAGGCCAAGAGCCACGGCATGCAGGTCGTCAGCAACGTAGACCAGGCCGCCTTCCGCACCGCGCTGGAGCCGGCCTACAAGCAGTACGCGAGCAAGTTCGGCCAGAAGACGCTGGACGCGATCGCCGCGGTGAAGTAAGCGCGCCGCAGCGCTGCGCCTGAATCCGCCCGGCCGTGCCCGGGCGGTTTGTTTTGAACCCCTTCGATAACGGCGCCTGTGTGCGCCGACCCGCATATGCTTGATCGCGTGGAACGTGCCCTGGTGGCCTGCAACCGCTGGGTGCTCATCGTGCTGCTGCTGGCCATGGCCTGCATCGTCTTTGCCAACGTGGTGCTGCGCTACACCACGGGCGACTCCATCGTCTGGGCCGAGGAGGTGGCGCGGCACATGATGATCTGGTGCACCTTCCTGGGCGCCGGACTGGTGCTGCGCTTCGGTGGCCATGTGGCCATCGACAACCTGCACAACGCCGTGGGCCTGCGCGCGGCGCGCGCCATCCGCACCGTCGTGGTCATCGGGGTGGGGCTGTTCTGCCTGGTCATGGCGTACTTCTCCGTGCTCTACGTCTGGGCCACGCGCTTTCAGACCACGGCCGCCACCGACGTGCCCATGGCCTGGATCTACGTCGCCATGCCGGTGGGCTTCGCGCTGATGTTCGTGCACCTGCTGTTCATCGCGCGCGGCTACGTGGCCGATGGCAGCTATGTCGAGTCGGGCGAGATGGGCGCCGACGCGGCGGCCTCGATCTGAGCGGAGGACATACATCATGGCTCTGACGCTTTTCATCGCCGTCATCGCGCTGCTCGCGCTCGGCTTTCCCGTGGCCTTCGCGCTCGCCATCTCGGCGGCCCTGGCCGTCTTCGTGGGCGGGCGCTACCCGCAGCTGGTGGTGTTCAAGGAGATGTTCACGGGCATAGACAGCTTTCCGCTGATGGCCGTGCCGTTCTTCATCCTGGCGGCCGAGCTCATGTCGGGCGGCGCGCTCACCGCCGTGCTGCTGCGCTTCGCGGCGCAGTTCGTGGGCCATCTGCGCGGCGGCCTGGGCTATGCCAACGTGCTGTCGCTGACGCTGTTCTCGGGTATCTCGGGCTCGGCCCTGGCCGATGCGGCGGGCCCGGGCTCGATGATGGTGAAGATGATGGACAAGGCCGGCTATGCGCGCTCCTACGCCGCCGCGCTCACCGCGAGCACGGCCATTGTCGGCCCCATCATCCCGCCCTCGGTGAGCATGATCATCTATGCGCTGCAGGACGAGAACGTCTCGGTTGGCGGCCTGTTCGTCGCGGGCTTCATCCCGGGCATCCTGATCGCCATCGCCATGGCGGCCGTGAACTGGTGGGTGTGCAGCAAGCGCGACTACCGCTCGCGCGAGCCGCGCCCGAGCGGGCGCGAGATGGTCGTCACCAGCATCAAGGCGATTCCGGCGCTGCTGCTCATCGTGCTCATCATCGTGGGCATACGCTTTGGCATCTTCACGCCCACCGAGGCCTCGGTGGTCGCGGTGTTCTACGCGCTGGTGTGCGGCAAGTGGATCTACCGCACGCTGGAGTGGAAGGCCATACCCGGCATCGCGGCGCGCTCGGCCATGCTGACCTCGTCGGTGCTGCTGGTCATGGCCACCTCGGCGGCCTTTGCCTGGGTGCTCACGGTTGAGGGCATTCCGCAGTACCTGTCACAACTCATCGTCAGCTGGCAGCTCTCGCCCGTGATGTTCCTGATCGCCGTGAACCTGCTGCTGCTGGCGTTCGGCATCTTCATGGAGCCGCTGCCAGGCGTGATGATCCTCGTGCCCATCCTGGCGCCGATTGCCAGCGCACTGGGCATAGACCCGATCCACTTCGCCATGGTGGTGATCGTGAACCTCACCCTGGGCATGATCACGCCGCCCGTGGGTGGCCTGCTGTTCGTCACGGCCGTGTCCACGCGCGTGTCCATCACGGCGCTGACGCGCGAGATGCCGCCGTTTCTGGTCGCGCATTTCCTGGTGCTGGTGCTGCTGACCTTTGTGCCGGCGCTATCGACCTGGCTGCCGCATGCGCTGGGGTTCTGATCCAAGGCCTTGGTAGCGTGGCCGTTCGCCTCACTCCCGTCCGGGTGGCGACTGGGGCGCATCCAGGCCCAGCTCGGCGCACAGGCGGCGCACGGCAGCCTGCAACTCAGCCACCTCGGCCTCCAGCGCCTCTACGCGCGCCTGCAGGGCCGGGGCGGCGGGCGGGTTGGCGCTGCCTGACTGCAGCGCGTCCACGTCCACGGCGCCGCACAGCAGCTGCGCCCAGCGCGGTTCGCGCGCGCCTGGGGCGCGCGGCAGCAGCGTGACCAGCGGGCCGCCTTTTTCGTCGCTGCGCTCCTGCAGCTCGTCCAGAAAGGCTTCGACCGAGGAGGTGTCGGCAAAGCGGTGCCAGCGCTCGGCGTTCAGGCGCAACTCGGCGGCCGTCTGCGGGCCGCGCAGCATGAGCAGGCCCAGCAGCGCCGCGGCCTGCATCGGTACGCCAATGCCGCGCTCGAAGTTGTGCTCCCAGCGCGCCACGCGGGCGCCGCCAATCTCCACCACCAGCGCCTGCTGGCGCAGCGCGTCCAGCGCCTGCAGCACATCGTTGTCGCTCAGCTGCATGACCGGCTCGCGGCTCGTCTTCTGGTTGCAGCCGGCCGCCAGGCTGTTCAGGGTCAGAGGGTAGCTATCGGGCACGGTGCGGGACTTTTCCAGCAGCGTGGCGAGCACGCGGGCCTCGGGGGCGGTCAGGGGGCGTTGTCGTGGGTCGAAGGGCATGGCAGGGATAATCCGGGTCACATGAAAAACATCGTGATTTTGATCTCCGGCGGCGGCTCCAACATGGCGGCCATCGTGCGCACCGCCGGTCAGCAGAATTGGGCCAGCCGCCACGGCATTCGCGTGGCCGCGGTGCTGAGCAACAAGGCTGACGCCAAGGGCCTGGGAATAGCGCGTGAGCAGGGCATTGCCACCCAGGTGCTGGACCACAAGGCCTACGCCTCGCGCGAGGCCTTCGACGCCGCGCTGGCCCAGGCCATCGACGCCCACGAGCCGGCCCTGGTGGTGCTGGCGGGTTTCATGCGCATCCTCACGCCCGGCTTTGTAGACCACTTTGCGGGCCGGCTGGTGAACATCCACCCCTCGCTGCTACCCGCCTTCACCGGGCTGCACACGCACCAGCGCGCCATCGAAGCGGGCTGCAAGTTTGCCGGCTGCACGGTGCACCTGGTGACGGCGGAGCTGGATGTGGGCCCCATATTGGATCAGGCCGTGGTGCCGGTGCTGCCTGGCGATACGGCTGAGGGCCTGGCTGCGCGCGTGTTGACGCAGGAGCACCTGATCTACCCGCGTGCGGTGCTCGCGCATTTGCTTCGATAAAAATAGCTGCTAACGCTTTATGGGTAAGCGTTACAGCCTATTTTCCCTATAAGCCCTGCGGATGGGGCGGTGGCGCCGCAAGATGGGACAATTGCGCCCATGCATCCCAAAGCCCTCGTGGACGCCTGCGCCGAACTCGTCAGGCTCACCCTTTCTTTTGAGCACCCGGCCGACGCCGTGGTCTCGCGCTATTTTCGTGAGCATCGCAACCTGGGCCCGCGCGAGCGCGCGACGCTGGCCGAGACTGCCTACACCGTGCTGCGCAAGAAGCTGCTGTTCGAGCAGCTGGCGCGCTCGGGCAGCGGCCCCAAGGAGCGGCGCCTGGCCATCCTGGGCTTTGCCGGCGCGCGTGACTTTGTGAAAAGTGCGCTGTCCGAGCAAGAGAAGGCCTGGCTCGATGCCTGCGCCGCCGTGCGCCCCGAGGAGCTGCTGGCCCCGCACCGCCACAACCTGCCCGAGTGGCTGGTGGCGCCGCTGAAGGCACAGTTGGGCGAGGCCGGCTTCTGGGCCCTGGCCGACGGCCTGACCCAGCCCGCGCCGCTAGACCTGCGCGTCAATGCCCTGAAGGAAAAACGCGACCAGGTGCAGAAGGAGCTTGCGCAGGCAGCTATCAAATCAGAAGTGACGCCGTATTCCCCCTGGGGCCTGCGCGTGCAGGGCAAGCCGGCGCTCAGCAAACTGGATGCCTTCACGCGCGGCGCCATCGAGGTGCAGGACGAGGGCTCGCAGCTGCTGGCCCTGCTGCTGGACGCCAAGCGTGGCGAGATGGTGGTCGATTTCTGCGCCGGC
Source organism: Pseudomonadota bacterium (assembly GCA_018240985.1). Classification (GTDB taxonomy): domain Bacteria; phylum Pseudomonadota; class Gammaproteobacteria; order Burkholderiales; family Burkholderiaceae_C; genus Alicycliphilus. The sequence goes on from JAFEER010000037.1 coordinate 20,919, forward strand.
GCCGGCGGCAAGACCCTGGCCATTGGCGCGGCCATGCGCAGCACCGGCCGCCTGTACGCGTTCGACGTGTCGGCGCACCGGCTGGAGGCCTTGAAGCCGCGCCTGGCGCGCAGCGGCCTGTCCAACGTACACCCGGCGGCCATCGCGCACGAGAGGGACGAGCGCATCAAGCGCCTGGCCGGCAAGATCGACCGCGTGCTGGTCGATGCGCCCTGCTCGGGCCTGGGCACGCTCAGGCGCAATCCGGATCTGAAATGGCGCCAGTCGCCCCAGGCGGTGCGGGAACTCACGGCCAAGCAGGCCGCCATCCTGGAGAGTGCCGCGCGCCTGGTGAAGCCGGGCGGGCGCCTGGTCTACGCCACCTGCAGCGTGCTGCCCGAGGAAAACGAGGCCATCGCCGAGGCCTTCGGCGCCGCCCATGCCGACTTCGAATCGCAGGACGCGGGAGCGCTGCTGGCCCAGCTCAAGCTGCCGCAGGCCGCCAGCCTGTGCAGCGGCGGCGCGGACGGCCAGCGCTATCTGCGCCTGTGGCCGCAGCTGCACCAGACGGATGGCTTTTTTGCGGCGGTGTGGCAGCGCAAGGCGTGAGGCACAGATAGATTTTCTCGACTAACAACGAGTCTCAGATCAGCGCTGTTTCGTGGCTAAAGCCACCTCTGCAACATGTCGATGCCGACGATGCGCTGGCCAAATTGCAGCAGCGTTTAGCAGCAGCCAAGCCGCATGAGATGGGTGCGGCGCGGCGGTTTTAGCCCCCGTCCTGCGGCCTAGGCGGCAGCGCCACCTGCGGGATGGCGTCCGTCTCCAGGCTTAAGAACCTGTCCATCACTGCGTACAGCTCGTCAATCATTGCCGCTCCGTAGGCCTGCTCGATGAGCTGATATTGCGCGGCAATCAATGGGCCGAGCTCATCGACCAGCGCCTGTGCTTTGTCGGTGACGCGCACGTTCAGGCGGCGCTGGTCGCCCTCCATGCGCGTGCGTGTGACCAAGCCCAAATCTTCCATGCGCGCCAGCACGCCGGTCAGGCTGGGGCTGAGGATTTGGCATATCTCGCAAATTTCGCGCGGCTCCAGCTGCTCGTGCTCGCTGACGGCGCGTAGCACGCGCCACTGCTGCTCGGTCAGGCCAAAGTGGGTAATCAAGGGACGAAAGTGACTCAGCAGCGTCTCGCGGGCGCGCAGCAGCAGTTGCGGCAGGTTGCGGTAGGGGAACTCTTGTGTCATGGATGAAGACGGTTCTTGGAAGGGTGTAATTGCTAATATGTTAGCAAGTTAGAGACCATCAAGTCTGGTGAAAACCCTAGGTTTCGGGCGCTTGATTTGCTAATTTGTTAGTGTTTTAATCCGTTCGCTAATATATTAGTCAATTCATTCTATGTGCCCACACCAAAGGAGAACGTTCATGAAAGCTCGCAATTTCGCCCTGCTCGGTGCCCTGGCCTTGGCGCTGCCTGCTGTGCCTGCCTTGGCGCAGGAGGTGACCTTCAAGATTGCCCACTTCTTGCCCTCGGCCGCGCCGACGCAGCAAAAGGTCTTGCAGCCCTGGTGCGATGAGCTGAAGAAAGAATCCGCTGGGCGCATTGCCTGCCAGTTCTACCCCGCCATGCAGTTGGGCGGCACGCCGGCGCAACTGGCCGACCAGGTCAAAAACGGCGTGGCCGACATTGTCTGGACGGCGCCGGGCTATTCCGCTGGGCGCTTTCCGGCGATTGAGGCGTTTGAACTGCCGTTCATGGTCAAAGACTCCAGCTCCAGCTCCAAGGCGTTGTGGCAGTACTACCAGCAGCATGCGCAGCAAGAATTTGCCGCTTACAAAGTGCTGGCCTTTCATACCGACGGTGGCCAGGCGGTGCATACCTCCAACAAGCCGGTGGCGGAGCTCAAAGACTTTTCCGGCCTGAAGCTGCGCACCTCCACCCGCGTTGGCGCCAAAACGCTGCAAGCCCTGGGCGGCGCGCCCGTGGCCATGCCGCCGGCGCAGGTGACCGAGGCGATTGCCAAGGGCGTGGTGGACGGCTCGCTGGGCGCCTGGGAGTTGGTGTACCCGACCAAGCTGTCGGAGGTAACCAAGTTCCACATGCAGCCCGAGGCCGGCTCTGCCTACCCCACCGCCACCATCTTGATGGTGCTGATGAACAAGAAAAAGTACGACGGCCTGCCCGCCGACCTGAAGGCGCTGCTGGACAAAACCACGGGCGAGGCCATGGTGGCGCGCCTGGGTGCGGTGTTTGACGCCGAGGCCGCAGAGACCAAAAAGCGCATTGCCGCCCAGGGCAACAAAATCACCACACTCAATGCCGCGCAGATTGCCGCTTTGAGAAAAGCCACCGACGCTGTGGATGCCGAGTGGGCCGCCGAGGTCAGCAAAAAAGGCCTGGATGGCAAAAAGCTGATGACCGCAGCGCGCGCACTGGCGGGCACCGAAAAGTAAGCCAAGCACAAGCGAAGTACTAAGGCACGGGAGATCAGCATGAATGACCCCATGGGGCTGCCCCACGAGCTGCGCGAGCATGACCGGGTGGAGCATTACTTGATTTGGGCTGGCAAGGCCATGGCGATATCTGGCGGGCTGCTGTTTGTGGCGCTGATCGGCATGTCGCTGGTTTCCATCGTCGGCCGCAAGCTGGGCTTTGGCTCGGTCAATGGCGACATTGAGCTGATGCAGGCCGGCACGGCAGTCGCTGCGATGGCGTTTTTGCCCTATTGCACGCTGCTGGGCGAGCACATCAAGGTGGATTTTTTTACCGAAAACATGGGCGCCGCACTCAAAGACCGCATCGACGGCCTGGCCGAGCTGCTGCTGGCTCTGGCCTGCGCGGCGCTGCTGTGGCGCACCAGCCTGGCGGCCTTGGACGCGCATGAATCGGGCGAAACCACGACGCTGGTCGGCCTGCCGCTGTGGATTCCCATCAGCCTGCTGCTGCCCAGCTTGTTGCTGATGGTGATCAGTGCCGGCTACCGTGCCTATGCCCATTGGCATCCGGCGAAACAAGTTCCAAGAGGCGCGCAATGAGCGGTACCGCTGTCGGCTTAACCGGTTTTGTGGTGTTGCTGACGCTGCTGGCGTTTCGCATCCACATTGCCCTGACCATGCTGCTGACCGGCGCTGGTATTTACATCGTGATGAACCAGGGTGAGCTGAGCGGCCTGCTCTACACCCTGAACAACCTGGTGTATGCGCGGGTCTCCAACTACGACCTGGCGGTGATTCCGCTGTTCATCTTGATGGGGCAGTTTGCCACCCATGGCGGCCTGTCCAAGTCGCTGTTCAAGGCCGCTGGCGCCCTGATTGGCCACTGGCGCGGCGGGTTGGCGATGTCGGCCACGGCGGCCTGTGCGGCCTTTGGGGCGATTTGCGGCTCCTCGTTGGCCACGGCGGCCACCATGGGGCAGGTGGCGCTGCCCGAGCTCAAAGAACATGGCTACTCCGGCAAGCTGGCCACGGCCACGCTGGCGGCTTCGGGCACGCTGGGCATCATGATTCCGCCATCCGTCCCGCTGGTGATTTATGCCGTGTTGACCCAAGAATCGATTGGCAAGCTGTTTGTGGCGGCGGTGATTCCGGGCATTTTGGCGGCGCTGGGCTATTTGCTGGTGATTGCCATCGTGGTGCGCCGCGACCCCAAGGCCGGCCCGGCCGGTGCCAAGGTGCCGCTGCCCGAGGTGATCAAGGCGCAGTTGCGCATCATCCCGGTGCTGCTGGTGTTCTTGGTGGTGATTTTTGGCATCTACGACGGCTGGGCCAATCCTACCGAGGCGGCCTCCATCGGCGCGGCAGCTTGCGGCCTGCTGGCGGTGATCTCCGGCGGCATGCGTGGCAAGGGCTTTGTCGCCAGCATCTACGGCACGGCGCACGCCACCGGCATGATTTTCATGGTGCTGATAGGTGCGGACTTGCTCAACTCGGCGCTGGCGCTGTCGCAAATGCCTACGGAATTGGCGAACTGGGTGCAGGGCAGCGGCCTGCCGCCGCTGATGGTGTTGTTTGCCATCTTGCTGATCTACATCTTGCTGGGCTGCGTGATGGACTCGCTGGCGATGATTTTGCTGACCATCCCGATCTTCTACCCCATGGTCATGGGGCTGGAATTCTTCGGCATGCCGGTGGAAGACAAATCCATCTGGTTCGGCATCTTGGCGCTGATGGTGGTGGAGATTGGCCTGGTTCACCCGCCCGTGGGCATGAACCTGTACGTCATCAACAAGCTGGCCAAGGACGTGCCCATGAAGGACACCGCCATGGGGGTGATGCCGTTTTTGGCGTCGGACTTTATTCGCATCATTGCGCTGGTCTTCTTCCCGGTGCTGTCGCTGTGGTTGGTGCATTTCCTGGGCTGAGGTGCTCAGCAGGGCGGACAAGCGTCAGCGCATCCGCCATGAATGCTTTGTTTTTGATAGCTATCAGCGCTTGCTATACATGCGTTTTAAAGGGATTTTGTTCTTATGTTCAACCTCCATACCCCAGGCACGGTCTATGGCGTCATCTTGAATGACGCGGCCAGCGTGCAGGCGCTGGGCGACCTGGATGCCGCCCCCTACAAGGGCGCGCCCAAGGCGCCGGTGCTCTACATCAAACCGGCCAACACCCATGCCGCCAGCGGCGCGCAAGTGGCGCTGCCCGCCGGTGCGCAAAGCGTGGAGGTGGGCGCGACCGTCGGCCTGGTGCTGGGGCGCGCGGCCAGCCGCGTCAACGCTGCCAATGCTTTCGGCTGCGTTGCCGGCCTGGTGCTGGCCGCAGATCTCAGCCTGCCGCATGCCAGCTACTACCGCCCGGCGATCCGCGAGAAATGCTTTGACCAGTCGCTGGTGTTGTCGAGCATGCAGCCCTTGCAAGACGTGGCCGGTTTGACCCTGGTGACCGAGGTGGATGGCCAGCCAGTGGGCAGCCGCAGCCTGGCCGATCTGGTGCGTCAGCCCGGGCAGCTGCTGGCAGAGGTCAGCGACTGGATGACGCTGGCCGCAGGCGACGTGCTGCTGCTGGGCGTGCGCTACCAAGCTCCGCAGGCCAAGGTCGGCAGCCGCGTGCGCGTGAGCTGCGCCGGTCTGGGCGCGATTGAATTTACTGTTGCCGCAGGAGGTCAGGCATGAAGCGCGGACGCATTTTTTACAACGGCAGCATTCACGAGGTGACGCCCGCCGGCGCAGCTCAAGTGCGCTTGGCCGATGGCCGCCTGCTGGACGAAGCCGACTGCCACTGGCTGCCGCCGGTGCAGGTGGGCACGGTGTTCGCCCTGGGGCTGAACTACGCCGACCACGCCGCCGAGCTGGCCTTTAAGGCGCCCGAGGTGCCGCTGGTGTTTTTGAAGGGGCCGAACGCCATCACCGGCCACCGCGCACGCACGCACCGCCCGCAGGATGCCACCTATATGCACTACGAGTGCGAGCTGGCCGTCGTCATTGGCAAGACCTGCAAGAACGTCAGCAAAGCCGACGCCATGCAGATGGTGGCGGGCTATAGCGTGGCCAACGACTACGCCATCCGCGACTATTTAGAGAACTACTACCGGCCGAACCTGCGCGTGAAAAACCGCGACGGCTGCACGCCGCTGGGGCCGTGGCTGGTGGATGCGGCCGACGTGCCCAACCCGATGGCGCTGCAGCTCACCACCCGCATCAACGGCCAGACCACGCAGCAAGGCACGACGGCGGACATGATTTTTGACATCGCCACGCTGATTGAGTACCTGTCGTCCTTCATGACGCTGAACCCCGGCGATGTGATTTTGACCGGCACGCCCGAAGGCCTGGCCGACACCAAGCCGGGCGATGTGGTGGAGACCGAGATTGCAGGCATTGGCTGCCTGGTCAACCACATCGTTGACGACGCCGGCTATTTCCAACCCTGATTCAGGAGTGCAACCCCATGATTTCCCACATCATCAACGGCCAAAAGGTTCAAAGCGCCCAGACCTTTGAAACCATCAACCCGGCCACCGGCGAGGTCATCGCCGAGGTCGCCAGCGGCGGGCAAGACGAGGTCAACGCCGCGGTCGCCGCAGCCAAGGCCGCCTTCCCCGGCTGGGCCGCCACGCCGGTGAAGGAGCGCGCGCGCCTGGTGCGCAAGCTGGGCGACCTGATCGCCGCCCATGTGCCAGAAATTGCCGACATGGAAACGGCTGACACCGGCCAGGTCACCAACCAGACCAAGCGCGTGCTGGTACCGCGCGCGGCCGACAACTTCTACTACTTCGCCGAGCATATCCAGCACATGCACGGCGAGACCTACGACAGCGACACGGGCCACCTCAACTACACCCTGTGGCAGCCGGTGGGCGTGTGCGCGCTGATCTCGCCGTGGAACGTGCCTTTCATGACCAGCACCTGGAAGACCGCGCCGTGCCTGGCCTTTGGCAACACTGCGGTGCTGAAGATGTCCGAGCTGTCGCCACTGACGGCCAACCGCCTGGGCGAGCTGGCGCTCGAAGCCGGCATACCGCCCGGCGTGTTCAACGTGGTGCATGGTTTTGGCAACACCGCCGGCCAGGCGCTGTCGGCGCACCCGGATGTGCGCTCGATCTCGTTCACAGGCTCCACGGCTACCGGCAACCGCATCGTGCGCGCGGCGGGTTTGAAGAAGTTCAGCATGGAGCTGGGCGGCAAGTCGCCCTTCATCATCTTCGACGATGCCGACTACGAGCGTGCCCTGGACGCAGCCATCTTCATGATCTTCTCCAACAACGGCGAGCGCTGCACGGCGGGCAGTCGCATCCTGGTGCAGGCCAGCATCTACGACAAGTTCGTCGCCGACTACGTGGCGCGCGCCGCCAAAATCACCGTCGGCGACCCGATGGACGTGAACACCATCATCGGCCCGATGATTTCCAAGGGCCACCAGGCCAAGGTCAACTCCTACATCGAGCTGGGCCAGCAAGAGGGCGCCAAGCTGGTGTTCGGCGGCGGCACGCCGCAGGTGGACGCCAGGTTCAAGAACGGCTTCTGGGTGCAGCCCACGGTGTTTGCCGACGTGGACAACAAGATGCGCATCGCCCAGGAGGAAATCTTTGGCCCGGTGCCGGTCATCATCCCCTTCAAGACCGAAGAGGACGCGATCCGCATCGCCAACGACACCGAGTACGGCCTGTCCTCCTACCTGTGGACCAACAACACCGGCCGCGCGCTGCGCCTGGCCAAGGCCATCGAGTCCGGCATGACCTTCGTCAACAGCCAAAACGTGCGCGACCTGCGCCAGCCCTTCGGCGGCAGCAAGGCCTCCGGCACCGGGCGCGAGGGCAACCACTACAGCTACGAAGTGTTCTGCGAGGCCAAGAACATTGCCGTGTCCTACGGCAGCCACCATATTCCGCGCTGGGGGGTGTGAGCCATGCAACGCCGCCATTTTGTCCAGGGCGCCGCCTTGGTGACACTGCACCCGCTGCTGGCGCGTGCCCAGGCCTGGCCCACCAAGCCGATCCGCATCGTCGTGCCCTTCGCGCCCGGTGGCACCACCGATTTCGTCACGCGCCTGGTGGCCACCGAGGTGGCCAAATCCCTGGGCCAAGCCATCGTGGTCGAGAACAAGCCTGGTGCCGGCACCGTGATCGGCGTGGACAACGTCGCCAAGTCGGCGCCTGACGGCAGCAGCTTCGTCACGGTGGCCAACAGCTTCACCGTCAACCAGACACTGGTGACAAAGCTGCCCTACGACGGCCTGAAGGATCTGCGCCCGGTGGCGCTGATGGGCCTGTCGGAGCATGTGCTGGCCACCCATCCGGCCAGCGGACTCAAGACCGTGGCCGACATCGTGGCCCAGGCCAAGGCGGGCAAGCCGCTCAGCTACGCATCGTTTGGCAACGGCACGTCGGCGCACCTGGCGGGCGAAATGCTCAAGAACCAGCTCGGAGTGGACATCGTCCACGTGCCCTACAAGGGCCAGGCGCCGGCGCTGGCCGACCTGCTGGGCGGGCAGGTATCGATGATGTTCGGCAACTGGCCTGAATTCCGCTCCCATGTGCAGTCGGGCAAGCTGCTGGCCATCGGCATGGCCACCGCCGCACGATCGGTGTACGCACCGCAGATTCCCACGCTCGCGGAGCAGGGCGTGCCGGTGGTGTCCAACTCGTGGAACGGCCTGCTCGCGCCCGCGGGCGTGCCCGACGCCATCGTCCAGCGCATGAATGCGGAGGTGAACCGCGCAATGCAGGCCACCACCGTGGCGGAGGCGTTCCAGAAAGGCGGCATTGCCGCCAAGAGCGGCACGCCGGAGCAGTTTGCCGACTTCATCCGCAGCGAGACCGCGCGCTATGCCGAGGTCATCCGCAAGTCAGGTATCACGCTCGACTGAACGGGCCTGATCGATTTCAAGCCAGGTGTTCAGCACACCATTCAAAAGGAGATAAGCATGGGACAACTCGCACTCGCTGCCAAGATCACCCACGTGCCATCGATGTACCTGTCCGAGCTGGATGGGCCGCACAAGGGCTGCCGCCAGGCCGCCATCGATGGCCACAAGGAAATCAGCCGCCGCATGCGCGCCGCCGGCGTGCGCACCATCGTGGTGTTCGACACCCACTGGCTGGTCAACTCCGGCTACCACGTCAACTGCGCGCCGCAATGGGAGGGGGTGTACACCTCCAACGAGCTGCCGCATTTCATCAAGAACCTGCCCTACGCCTACGAGGGCGTGCCGGCGCTCGGCCATGCCATCGCCCAGCGCGCTACCGAGGCCGGCGTGCATACCCGCGCGCACGACAACACCAGCCTGCAGCCCGAGTACGGCACCCTGGTGCCCATGCGCTACATGAACGAGGACAAGCATTTCAAGGTGGTCTCCGTCGCGGCGCTGTGCACCGTGCATGATTTGAAGGATTCGGTCACGCTGGGCCGCGCCGTGCGCGAGGCCATCGAGAAAGACTTTGACGGCCCGGTGGCCGTGCTGGCCAGCGGCTCGCTGTCGCACCGCTTTGCCCAGAACGGCGTGGCCGAGCAGTACATGCACAAGGTCTGGGATCCGTTCCTGGAGAACGTCGATCATCAGGTGGTGCAGATGTGGAAAAACGGCCAGTGGCAGGAGTTCTGCGGCATGCTGCCCGAGTACGCCGTCAAGTGCCACGGCGAAGGAATGATGCACGACACCGCGATGCTGCTGGGCGCCCTGGGCTGGGACGCCTACCAGGGCAAGGTGGAGGTGGTGACGCCGTACTTCGGCTCCTCCGGCACGGGGCAGATCAACGCGATCTTTCCGGTGTGAGCAGGCATTTTCTCCTTCCCCGTGTGGGGAGGTTTTGAGAAAAACGCCTGATTAGCGACATGTCTCAGAGAGCGCGTGGCATAAATCCCCACGTCATTCCGGCGAAAGCCGGAATCCAGACGCCCGCCCAGGTCACGACGGTAGATTCCGGCTTTCGCCGGAATGACGGTGATCTGAGGAATGTTCCTAATCAAGGAAAAATGCCACGAAGCGCTTGCCCCGCAAGCGCTAACAGCTATCAAAAAAAGAGTTACCCATGCCCCATCTGACCTTTGAAATCACCGCCAATCTCGACCGGCCGGACTGCGACATTGCCGGCCTGCT
>JAFEER010000038.1 GCA_018240985.1 Pseudomonadota bacterium
CGGCAGCACGGTGGAAAGCGGCGGCAGCTCCACCCAGCCCTCGCCTGCCAAAGGGCCGATCTGCCCCGCCTGCGCCTGCCCCTGGCTGCGCGCCAGCAGCGCAAAGCGCACCGGCTGGCCCAGTTGCAGCGCAAAGCGCCGGCCCGATAGCGTGACGCGCGTGCCCTCCTCGGTGCCGCGTGGCAGCAGGCAGAGGCCCTGCGATGCCGCGCCAGCCTTGCCCGGCAGCAGCAGCCAGTAGCTGCGCGCCGAACCGCCGCCTATGCGTGGCACTATTGATTTAATAGCTTCTGGCGCTTGCCCAAAGGGCGTTGGAGGGTGATTTTGCTGGTATTCCACCAACCCATGGGCGGCCGCGCCGCGCGCCACGGCCCAGTCCGGGTGCGGGTTGTGCAGCACGCGCAGCGGCGCGCCGCGCCAGGCCTGCAGCTGCTCGCCCAGGCGCTGCACCAGGGCATGGGCGTGGAACACGCCGCCGTTGAGCAGCAGCGTGTCGGGCAGCTCCGCGCCCGCATGCTGGGCCAGAAACTGCGCCAGATGGCGCGTGATCGCCGCATCCGCCGGGTAGGGCAGGCCCAGGCCGCGCAGCGCGCCCTGGCGCCGCGCCGGCTGGTCGCCGAGTTGGGCCGGTGGCAGAAAGCCCTCCACCACCCAGTCCCGCACCTGGGCGCGCGTGATGGTGGCGGATCTGGTCTGCGCCAGCAGCCTGGAGCCGCCGCCCAGCAGCGTCACGGCCACGGACTCGGGCGCATCCGGGGCCAGCAACTGCTCCTTGGCCAGGCGGCAGCGCTGCACCAGCTGGGCAAAGCGCGCCGCGGGCAGGTGCTGGCCGGCGCCGGCAAATTGCGCCTCCAGCCGGTGCGCCAGGGCCAAGTCCATGTTGTCGCCGCCCAGCATCAGGTGCTCGCCCACGGCACTGCGCGTGAGTTGCGGCAGGCCGCCGCCTGGCGCCTGCTCCACGCGGATCAGCGTCAGGTCGGTGGTGCCGCCGCCCACGTCCACCACCAGCACCAGGCGGCTGCCGGCCAGCTGCGCGGCCAGATCGTCGCCCTGCAGCACCAGCCAGTCGTGGAAGGCGGCCTTGGGTTCCTCCAGCAGCTGCACCTGGGGCAGGCCGGCCAGGCGCGCCGCCTCCAGCGTCAGCGCGCGCGCGCCCTCGTCGAAGGACGCCGGCACGGTGAGCACCACGGCCTGCTGCGAGAGCGGCGCGTCGGGGTGGGCCGCGTCCCAGGCGGCGCGCACATGGGCCAGGTAGCTGCTGGACGCCTGCAGCGGCGAGACCTTGGCCACATCATCGCCGGCGCCCCAGGGCAGGATGGGCGCCGTGCGATCCACGCCGGCGTGCGACAGCCAGCTCTTGCTGCTCGCCACCAGCCGCCCCGGCACCGCCGCGCCGAGATCGCGCGCCCAGCGGCCGATGACGGCCGGCGCCTGCGCGCTACTGCCCTCTGCAGGCCAGGGCGCCTGCCAGGCAGCGCCCAACTCGCCCGGCGCGGCCTGGTAGCGTGCCGAGGGCAGCAGCGGCTGTGCCTGCACCTCGGCGTTTGACACGCGCTGCGGAATGGGCAAGAGGGTGATGTCGGCCGCGCTGCCATCCAGTGGCGCATAGGCCACCACGGTGTGGCTGGTGCCCAGGTCGATGCCGACGGCGTAGCGGGCTGCTGCTGCTGACGCGCTCACGGCCTCATGCGCCGGCCTCGGCGCGCACGTCGAATTCCACCTTCCAGCGTTCGGCACCGCCCACCGGCACGGCGTTCAGCTCCAGCGTGCCGATGTCGGTCACGCGTGCGTGCAGCTGCACGGGTACCACCTCGCCCGGCGCGCGGCCTTCGGCGGGCAGATGGGCTTCGATTTCCTGCAGCTCCACCAGCTCCTCGGGGCCCCAGAAGTCGAGCAGGGTGCCCACGCTGTCGGCGCGGCGCACGCTGGAGCCGAAGAAGCGCAGGCGCACCGGCTCGCCCACCACCAGGCCGAATTCCTGCGCTTCCAGGGTTACCTCGGTGCCTTCCTCCATGCCGAACGGCGCCAGGCACAGGGCCGAGATCGGGGGCTCCATGCCGGGGATGGCGGGCATATTGCTCTCCACGCCCACGTAATAGCTTTGCGCCGTGCCGCCGCGTATGCGCACGCCGCGGCCGCTGGCGGCGACATGGCCGTAGTAGGCCGCACCGCGCGCCACGGCCAAGTCCAGATTCGCGCCCTCCAGCAGGCGCGCGGGCGGCGCATCTTCAGCAGCCAGCCAGCCGTTCAAGACCTGCACGATGCGCTGCTCGATCGGCGCCGCCTTGAGCACGCCGCCGTTGAACAGCACGGCAGTGGGGTGCAGAAAGCTGGCATCCGGCTTGCCCTGCAGGCCCTCGATCTGCGCCGTGGCGCCGGCCTGGCGCGACAGAAACGCCGCCAGGTGCCGCGTCACGGCGGCATCCTGCGCATAGGGCAGGCCCAGCTGCGTGAGCGCGGCGCGGGCGCGCGTCTGCGGCTTGTCGCTCACGGCTACCTGGGGGAAGAAGCCCTCGACCAGCAGCGCCAGCACCTCGTCGCGCGTGACCTCGGTGCGGATGCTGCCGCCTATCAGCTTGCTGCCGCGGCTGGGCACCACCACGGGCACGGCCTGCAGGGCTTCGTCGGCCAGCAGCTGCTCCTTGGCCGCGCGGCAGCCGTGCGCCAGGGCGCGGGTCTGCCAGGCGTCGAGTTGTTTGCCCTCTTGCGCCAGCTTGCGCGCCACGCCATAGGCCAGGGCCAGATCCATGTTGTCGCCGCCCAGCAAGATGTGCTCGCCCACGGCGATGCGCTGCAGCTCCAGGTTGCCGTCACGCTCCAGCACGGCGATCAGCGACAGGTCGGTGGTGCCGCCGCCCACGTCCACCACCAGGATCACATCGCCATGCGCCACCTGCTTGCGCCAGCCGCCGCCGCTGGCCTGGATCCAGCTGTAGAGCGCGGCCTGGGGCTCTTCCAGCAGCGTCAGCCTTTGGTAGCCCGCGGCGCGGCAGGCCTCGGCCGTGAGCTCGCGCGCCGCCGGGTCGAACGATGCGGGGATGGTGACGGTGATGTCCTGCGCGTCGAACGGCGCCTCGGGGTGGGCGTAGTCCCAGGCCTGGCGCAGGTGCTGCAGGTACTGCGTGCTGGCGGCCAGGGGCGAGACGCGCGCCACCTCGGGCGGGGCGTCGGCCGGCAGCAGCGGCGCGCGCCTGTCCACGCCGGGGTGGCAGAGCCAGCTCTTGGCGCTGCTGACGAGCCGGATCGGCGTGCCCGCGCCGCGCTGGCGCGCGAATTCGCCGGCCACGGCGCCCGCGCCATCGCCCCAGGGCAGCGCCAGGTCGGCGGGGCTGAGCTCGCTCTCATGCGGCAGGTAGAGGAAGGAGGGCAGCAGCGGCCGTGCCTCCACGCTGGCCGGCGCCGTGAGCTGGGGAATGTCCAGCACCCCCTGCACCACCTTTTCGCCGTCGCTGGCGCGCTTGTCCAGCCAGGACAGGGCGCAATGCGTGGTGCCCAGGTCCAGCCCCAGGCTGAAATTGGCATCATTTTGGCTTGCAGCGCTTGCCTGGTCTGCGCTGGAAGCTATTGAATTTGTAGTTTTCATGTTCACAGCTCCACCTCCGCCTGGGCAATCACGGCGGCGGCCTTGGCGTCGGTCAGCTGCGGCAGGCGCACGTCGCTCGCCTGCCAGCCGCGGTGGCTCAAGGTTCCGGTGAACGGCGCCTGGCCGACCACGTTGCCGGTCAGGCGCACGGCGGTCGCGTCAAAGCCTGCCTGCAGCGTGATGCGGCTGCCCTCGGCCTCCGCGCGCACGGGCTGCAGCGTGAAATGCTCGGCCAGCAGCTTGCGGCAGCCCTGGTGCACCACGCGCGCGGCGGCGCCGATCTCGGCGTCGGAATACGGCGCCACGTCTTCCTGTGTGAAGTCCACAAAGCGCGCCTCGCGCTGCAGCAGGCCCAGCAGCTGCAGGGCGGCGGTGGCGCTGTGCACCTCGACGCGCTTCTCGACGATCTTCTCCACCGGCACCTCGATGCGGGTCTCGACGATTTTCTCCACCGGCACCTCCACCCGCACCTCGTTGGGCGGTACGTCGGCGGCCAGGGGCTCGCCCGTGCGCAGGCGGTGGATGTCGCCGGCCAGGCGGGCGTTGCCCAGGATGGCGAAGAAGCTGCCGATGGCGATGGCCACGCGGCTCAAAAAAGAGGGGTGTATGGGGGTGTTCATGGTTCTCGCTGCGAGAAGATTGAATGACTCCCTCCCCCTCTGGGGGAGGGTTGGGGTGGGGGCTGGCACCGCTCGTGCTTGCATGTCGGCAGGATGCCGGCGCTGCAGCCCCCATCCCTGCCTTCCCCAGGAGGGGAAGGAGTCTGGAATGCAAGACACAGGCGCGCGCCCGTGAAAGGCGCAATGTTACCGAATGGCTGCCGGCCCGGCGCCGCTCAAATCCTCACATGGTGCGATGGGGGACAATGCAGGCGCCCGTTTCCAGGCTTTTTTCTTGCGCGCATGAGCATCCACACCGACGATTTCGCCCCCACTCCCCCCGCCGCCCGCGTGGTCTCGGCCGCGCCCGCCTCGCCGCAGGAGGAAGCGCTGGAGCGCGCGCTGCGCCCCAAGCTGCTGCAGGAATATGTGGGCCAGGCCAAGGCGCGCGAGCAGCTGGAGATCTTCATCGGCGCCGCCAGGAAGCGCGCCGAGGCGCTCGATCATGTGCTGCTGTTCGGCCCGCCCGGCCTGGGCAAGACCACTTTGAGCCACATCATCGCCGCCGAACTCGGCGTGAACCTGCGCCAGACCAGCGGCCCGGTGCTGGAAAAACCCAAGGATCTGGCGGCGCTGCTGACCAACCTGGAAAAGAACGACGTCCTGTTCATCGACGAGATCCACCGCCTGTCCCCGGTGGTCGAGGAAATCCTCTACCCCGCGCTGGAGGACTACCAGATCGACATCATGATCGGAGAGGGGCCGGCCGCGCGCAGCATCAAGCTGGATCTGCAGCCCTTCACCCTGGTGGGCGCCACCACGCGCGCCGGCATGCTCACCAACCCCTTACGCGACCGCTTCGGCATCGTCGCGCGGCTGGAGTTCTATACGCCCGAGGAGCTGGCGCGCATCGTCATGCGCTCGGCCGGCCTGCTGGGCGCGCCCATCGACGAGGCGGGCGGCATGGAAATCGCACGCCGCTCGCGCGGCACGCCGCGCATCGCCAACCGCCTGCTGCGCCGCGTGCGCGACTACGCCGACGTCAAGGGCGACGGACGCATCACCCTCGATATCTCGCAACGCGCGCTGGCCATGCTGGACGTGGATCCGCAGGGCTTCGACGTGATGGACAGAAAGCTGCTGGAGGCCGTGATCCACCGCTTCGACGGCGGCCCCGTGGGCCTGGACAACATCGCGGCCAGCATCGGCGAGGAGAGCGGCACCATCGAGGACGTGATCGAGCCCTACCTGATCCAGCAAGGCTACCTGCAGCGCACCCCACGCGGGCGCATCGCCACCCTGGCCGCCTACCGCCACCTGGGCGTGGCAGCGCCGCAGCAGGGGCAGGGCGGGGGCTTGTTTTGAGCAGCGGCAGCTCCTGCAGTCCATCATGGAAACACCGCCGACCGGCGCCTGCCGCTACACCTATGGCGACTATCGGCGCTGGTGCGGTGAGGTGCGCTCAGAGCTGATGAATGGCGAGGTCTGGCGACGCCCGTGCAGCCCTGATATCGCCCATCAGGACATCGTCGGCAGCCTGTATTGCCAGCTCCGCAATGCGTTGGGCGACAAGCCCGATGAGGTTCTCATCTCTCCCGTTGACGTTCGCCTGCCCCGCGGCAGCGAGGCCGACGACGACATAGACACCGTGGTACAGCCCGATGTCATGCTGGTATGCGATCCCACAAAAATAGACCGCCGCGGCGTGCGCGGCGCGCCCGACTGGGTGGCGGAAGTGCTCTCACCCAGCACGGCCGCGCGCGACCAGATCGCCAAACGCCGCATCTACGAGCGCGCCGGCGTGCGCGAATACTGGCTGGTGCACCCCACGGATCGCACGCTTACCGTGCATCGGCTTGTTGATGGGCGCTACGGTATCCCCGAAATATCCGAACTCAAGGGCAGCACCGCGCTGGCCATCCTGCCTGACGTCACGATTGCCTGGGATGCGCTGGTGGCGCGGCTGCCGGCGGTGGAGGCGTGAGGGCGTCTGGTCTTTGAGTTGCGTTTGGCTGGACACGCGGCATTCTTTTGATCAACAAAATGCGCCGTCAGGCGCTACACATACGTGAGGGCCTGATGGCCCTCACGTATGTGTTCCGGCCAGAGCGCATATCCCAATCGTCTAGACTCGAGGGCGTCAGTGTGTAGCTGGTAATTCCGTTCCGGCCAGAGCGCATATCCCAATCGTCTAGACTCGTGAGGGGTAACAACAAGATGACGATGATGTTCCGGCCAGAGCGCATATCCCAATCGTCTAGACTTGACCGCCGCGACAAGGCAATGAAGGTTCAGTTCCGGCCAGAGCGCATATCCCAATCGTCTAGACTTGCTCAACCTGACCGGCAAGGCCAGCAGCAGTTCCGGCCAGAGCGCATATCCCAATCGTCTAGACTCTGCCGAAAGCCCAGAATGCCCCTTTCCAGGTTCCGGCCAGAGCGCATATCCCAATCGTCTAGACTGGTCTTCCAGTCACGGTGCGCCATCGTCAGGTTCCGGCCAGAGCGCATATCCCAATCGTCTAGACTTTTAATTTCTGCCTCACGCTCGATAAGCGTGTTCCGGCCAGAGCGCATATCCCAATCGTCTAGACTTTTGCCGTAGGTGGTTTATCTGGATTATAGTTCCGGCCAGAGCGCATATCCCAATCGTCTAGACTTTGCGCGCTCAGAACCGAACGTCTCCCGGAGTTCCGGCCAGAGCGCATATCCCAATCGTCTAGACTCAAATGCAGTATGGGGTCGATGACGTCTAAGTTCCGGCCAGAGCGCATATCCCAATCGTCTAGACTGCGCGTGGCAGCACGGCCTTGGTGGAGCGGTTCCGGCCAGAGCGCATATCCCAATCGTCTAGACTCTTGTCGCGTTCCCCATAGCACATAGGTGGGTTCCGGCCAGAGCGCATATCCCAATCGTCTAGACTCGGTGATGTCTACAAGGAAGCCACGGGCCGGTTCCGGCCAGAGCGCATATCCCAATCGTCTAGACTGATCCATGAGCGCCATCATCATGGATGCGGGTTCCGGCCAGAGCGCATATCCCAATCGTCTAGACTCGAGCATTCCGACGCCTGCGCAGAGCTCGAGTTCCGGCCAGAGCGCATATCCCAATCGTCTAGACTTGGTGATTTTTTCGTCCAAGAGCTTGCCGAGTTCCGGCCAGAGCGCATATCCCAATCGTCTAGACTCTTGCCGGCATCACGGACTTGGACGATCCAGTTCCGGCCAGAGCGCATATCCCAATCGTCTAGACTCTAGCGGCGATAGCCCCCTGATTTTTCAGGGGGTTTTTCGCTTCTGGGACGCAGAAATACATGTGCTGGGATCAGAAAAGGTCGAACTGATCGGGCGTTTTGTTGGCAGGCTGCTTGGTCTGGCCACGGAAGCTGATGATGCGCTCGTACTGTTTGTCAGTGAACTGCAGGATGTTGACTTTACCGCTTGCTGGCAGGGCCGCCTCCACGCGCTTGCAATAGGTGTCCACCTGCGTCGCGCTGGTGCACATGCGCATGTAAACGCTGAACTGGCTCATCTCGAAACCCAGGTCGAGCAGGGTGTTGCGAAACTCGGCGGCGGCCTTGCGTTCGGCCTTGAGGACTACCGGCAGGTCGAACATCACCACCATCCACATCAGCCGGTATCCCGTGAGCATGGTGGCACCTGGGCGCTCCGTCAGTCGTCTCGCAGCGAGCTGGCCAGCGCCAGGGGCAGGCCGGGCAGGGGCAGGTCGAGCCTGTCGCGCTGGCCCAGATAGACCTGCGCGAGCGACGTGGCGAGCTTCTGCATGCAGACACTGACTGGTGTGGCGCCGACGTCGCTCTGCATGTCGTCGTACAGGGTGCGCACCAGGGCGCGCTTGGCTTCGGGAGTGACCTCGTGCTCCTGGTTGCGCCACAGTTGCCAGACCTTGAGGTCGATGACGGGGCGAAACGGCTCCATCAGGTCGTCCACCAGGCGCATGGCGTTGTTGTCGTGGCTGTGGTGCAGGCCTATGCCAGGGTGCAGGCCGGCGGCGATGACGGCGCGCGCCGTGGCCGCGCGCAGCACGGTGTAGCCGTAGTTGAGCAGGGCGTTGCGCTCGCCGCCGTTCTGGTCGCGCCGAAAGCCTTCGCCAAACAGCAGGCTCCAGTAGCGGCGTGCGCCCTGGGCCTCCAGGTTGTCCGGGTCGCCGCTGCGAACCTTGCGCGCCAGTGCCAGCAGGGGCGCCGTGGGGCCGCCCGCGGCTTCGAGCGCCGCAGCCTGCTGCTCCAGCTTGGAGCGCACGACGGCGGCCCACAGGCGCTTGTGCGCGGGCTGGCTGGCGGCGATCTGCGCCTCGATGCGGCGTGACTGCTCGAAGTTGCCTTCGATGGGCAGCAGCATGCCGACGGCGTTGTGGTTGGCCGCGCACAGCACAAAGGGCGCGCCGCGTTCGGCCAGCGCCACCAGCAGGTTGTTGGTGTAGGACAAGCCGTGCGCGTTGGCGATCACGGCCGCGATATCGTCCAGCGGCACGTGACCGAGCTCCTTGCGTTCGCCCTCGGTATCCTGCACCACCATGAATCCGCGGTGCATGGACAGGTGGCGCCGGTCGTCTGCTACTTCGACGATGCGGCCGATCATGGCGGTTTACTCCCGGAAGCCGGGGTCGCGCAGTTCGCCGGTGGGCGAGATGGCGACAGCCCGCGCTTTTGCAGTCTTCAGAGATCCTGCCATCTTCGAGACGTAGGCGAACGCGTCGGTCTTGTCACGATTGCGGGCATCGACGTTGGCCTCGTGAATCGGAGCAAACCAGATTTGTCCGCTCCCAGCCACTTTGACCATGCGAACGGTCACCTCGCGCCCGTCGTGTTCCATGCGCACTACGTCGTCGATGCCCAGGCGCATGGCCAGCGGCTGCCCGTTCTGTCCCAGCCTTGGGTGGCGTAGTTGCGCCAGGCCCCCTTGGCGCACGATGTCATAGGCCCGATACGTCGAGATCACCTCGCCCAGCCATTTCCCGTCTTTTGCGCGTGTGACTTCGATGCAGTAGTTGCTGCCGCCCACATAGCCTTTGTAGGGCAATGGTCGCCCCGCGGCATCCAGCCCATGGCGCTGTGGCTGCGCGGGTTCGGCCAGTCGAATCAGATTGCTGACCTCTCTTCCCTCGCCACCATCGGCCTTGCGCTTTTGCTTGATGCTGCCGTCGCGGCGGATGCCGTAGGAGGTTTCTTCCATCATGGCGCCCTCGTAACCATGGTCGGGCTTGTGGCTGACCCAGATGTTGCCAATCGCGCGCGCCACATGCTCGCGGTAGGTGTCCCAGGGGAAGGGCATGTTTTCCACCAACCGGTTGACCTGACGCTCGCGCGCGTTGGCGCTGGCTTGGGCAAAGCGCTGCAGCAGGCCCTGGTCGGTGACGGCGATGACGCAGGCGTCCACGGCGTGGTGGCGGTGGTCGTTGCGGTTTTTCTCGCCGTCCAGTCCCAGGATATCGTTGAGCCCAAACTTGGCGCGCAGCATGGCCGTCATTTGGCCGGGGATCACGCGCGTGTCCTGCGGGCAGATCAGGCTCAGGTATTCGCGCGCCACGCGGCTCAGGTGGCGCGTGTCGTTGAGCGCGCGGGCCAGAAAGTCCTTGTCCTCGCGCAGCCATTTCTGGTAGCCGTCTTCACCAAAACGATAGCGCTTGTTGCGGGGCATCAGCTCGGCACGGACCAGCATGGCGTCGTAGGCCCAGCCCTGGCGCTCGAAATCCGCGCGGGCGTCGAACGGCGTGCGATTGCCCTTGACGCGGTTGGCGCGGCGCAGGGCCACGGTTTTGTTGTTCAGGCTGTCGTCCAGCGTCATGGAAAACGGCAGGATGTGCTCGATCTCCACTTCGTCCGACAGCACCATCGTGGCACTGATCTGCACGCCGCTGTAGGGGCAGCGGCGCTCGGCTGGGTCGCGGCCGAGTTCTTCCCACAGGATCAGTTTCTGGATATCCGCATGGCGAACCCGTTCGCCCGCAATGCCCAGGATGGCCGCGGCATCCGCGCGCAGGCGTTCGTTGCGCTTCTGGTTCTGGGCTTGCTTCTGCTGCTGTTCCTTGCGCTGTTCCTGGTTCTGCTTGAGTTCGCGAGCCACTTCCACGACGACTTCGCTCGGGTGGCCGTAGCGCCGGATGAGCGCGTTGACCACCGTGCGCACCTGGTTCAGACCGATGTGCACCGTGGGGTTGGCGATTTTGCCGAAGCGCTTTTCGGGCGGGTCTTGCGGGTGGCCGGTGCCGAAACCGACGTGGCGTTGCAAGTATTCGCCGTAGTACGGCAGCGCTGGCAGGATTTCGCCGGTAGTCGCCGCGTGGCTGATGTGGCTGTGGTGCTCGAAGCCGGCGGCTTGCACCGCCTTGTCGTAAGTGATGACGTCGGCACGCATGGCGGGAAGGATGCGCAGCAGCGCCTGGGCGCTGAGGCTGCCGTAGCCTTCGGCCAGGCTGGCGTTGGCAATGGTTTCCGCGCGTGACTCGTCCACGCCGAATTCGTCTTGCAGCCAGGTAACAAGGGCTGCCTCGCTTTCCTCGGTCAGCAGACGCATCACGATGGCATCCTGCTGTTCCTCGCTGAAGTCAAACCATGCCGGGCCGAAAAAGTCCTTCTTGGCAAGCAGGGCGCTCGTGGTGTTCCCCTTGAGTTCCTGACGCTTGGCGTCTTCCAGGTTGAACTGGGTGGGGCCAGGTAGTTTCAACAAGGTTCTGATCTGCGTAAAGCTGCGCTTGCCGTTGCGCTCCAGTGCATCGACCACGGCGTCGCGCTGTGCCAGGGTCAATGCGGTGTCCTGCAGGCCGTCACCCAGGATGCGCAGGTGGTTGACTTCCTGGTAGATGCGAAAGCGCTGCTGGCTGGGCAGGGCCAGCGGTGCGCGCTCCTGATCCGGTAGCAGGGTGCAGCGACCGGGCTTGACGGGTTTGAGCGGGCGCTGGTGCAGCAGGCAATCTTTCAGAGCGATGCGTGCCGCGTCATTGAACTGCTGCGGGTTGAATGCTGCCTGCTTGGCCCACAGCGCATCGAACTCAGTCTCGATCATGGCGCGGTCGATGTACAGGTCGTAGCTCTTGTCGATGCGGGTCTTGCCGTCGTCTTTTGCCACCCGTTGTTCGCGGTAGCGTGCGCGCACGCCGGTTCCCGCCTGCATGCGCCGCCACAGCAGTTCGCCGACTGTGCGTGCTTTGCCGTTCAGTCCGGTGGAGTCGAGTTGCTGGCGCAGTGCGCTGATGGCGTTTTCAGTGCGCCGCTGTCGTTGTCCTTCTTGTCGGTCTTGCGGTTGCTCCTGAAGCCGCGCCGCTGGTTGATGTGGAACAGCGCCCGGGCGAATTCGGCAGGGCTCAGTGGCGAATCCAGCCCCTTGGCGCGCAGCTCGTAGGGGTTCAGCGGCTCCAGTGCTTTGCGTTGCTCCATATCGTCGGGAAAGAAGCCGTGTTGCACCAACAACGCCGCCATGCGATTTTTGCGCTTGAGCAGGCGGTCGCGGCGACGGCGCATGGCGCGCCCCGTACGACGGCTCACGGCCAGCGACGCACCGTCCTTCGGATTTCGGCCGTCACTGAAGATGCGCACGCCGGCCTTGATGACGGCTGCGGGTTGATCGTCTTTCAGCCGAACCATGGCCCAGCCCAGCGACGTGCTGCCCAAGTCCAGTGCCAGTCGGTAACGCATTGTTCCCATGTGTCCTCCCTGCAATGATTGCTCTCGTTTGTAACATGAGGTGGTATGATCCACCACGTTACACGATTGGGATATGCGCTCTGGACGCTAACAAGCTGAAAGATGCACCAAATGGAAAGGCCGCTACATGCGGCCTTTCGTCTTATGGGAAGGTGCCCCAAATGGCACCGCAGTACGTCCGGGGCGCTTACTTACCAGCGGAAAACAAGCTGGTGCCCGGATGTGACCGCCGCTTGGATTTTTTGCGCAACCCGCCTGGCTACCGGCTGGTGCCGTTGACGGGTGACCGCCAGAGGCAGCACTACATGTGTATCAACGACCAGTGGCGTGTGTGTTTTTTCTGGGCGAGAAAGGACTGGCCGGCCGATGTGGAAATCATCGATTGCTGCGTATCCAATGATGGTGGACAGTGATTCCATTCCCATCATGGACAGCGTTGCAGCCGGTGACAGGCACCTTGCCCGCGTGTCGGGAGTGACGTTCAACTAGTGGCCAACGTGTCCACCATCAGCGTGGAATGGCGGCGGGTCGGGGTGGTCAGCGTTTGCCTATTGATAAGTCGGAGTCACCTGATATTTCACGCTAACCAACTTGCCAAATTAAACCAATTAGGTTAAATTCCATCCATGGAGAAACGAACGCCGCATTGCAAGCTGCCGGCCATCAAAGCCTTGGTCGAGGCAGGCAAGGTACGCACCACGCACGCGGCGCGTACCGGTGCAAATGAGTTGGGGTTCAGCTTCTCCGACATGTTGGACGTGGTGTTGGCGCTGACCCCGGCGGACTTCTACAAGAGCATGACCACCCATGCCGATCACACGGTATGGCAGGACGTTTACCGCCCAAGCACGCAGGCGGGCGACGTGTACCTGAAGCTGACGGTGATAGCTGACGTGCTGATTGTGTCCTTCAAGGAGCTATGACGATGAAATGTCCTGTGTGCGGCGCGGCGGAGTTGATCCACGACACCCGCGACTTGCCCTATACCTATAAAGGTGAAACTACCGTCATTGCAGCGGTGACGGGCGACTTCTGCCCTGCATGCGCTGAGTCGATCTTGGACGCGGCAGAGTCGAATCGCGTCATGCGCGAGATGCGTGCCTTTTCCAAGCAGGTGAACGCGGCCATCGTCGATCCTGGCTTCATCATGAATGTGCGCAAGAAGCTTGGCCTTGACCAGCGCGAGGCCGCTGAGCTCTTTGGCGGCGGAATCAATGCCTTTTCGCGCTACGAGAACGGCAAGACCAAGCCGCCATTGGCCTTGGTCAAGTTGTTCCAGCTGTTGGATCGCCACCCCGATCTGCTCAACGAGTTGACGTCTTCCACGGCCTGAAGGCTGGATTTTTCCGCGATCATGAAACGCTGCCACAGACCGTTCTGGATGCGCACCCCATGCAGCCACAAGTAGCGTAGCAAGCCAAAAATGATATAAAAGCTCCATTGGAACTGTTAATGGAATTTTAATATTCCAAATGGAATGCTTAAATTGCCATCCACGATTCCTCTAGCAGTCGAACGCGCCCTGCTCAAGCTCGGCACCGACCTGTCCTTGGCGCGCCGGCGTCGCCACATCTCGCAGGCTTCGCTGGCCGAGCGCATGGGCGCGTCGCTGTCCACGGTGCGCCGTATGGAAAAGGGCGATGCGCGCGTGCCCATCCATTTCTTTGCCCGTGCGCTGCATGTGTTTGGTGAGATCCAGGCGCTGGAACATCTGCTGGATACGCCCAAGGACGACATCGGCCTGGCGCTGATGGATGAGCATCTGCCCAAGCGGGTGCGCAGCAAGTCCGGTAGCCCTTCGGGAGCGCTGTGATGGTGCAGCCCACCACCGTGCGCCAAGAGATTCAGGTTGGCATCGGCCAAGCGGGGCTGCCGCTGGGCACGATGGTATATGTCCGGCAGGGGCGGCGCGAGTATTGCGCTTTTGCCTATGGCCAGGACTGGCTGAAAAGTGCTGCGCGTTTCAACGTGTCGGCGGATTTGCAGTTGCTGCCGGGCTACCAGGCACACAAGGCGGTAAGTGCGCACGATTCGGTTTTTCACGGCGCGATCGCCGATACCGCGCCGGACGCCTGGGGGCGGCGCGTCGTCGCCCGCGACCATGCCAAGCGCCGTCGGGTCAACCCGCAGCTGCCCGCATTGACCGAATTGGACTATCTGCTGGCAGTGGATGACTTCAGCCGTGTCGGCGCATTGCGGCTGGGCAGCGCAGACGGTGCTTGGCAGCGCACGGTGGCCCAGGGCCAGCGCAGCACGCCGCCCTTGATCGAGCTGGAGCACATCTTCCAAGCCAGCCGTGCGGTGGAGCGCGGGCAGGAAACGCTGGAGGACTTGCGCTACTTGCAGGGCAAAGGTACGTCGCTCGGCGGTATGCGCCCCAAGTGCACTCTGGTGGATGAAGATGGCAGCTTGGCCATCGGCAAATTTCCCAGCGTGCAGGACGAGCGCAGCGTGACGCGCGGCGAGGTGCTGGCGTTGCGGCTGGCGACACTGGCGGGCATTGACGCGGCCCCTGCGCGCGTGGTGCTGCGCGGCCGTGGCAGCGAACAGGTGCCGGTGGCCGTGATCGGGCGGTTTGACCGCGACGGCTCGGGGGGCCGCATTCCCTATCAATCGGCAGCGTCGCTGCTGCAAGCCTCGCGCGAGCAGGAGCGCAGCTATACCGAAATTGCCGACGCCATTCGCTCCCACGGCCATGCGCCAACAGAAGATGTGCGTCAGCTTTGGCGGCGGCTGCTGTTCAATCTGCTCATCACCAATGTCGATGACCACCTGCAGAACCATGGTTTTTTGCATGTCGCGCACGGGCAGTGGCGGCTGGCCCCGGCGTTTGACCTGAACCCCTTCCCCGACAAGGAGCGCGAATCCAAAACCTGGCTGTCGGAGCAGGACGGCCCCATCACCGACGCGGCCATGCTGCTGGCGCGCGCTGCTTACTTTGCGCTGGACAGCTCCCAGGCCTTGGCGGTGCTGGGGGAGGTGGTTGCGTCGGTGCGCCAATGGCGGCGGCTGGCGCAAGCGCCAGGGGTGGGGCTGCGGGCGGACGAGTTGGAAGATTTCGCGCCCGCTTTCGAGCACGCGCAAATGGATGCTGCGGCTGCGTTGTTGTGATGGCGCCGGTGGCCTTGCCTGGCGCTTACGTCACCGCCCTGCGCGCATCCACGTGGATGATGCGTTCCACCACGCCTTGCGCGAGCCCGCCGCGCACGCCGATCAGCTGGTCGTGCAGGTTCACCGTGGGGTCGCAGTGGCCGGGGACGAGCCACAGCGTGTCGCCCAGCGCGGGCAGCTGGGCATCAGGGCTCGCGGCGTAGAGGATGCCGTGCTCGTCGCCGCCGTTGGCGTAGCGCAGTGGCAGGCCGTGCACCAGCGGCAGGCCGCTGTCGATGGCGTGGCTCTTGTGGCCGGCGTCGCAGACGGCGTGGCTGGGGCGGGCCGAGATCACCTGGGTCTTGATGAACAGCGCGTGCTCGAAGGCGGGCTGGGCGGCGTCTTGTTCATTGGCGGCGTAGTCCGCGTCCATGACCAAAAACGAGCCGGCCTGCAGCTCGCCGTACACGCCGCTGGTGGCCTCGTGCACCAGGGTGCCGGTGCCGGCGCCGGTGATGAGGGGCACGCTGAGGCCGGCGGCCTCGATCAGCGCGCGTGTGTCGGCGGCGGCCTGCGCCGCCTGGGCGATGGCGGCGCGGCGCTCGACCACGCTGCGCAGGTGCTGGGCACCGCCGTGGTAGGCGTGCAGTCCGGCAAAGTGCAAATACGGGTGGGCGGCCACGGCCAGCGCCAGGGCGGCGGCCTCGGGGCCCGGCGCGGCGCCGCAGCGGCCCTGGCCGACGTCGATCTCGACCAACACGTCGATGTCCGCATCGCTGCCCATCGCGGCCATGGCGGCCATGGCGGCGGCCAGGCCGGTGATGCCCTCCAGGCTGTCCACGGCGATGGAGAGCCGCCCGCCGTGCGCGGCCAGCTCGGCGGCAAGCCGCGCCACGCGCAGCAGCTTGTGCGGCGCGATGACCTCGTTGCTGATGAACAGGTCGCGCACGCCGCCGGCGGCCAGGGCCTCGGCCTCGGACAGCTTTTGCACGCAGTGGCCGCAGGCGCCGGCGGCCTCCAGCAGCAGGGCGATCTCGGCGCTTTTGTGCAGCTTGGCGTGCGGGCGCCAGCGCATGCCGTGCTGGCGCGCAAAGCCGGCCATGCGCGCGATGTTGCGCTCCATGGCGTCCAGGTCGATGACGGCCGCCGGGGTGTCTATGTGCTCCACACCCTGGCCGATGAGGGCCTCAGGAGTGGATTTCATCGCGGCTGCTGGTCTCCAGGTGCTGGGTGTCGGCCCAGCCCACCAGCGTCAGGCCGTTGTCGCCAGTCCACAGCAGTCGGTTGATGGCGGCGTTGGTCAGCTGCCAGGTGCGCGGCGCCTGCAAGTCCACGCGCGTGGCCAGGCGGTACAGCACGTCCATCACGCCGCCATGCGCCACCAGCACGATCTGCTGGCCGCGGTGGCGCGCCGCCAGTTCATCCACGGTGCAGGCGATGCGCTCGCGCAGCATGACGAGCGACTCGCCGCCGCCATCGGGCACGAAGTGCGGATCCCGCTTGCGCCAGCGCAGTGCCTGCTCGGGTGTTTCGCTCTCGATCTGCCCGAAGGTGCGGCCCTGGAAGCTGCCAAAGCCGCGCTCGCGCAGGCCGCGCTCGCGCGCCAGCGGCGCGCCCGTGCTGTGCGCCACGGCCTGGGCCGTGGCGTAGGCGCGCTGCAGGTCGCTGCTGTAGATGGCGGCGACGGATTCTTCTGCCAGCGCCTGCCCGAGCTGGCGCGCCTGCCAGCGGCCGGTGTCGTTGAGCGGAATGTCCAGGTGGCCCTGGATGCGCGTGTCCACGTTCCAGGCGGTCTCGCCGTGGCGCACGGCGATGATGCGGGTGGCTTGCATGGCGGCCTTGCCTCTCACGCTCTCAGAGCAGCGACTTGGCGTTGTCCAGCACGTAGTCGCAGGCCTTTTCCTTCAGGTCGCCCTTGACCTTGTCGAGACTGAAGCTCTTGCCGCCCGATCCCGTCACCATGCCCGACAGGCCGCTCATATAGCCCTCGTCCTTGGGCTCTTCCTTCTGGCCCAGGCCCATCTTGCCGAGCAGCTGGTTCTTCACCTGCCCCGCCTTGTCGGCGTTCAGGTAGTTGTTCTTCATGCAGTAGGTGATCACGCCGGCGGCGTTGCTGGCGGTGCCCGAGCTGGTCAGGCCCATGGCGGACAGGGCGGACATGTCAGCGCCGCCGCCCATGGCCCCGCCCAGCGCGCCGCCCAGGCCCGATGAGCTGCCGCCGGCGCCGCCCACCTGGCCGCGCAATGTGTCGCCCAGTCCGGCCGCCTGGGCATTCAGGCCCAGGCCGCACAGGCAGGCTAGCAGCAGGGCGGGGAGGGTGATGTTCTTCATGGATGTTCCTTGCAAGTGATGGTGTGCAAAAACCACCTTATCACGGCGTGGCGCGCGCGAATGTTTGGTTTTGCAAACTACTGTGCGGCGCCCGGTGCCGCTGCCGGGGCTGCCGGCGCGGCGGGCGCTGCTGGCGCCACAGGCTGGGCCGTGGCCGGCAGCACCTCCGTGCTGACGCTGCGCTGCCCCTGCGGCGGCCGCGGAAAACCGGTCAGCGCCTGGTCGAACAGCACGCCGTAGATGGCCGGGTCGCGCGTCCACACGTCTTCATAGGTGGCCGAGGTCTCGTACACCACCTGCTGCGTCGCCGCATCACGCAGCACCAGGCTGACCTTGCGGTGGTACAGCGTGGGCGGGGCGTCCATCCAGCCCATGCCCCAGCGCGGGCCGTAGCCGTAACCCCAGGGGCCGTAGAAGGGATCGGGCCCCCAATACGACCAGTTGCGCGGCATGGCGTAGCCGCCCTCGGCGCCCAGCTGTGCGATCAGGCGCGGGTTGGCGTCATCGCGGCGCAGGCCGACGCGGGCCAGTGCGGCCTCGGCCTGCGCCTCGATGGCGTTGAAGGCGGCGGCCTGCACCTGCTGGGACGGCAGGCGCTCGACGCGGTAGGTGGGCGGGCTGGGCAGCGCGCTCAGGGTGGAGTAGCTGGTGACGTCGCTCTTGACCAGGCGCGGGCCGGCGCAGCCGGCGAGCAGCGCGGCCGCAGCCAGCAGCAAAACAGTGGTAAGGCGTGACCAAGGCATGGTGAACCTCCGTGGCGGGGGACTACTTTTGCACTATGCCACTTCGCTCGCGCGCGTGCGTACCACCTGCAGCGGCATGGGCAGCTCATCCTCGTCAAAGGCGGTGTCGCCATTGGGGTCGGCAATGCCCGTCGCCTTGGCGTTCTTGAAGTCGTGCAGCTGCGGATCCATCAGGTGCGTGGTGACCACATGGCCCATGGCGCGCAGCATGCTTTCGATGCGGCCCGGGTGCTTCTTGTCCCAGTCGCGCATCATCTCGCCCACCACCACGCGCTGCAGGCCTTCCTGGCTGCCGCACAGGTTGCAGGGGATGATGGGGAACTGCTGGTACTCGGCCCAGCGCGCCGTGTCCTTCTCGGGCACATAGCACAGCGGGCGGATCACCACATGCTTGCCGTCGTCGCTGACCAGCTTGGGCGGCATGCCCTTCATGCGCCCGCCGTAGAACAGGTTCAAGAGCAGCGTGGCGACGATGTCGTCGCGGTGGTGGCCCAGGGCCAGCTTGGTGCAACCCAGGCGATCGGCCACCGAATACAGAATCGCGCGGCGCAGGCGGCTGCACATGCTGCAGGTGGTCTTGCCCTCGGGCACCACGCGCTTGACGACGCTGTAGGTGTCCTGGTTCTCGATGTGGTACTCGATGCCAATGCTCTTGAAATAGTCGGGCAGCACATGCTCCGGGAAGCCGGGCTGCTTCTGATCCAGATTGACGGCGACGATGTCGAACTTGACCGGGGCGCGTTTTTGCAGCTTGCGCAGAATGTCCAGCAGGGTGTAGCTGTCCTTGCCGCCGGACATGCAGACCATGATGCGGTCGCCTTCCTCGATCATGTTGAAGTCAAGAATGGCGCGGCCGACCTCGCGGCACAGGCGCTTTTCGAGTTTGACCTGCTCGCGCTCGGCCTTGCGGTTGTCGGTTGCGGCGTCTTCGCCGGCCCAATGGGCGGCACTGCTTATGGCGGCATCGTTCATAGTGTTCATGGGGTGTTTACCACTGTCCGGTTTCGACGCGAATGGCGACTTCGCAGTCTTCAAAGATTTCCAATTTGGCGATTTTGACGCGCACGCCCTGCACGCCGGGCAGCTGCAGCAGGCGCTGCGCCAGCTTGCCGATCAGGCTCTCCAGCAGGTTCACATGCTCGGCCGTGCATTCGTCGATGATGATCTGGCGCACCTTGCGGTAGTCCAGCACATGGCGGATGTCGTCGTCGTGCGGCGCCAGCGGCTGCGGGCCGAGGTTGAGCTCGGCATCCACCTGGATCGGCTGCGGCGCGGCCTTTTCGTGATCCAGGATGCCCAGGTTGGCGTTGAAGCGCAGGCCGGTGAGGGTGAGCGCCTGTTGACCTGTACTAGGGCGCGAATGATAAGAAGTTTCGGTCACGGCTTTGTGTTTACCAGGGCTTGACGCAAACCCGCTCCACGCCAATGGAGGCGCTGTCGGGGTAGATGTCGGGCTTGCGCGTGGCCACGCGCACGGCGTGCACCTCGGGGTTGTGCAACAGGGCCGTGGCGATGGCGTCGCACAGCGACTCCTGCAGCTCATGGTGCTGGCCGCCGACCTCGCGCGCGATCACGTCGCGCACAAAGTCGTAGTCCAGCGTCTGCGAGATATGGTCGCGCGCCGCCGGCGCCTGGGTCAGCTTGACGCACAGATCCACGTCGAACCACATGCGCTGCGCGCCCTGGCGCTCGTGGTCGTGCACGCCGATGCGCACCGGCACCTCGTGGCGGCGCAGGCTCAGCGCCCGGCACTCCGTGGCCAGGCGCGCGTCCAGGGCGCCAAAGGCAAGCAGGATGGAATTCATGGGCGCAAATTTTCCTCTATGACAAACATCACGTCGCGCTCCAGGGGCACCAGGTGCTGGCCGTTGTCGGCCTGCAGTGTGCAGCCGTTCAGGCTGGTGTTGCCGGCAATGAACAGGGCGCAGCGCGCCACCTCGGCGGGGTTGATGGGCTGGCGCAGCAGGTTCACCTGGGCCGCGCGGTCGAAGTTGTCCTGCGTCTGCGGGCCGCTCAGGTAGATCAGCCCCGGCGACAGGCCGCACACGCGCACCTGCGGCGCCAGCGCCTGGGCCTGCAGCGCCACGCTGCGCTCCAGCGCCAGCTTGCTCACGGTGTAGGAGAAATAGTCGGGGTTCAGGTTGTGCACCTTCTGGTCCAGCACATGCACCACGCTGTAGCGCCCGTGCGCCGGCATGTTCTGCGCCAGCACCCAGTTGTGCAGCGTATTGGCCAGCAACAGCGGCGTGGCGGTGTTGGTCTGGAAATGCCGCAGCAGCGCGTCGGCGCTGGCCGTGCGCGCATCGTCGGCCTCGAAGATGGAGGCGTTGTTCACGATGCAGCGCGGTGCCGTGCCAGTGAGCTGCAGGCATTGCTGCAGCAACTGCGTGGCGGCATCGGGGTCGGCCAGGTCGGCCGGGGCCAGCAGGCATTCGCGCCCCAGGGCGCGCACCGCCGCCTGGGTGTCCTGTGCGCCGGCCAGCGACATGCGGTAGTGGCAGATCACGTTCCAGCCCGCGTCGGCAAAGGCCAGGGCCGTCTCGCGGCCCAGGCGGTGCGCGGCGCCCGTGACCAGAACCCAGTCGGTGTTGCTCATGTGCTGCTTCCCTGCGATGGCCGAAAATACAATGCCCGCCGCGCCACCCGGCCGCGCGCGCAAAACCGCAAATTATGACCAACCCCACCGAGGCGCTTGCCCGCCAACTCCACGCCCAGATCGCCGCCGCC
>JAFEER010000039.1 GCA_018240985.1 Pseudomonadota bacterium
CGTGGGCGCCTTCGCCATGATGGTCATGACCAGCCCCTGGCGGCGCGAGCGCATCTTTGCCTACCTCGATCCGTTCAGCGAGGCCCATGCCCTGGGCAAGGGCTACCAGCTGTCGCATTCGCTGATCGCCATCGGCCGCGGCGAGATCTTCGGCGTGGGCTTAGGGGGCAGCGTGGAAAAGCTGCACTGGCTGCCCGAGGCGCACACCGACTTCCTGCTCGCCGTGATTGGCGAGGAGTTTGGCCTGATGGGCGTGCTGGTGCTGATCGTTCTGTTCCTGTGGCTCACGCGCCGCATCATGCAGATCGGCCGCCAGGCGATCGCGCTGGATCGCGTGTTCTCCGGCCTGGTGGCCCAGGGCGTGGGCGTGTGGATGGGTTTCCAGGCATTCATCAACATGGGCGTGAACCTGGGCGCGCTGCCCACCAAGGGGCTGACGCTGCCGCTGATGAGCTTTGGCGGCTCGGCGATCTTGATGAACCTGGTGGCCATCGCCGTCGTCCTTAGAGTCGATTACGAGAACAAACTGCTCATGCGCGGAGGCCGCGTATGAGCATGCCAAAGACCGCCCTCATCATGGCCGGCGGCACCGGCGGCCATATCTTCCCGGGCCTGGCCGTGGCCCAGGAACTGGCCGCGCGCGGCTGGCGCGTGCACTGGCTGGGCACGCCCGGCAGCATGGAGTCGCGCATCGTTCCCCAGCAGGGCATTCCCCTGGAGACCATCGACTTTTCCGGCGTGCGCGGCAAGGGCCTGCTCACGCTGGCCTTCCTACCACTGAAGCTGCTGCGCGCCTTCTGGCAGGCGCTGGCCGTAGTGCGGCGCGTCAAGCCGGATGTGGTGCTGGGCCTGGGCGGCTACGTCACCTTCCCCGGCGGCGTGATGGCCGTGGCGGCGGGCAAGCCGCTGGTGCTGCATGAGCAGAACTCGGTCGCCGGCATGGCGAACCGCGTGCTCGCCGGCATGGCGGATCGCATCTTCACGGCCTTCCCCGGCGTGTTCAAGAAGGGGCAATGGGTGGGCAACCCGCTGCGCGCCGCGTTCACGCAGCAGGCTGACCCGGCCGAGCGCTTTGCCGGGCGCAGCGGGCCGCTCCAGCTGCTGGTCGTCGGCGGCAGCCTGGGTGCGCGCGCCCTCAACGACATCGTGCCGCAGGCGCTGGCGCTGATGCCCGAGGCAGAGCGCCCGCAGGTCACGCACCAGAGCGGCGCGGCGCAGATCGATGCACTTCGCGCCAACTACCATGCCGCCGGCGTGCAGGCCGAGCTCACCCCCTTCATCGACGACACGGCCGCCGCCTTTGCCGCCGCCGACGTCATCGTCTGCCGCGCCGGCGCCAGCACCGTCACCGAGATCGCCGCCGTCGGCGCGGCGGCGGTGTTCGTGCCGTTTCCGCATGCGGTGGACGACCACCAGACCACCAATGCCCGCTTCCTGGTCGATGCGGGCGCCGGCTGGCTGCTGCCGCAGGCCGATCTGACCGCCCGCGGCCTTGCCGACATGCTACTGAATATGCAGCGTCCTGCGCTTCTGGAGCGGGCGCTGAAGGCTAAAACCATGCAAAAAACCCAGGCCACCCGTGAGGTGGTTTCCGCCTGTGAGGAGTTGGCCTCATGAAACACGCCATTCGTCACATCCACTTCGTCGGCCTGGGCGGCGCCGGCATGAGCGGCATCGCCGAGGTGCTGCACAACCTGGGCTACCAGATCTCGGGCTCAGACTTGGCCGACAGCAGCACGCTGCAGCGCCTGCAGGCTCTGGGCATACAGACCTTCGTGGGCCACGCCGCGGCCCATGTGCAGGGGGCGGACGCCGTGGTCACCTCCACCGCGGTGCAGGCCGACAACCCCGAGGTGCTGGCGGCGCGCGAGCGCAAGATTCCCGTCGTGCCGCGCGCCCTCATGCTGACCGAGCTGATGCGCCTCAAGCGCGGCATCGCCATTGCCGGCACGCATGGCAAGACGACGACCACCAGCCTGGTGACCAGCGTGCTGGCCGAGGCCGGGCTCGATCCCACCTTCGTCATCGGCGGCAAGCTCAACAGCGCGGGCGCCAATGCGCGCCTGGGCCAGGGCGAGTACATCGTGGTCGAGGCCGACGAGTCCGACGCCTCGTTTTTGAACCTGCTGCCCGTGATGGCCGTGGTCACCAACATCGACGCCGACCACATGGAGACCTATGGCCACGACTTCGGCCGCCTGAAGCAGGCCTTCGTGGATTTTCTGCACCGCATGCCGTTCTACGGCGCGGCCATCCTGTGCGTGGACAACCCCGGCGTGCGCGAGATCCTGGCCCAGGTGGCGCGCCCCGTGACCAGCTATGGCTTTGCCGAGGACGCCCAGGTGCGCGCCGTGAACGTGCGCGCCGACGCCGGCCGCATGTGCTTCACCGTGCAGCGGCGCAACGGCATCACGCTGCCCGACCTGGAGGTGGAACTCAACCTGGCCGGCGAGCACAACGTGCTCAACGCCCTGGCAGCGATCGCCGTGGCGGTGGAGCTGGAGATCGACGACGCAGCCGTGCTGCGCGCGCTGGCCGGCTTCAAGGGCGTGGGGCGGCGCTTCCAGCGTTATGGCGAGCAGCCCGCACAGGGCGGCGGCAGCTTCACCCTGATCGAGGACTATGGCCACCACCCGGTGGAGATGGCGGCGACGCTGGCGGCCGCGCGCGGCGCCTTCCCCGGCCGGCGCCTGGTGCTGGCCTTCCAACCGCACCGCTACAGCCGCACGCGCGACTGCTTCGAGGACTTCGTCAAGGTGCTGGGCAGCGCCGACGCCGTGCTGCTCACCGAGGTCTACGCCGCGGGCGAGGCGCCCATAGTCGCCGCCGATGGTCGATCCATGGCACGTGCGCTGCGCGTGGCCGGGACTGTGGAGCCGGTGTTCATCGACGACGTGGCCGACATGCCCCTGCGCATCGCCGCCGGCGCCAGGGGCGGCGACGTGGTGCTGTGCATGGGCGCGGGCTCCATCGGCAACGTGCCTGCCAAGGTGGTTGAGTTACTGCAAAAACAAGAGCTGCAAGCGCAGGAAGGACGGGCGCAATGAGCCAAAAAGACCTGAAGATTGACGTAAAGGCGCTGGGCAAGGTGGCGGTGCTCATGGGCGGCACCTCGTCCGAGCGCGAGGTCTCGCTCATGTCCGGCGGTGGCGTGCTGCAGGCGCTGCGCGCCTGCGGCGTCGATGCCCATGCCTTCGACCCGGCGCATGCCGACCTGTCCGAGCTCAAGACCCACGGCTACAACCGCTGCTTCATCGCCCTGCATGGCCGCCATGGTGAGGACGGCACGGTGCAGGGGGCGCTGGAGCTGCTCGGCATTCCCTACACCGGCCCCGGCGTCATGGCGTCCAGCATCGCCATGGACAAGATCATGACCAAGCGCATCTGGCGCTTCGAGGGATTGAGCACGCCGGACTGGCGCCTCGTCTCCAGCAGCGCCGAGACGGCACAGGCCTTTGCCGAGCTGGGCACGCCCATGATCGTCAAGCCCTCGCGCGAGGGCTCCACCATCGGCCTGACCAAGGTGACCTCGCTGGGCCAGTGCGAACAGGCCTATCTGCTGGCCGCGCAGCACGACCCCGAGGTGCTGTGCGAGCAGTTCATCGACGGCGACGAGACCACTTGCCCGGTGCTGGGCCAGGGCGCGGGCGCGCATGCACTGCCGGTGATCCGCATCGTGGCGCCTGAGGGCAACTACGACTACCAGAACAAGTACTTCACCGACGTCACGCAATACCACTGCCCCAGCGGCCTGCCGCATGCGGAGGAGCGCGAGATCCAGCGCCTGGTCGTGCAGGCCTTCCGCACCCTGGGTTGCCGCGGTTGGGCGCGCGCCGACATCATGATCCGCAAGGGCGACCGCAAGCCCTTCCTGCTGGAGATCAACACCTCGCCCGGCATGACCGGCCACTCCCTCGTGCCCATGGCCGCCAAGGCCAGCGGCATCAGCTATCCCGAGCTGTGCCTGCGCATCCTGGCCAGTGCCTCGCTGGATGCGCTGCAGGGCCGGGGCGCGGCGGCAGGGGCGCAGGAGCACGCATGAACGCCGCCACGCTGCCCGCACCGCTGGACGTACGCGTCATGAACATGACCGCCACGGTCTTGCTCCTGGGCTGCGCCCTGGGCGTGCTGGCGGCAGGCGGTGCCTGGCTGCTGCGCCAGCCGGCGTTTTCCATCGGGCATATCGCCGTCGAGGGGGACCTGGCGCACACCAGTGCCATGAGCCTGCGCGCCAACGTGCTGCCGCTGCTCAAGGGCAATTTTTTCACCGTGAATCTGGAGTCGGCGCGCCAGGCCTTCGAGCAGGTGCCCTGGGTGCAGAGCGCCCAGGTGCGGCGCGAATTCCCCAGCGGCCTGCGCGTGCAGCTCAAGGAGCATGACGTGGCCGCGTTCTGGGGGCCGGAGGGCAGCGCCACGCTGGTGGACAGCCAGGGCAATGTCTTCGAGGCCGATGCCGACGAGGTGGATGACGACGGCCTGCCGCGCCTCCTGGGCGCGCCCGAGCGTTCGGCCGAGCTGCTGCAGCTGGCGCGGCGCCTCGCCCCCGTGCTGGAACCGCTGGGTTCGCCCATGCAGCAGCTGGAGCTTTCGGGCCATGGCGCCTGGCGCGTCACCCTGGCCAGCGGCGCCGTGCTGCAGCTGGGCGCTGGTACGCAGCAGGAGGTGCAGGAGCGCGCGCAGCGCTTCGTGACCACCTTGGCGACCGTGGCGCAGCAGCAGGGGCGCAGCGTGGAGAAACTGGAATACGCCGATTTGCGCTACGACGGCGGCTATGCGTTGCGCCTGCGGGGCGTCACCACCGCGGCCGACGAGCCGCAGCGGCTGGCGATGCAGAAGGCGGCCGAACGCCAGGCCGCAGCGGCCGCGCGCGCGGCGGCGGCACGTGCGCGCGCAGCGGCAAAGAACAACCGAGGGCAGGACTGAAAACTATGGCAAGAGAGTACAAAGACGTGGTGGTGGGGCTGGACATAGGCACGGCCAAGGTCATGGCCGTGGTGGCCGAGGTGCTGCCCGGCGGCGAGCTCAAGCTCGCCGGCCTGGGCGTGGCGCCCTCCAACGGCCTCAAGCGCGGCGTGGTGGTGAACATCGACGCCACGGTGCAGAGCATCCAGCAGGCGCTGAAAGAGGCCGAGCTGATGGCCGACTGCAAGATCCAGCGCGTCTACACCGGCATCACCGGCAGCCATATTCGGGGGCTGAATTCCACCGGCATGGTGGCGGTCAAGGACAAGGAGGTCACGCCCGCCGACGTGGCCCGCGTGGTCGAGACCGCCAAGACCATCAACATCTCCAGCGACCAGCGCCTCTTGTTGGTGGAGCCGCAGGAATTCGTGATCGACGGGCAGGACGTGAAGGAGCCCATCGGCATGAGCGGCATGCGCCTGGAGGCCAAGATCCACATCGTCACCGGCGCCCAGAGCGCGGCCGAGAACATCATCAAGTGCGTGCGCCGCTGCGGCCTGGAGGTCGAGCAGCTGATGCTGAACCCGCTCGCCAGCAGCCAGGCCGTGCTGACCGACGACGAGCGCGAGCTGGGCGTGGCGGTGGTCGATATCGGCGCCGGCACGACCGACGTGGCCATCTTCACCGGCGGCGCCATCCGCCACACGGCGGTGCTGCCGATCGCCGGCGACCTGATCACCAGCGACATCGCCATGGCGCTGCGCACGCCAACGAAGGACGCCGAGGACATCAAGGTGGAAAGCGGCTACGCCAAGCAGCTGCTGGCCGACCCCGAGGCGCAGGTGGAGGTGCCCGGCCTGGGCGACCGCAGCCCGCGCATGCTGTCCAAGCAGGCACTGGCCGGCGTCATCGAGCCGCGCGTGGAGGAGATTTTTTCGCTGGTGCAGCAGGTGATCCGCGAGTCGGGCTACGAGGAGGTGCTGTCATCGGGCATCGTGCTCACCGGCGGCAGCTGCGTCATGCCGGGCATGGTGGAGCTGGGCGAGGACATCTTCCTGAAACCCGTGCGCCGCGGCATTCCCAAGTATTCGAGCGCGCTGGCCGACATGATCGCCCAGCCGCGCGCCGCCACCGTCATGGGCCTCTTGGAAGAGGCGCGGCTGGCGCGCCTGCGCGGCTTCAAGGTGGCGGCCAAGAGCGGCTCGGTGAAGACGGCGTTCGGCCGCTTCAAGGACTTCATCGTGGGGAACTTCTGACATGAGCACCCCACTGCTTTGGCTGGCCCGTGCCGGGCCGCCGCGCCGAAAACGGGGCCGATGGCGAAGCACGGCCCCGCCCCCTGGAGGGATCACGCGTCATAACAACAAGCATCCATTTTTGGCAATTGCACATCACAGATTAGTTACAGGAGCAGCATCATGACCATCGAAATGATTGAGTCCGAAGAGTTCAACCAGGGCACGCAGATCAAGGTGATCGGCGTCGGCGGCGGCGGCGGCAACGCCGTGCAGCACATGATCTCGCGCAGCGTGCAGGGCGTGGAGTTCATCAGCGCCAACACCGATTCGCAGGCGCTGTCGCGCAGCAGCGCGCACCGCACCATCCAGCTGGGCAGCAACGGCCTGGGCGCCGGCAGCAAGCCCGAGAAGGCCCGCGAGGCCGCCGATGCCGCACAGGAAGACATCCGCCAGGCGATTGCCGGCGCGCACATGCTGTTCATCACGGCCGGCATGGGCGGCGGCACGGGCACGGGCGCCGCGCCCGTGATCGCGCGCATCGCCAAGGAGATGGGCATCCTGACCGTGGGCGTGGTCACCAAACCCTTCGACTGGGAGGGCGGCCGGCGCATGAAGAACGCCGACGAGGGCCTGACCGAGCTGGAGGCCAACGTTGACTCGCTGATCGTGGTGCTGAACGAAAAGCTGCTCGACGTGCTGGGCGACGACATCACCCAGGACGAGGCCTTTGCCCATGCCAACGACGTGCTCAAGAACGCCGTCGGCGGCATTGCCGAGATCATCAACGAGTACGGCCAGGTGAACGTGGACTTTGAAGACGTGCGTACCGTGATGGGCGAGCCCGGCAAGGCCATGATGGGCACGGCTACGGCCAGCGGCCCGGATCGCGCGCGCATCGCCGCCGAGCAGGCCGTGGCCTGCCCGCTGCTCGACGGCATTGACCTGTCGGGCGCCAAGGGCGTGCTGGTGCTGGTCACGGCCAGCAAGGGCAGCCTGAAACTGTCCGAGTCGCGCCTGGCCATGAACACCATCAACGCCTACGCCTCGCCCGACGCGCATGTCATCTTCGGCGCCGCCTACGACGACAGCCTGGGCGACGACATCCGCGTCACCGTGGTGGCTACCGGCCTGTCGCGCGCCAACGCGCGCCGCCAGACCATGCAGGTGGTGCAGGGCAGCCTGCGCACCGGTACCGACAACGTGGCCTACCAGATGCCCATGGCAGGCGCCGCGCTGGGCATGCCCGGCGGTGTCATCGGCAGCGCAGCGGCCCAGGCCGAATACGGCAACATGCAGGTGCCCAGCGTCTGGCGCACCAACCGCACGGCCGCCACGGCGCGTGTGGATGCCCTTTCATCAGGCGGCATGGACGAGCTGGAGATCCCGGCCTTCCTGCGCAAGCAGGCGGATTGATAGCGCGGCGGCAACGCCAGCGCCCCAACAAAAAACCGGTGCATGGCACCGGTTTTTTGTTGGCGGCAAGAGCGCCGGCTCAAGGCCGCGCAAAGGGCTTCAGCAGCTCCCGGCTGATGATGAGCTTTTGCACCTCGGTCGCGCCTTCGTAGATGCGCAGCGAACGGATGTCCCGGTACAGGCGTTCGAGCGGATTGCCCACGGTCACGCCTTGGCCGCCAAACATTTGCAGCGCACGGTCTATCACCTGCTGCGCCGACTCGGTGGCGGCCATTTTGGCCATCGCCGTTTCCGCGGTGGCGGCGCGCTTTTGCACGTCCCGCACCCACGCGGCCCGGTAGGTGAGCAGGGCGCTCTGGTCGATGGCCGTGGCCATGTCCCCGAACGCGGCCTGCGTCAGCTGAAAGTCCGCCAGCGTCTGCCCGAACATC
>JAFEER010000003.1 GCA_018240985.1 Pseudomonadota bacterium
CTGCTGTGCCGCAGCGGCGTGCGCTCCATCGCCGCGGCGCGCCGCGCCACCGAGCTGGGCATGGAGGCCTACAACATCCTGGAAGGCTTCGAGGGCGACGCCGACGCCAACGGCCAGCGCAACCGCCGGGGCGGCTGGCGCTTCCACGGCCTGCCGTGGCGGCAGGGCTAGGGAGTGGTAAGTGGTGGGTGGTAAGTGGTGAGTGGTGAGTGGTAAGTGGTGGTGACCACTAGCCACTCACCACTCACCACTCACCCTCTTCAAATCGCCGGAATGCGCAGCTTCTGTCCCGGGTAAATCTTGTCCGGGTGGCTCAGCATGGGCTTGTTGGCCTCGAAGATCGCCGGGTACTTGTTGGCGTCGCCGTAGAACTTCTTGGCAATCGCGCTCAGCGTGTCGCCGCGCACCACGTCGTGGTACTGGGCCTCGGGTTCGGGGTTGGTGACGGACATCTGGTTGTCCACGTCGGTCACGCCGGCCACGTTGCCGCAGCACAGCGTCACCTTCTCCTTGGCGGCCTGGGTGGGCGCCACGCCGGCCACCGTGACCTTGCCCGCGGCGCCGTCAAAGGCCACCTGCAGATCGCTCACGCCCAGGTTCTGCGTGCCGATGTAGGTCGCAATGGCCTGGCCGGCCTGGGCGTTGAGGTCGGCCGACGGGCTGGCCGCGTGCGCGTCCTTGCCGCCGAACAGCTTTTCACCGGCTTCCTTGATGAAGGAAAATAGTCCCATGGTCATCTCCTGATGGTTGCAATCAAAATCTTGGGGATGATAGTAACGGCCATATGGGCGTATAAAACGGACATTGACAATTCTTCGCATTCCGTCACGCGCTGCGGCATGCGCGGCAAATCTTTTGGATAATCCGCCCCCATGACATTTCTGGCCATCGACGTGGGCAATACCCGCCTGAAATGGGCGCTGTACGACGCGGCCCGGCCCGGCGCTGCACTGCGCGCCCATGGCGTCGAGTTCCTAGACCATATCGAGCGCCTGGCGGAGGGCGCCTGGGCGGATCTGCCCGCGCCCACGCACATGCTGGGCTGCGTGGTGGCGGGTGACCCCGTCAAGCGCCGCGTGGCCGAGCAGATGGAGTTATGGGACGTGCCCGCGCGCTGGGTCGTGCCGGCGCAGGCGGAGGCCGGCGTCGTCAACGGCTACGACCACCCCTCGCGCCTGGGCGCCGACCGCTGGGTGGCCATGATCGGCGCGCGCCACCACCTGCTGGCCCAGGGCCCGGCCCGCCCCTTGATTCTGACCATGGTGGGAACGGCCGTGACGGTGGAGGCGCTGGATACCGAGGGCCGCTTTCTGGGCGGCCTGATCGTGCCCGGCCACGGCATCATGCTGCGCGCGCTGGAGATCGGCACCGCCGGCTTGCATGTGCCCACGGGCGAGGTGAAACTGTTTCCCACCAACACCAGCGACGCGCTGACCAGCGGCGGCACCTATGCCATTGCCGGCGCCGTCGAGCGCCTGTAC
>JAFEER010000040.1 GCA_018240985.1 Pseudomonadota bacterium
ATGCCCGCTTTGCGCGCCAAAACACCCCCACTCTTCGTTGCAAATACTCGCCATAGCCCGAGCTATGGCTGCGTTTTGCGCCTCGATTGGGGGCGTTTTGACGCACCCCTCGGGCACGGGCAATTGCCTCTCACCCTCTGAGATACCGAACGCACCATGCAATCCTCGGTGAACATCGCTTCGGTTGACCTGGTGGCCGCGCTGCTGCAGGCGCGCCAGACCATACTGCCCAAGCGCCTGGGTGCGCCTGGGCCCAATGAACATCAGCTGCAGGCCATGCTGGCCGCCGCCGGGCAGGCGCCCGATCATGGCTGCCTGCTGCCCTGGCGCTTCGTGCTGGTGCCGCAGAACGCGCGTGCGGCGCTGGGCGAGGCGTTTGCCCAGGCGCTGCGCGAGCGCGATGCCGCCGCCACGCCCGAGCAGCAGGAGCAGGCGCGCGAGAAGGCCTTTCGGGCCCCGCTGCTGCTGCTCCTGGTGGTCGATGAACTCCGGGGCGATGCGGCCATACCGCCGGGCGAGCGCCTGCTGTCCGCCGGCTGCGCGGTGCAGAACCTGCTGCTCATGGCCACGGCGCTGGGTTTTGGCTCGGCGCTCACCAGCGGCAAGGCGCTGCAGTCGCGGGCGTTGCGCGCGCTGTTTGCGCTGGCCGATGGCGAGCGCGCCCAGTGTTTCGTCAGCGTCGGCACGGTGCAGTCGCGCAAGCCGGCGCGCCTGCGGCCGTTGCCGGCGCAGTATGTGGGCACACTGGTGCCTGGCCGGGGCGTGCAGCCCTGGATGAATGAGGGAGAAAACTTCGATGCAGAGCGAGATCAATCACTTTGACGACCTGCTGCAGGCCGCGCGCACGCAACGCGAACGCCAGCGCCTGCTGTTCGTCTTTGCCGGCACCGAGCTGCCGGGCGACGCCACGCCCGAGCAGCGCGCGCGCTTTGCCCAGGGTGAGGGTGGGGTTCTGGTGCCCCTGATGTGCGTGGACAAGCTGCCCGAGGAGCTTGAGTCGTTCGCCGTGCTGCTGCAAGAATCGCAGCAGTTCGAGCAGGCGGATCGGCCCTGGCGCCTGGTTTTCACTGCAGCGCTTGCGGGCCAGCCCGGCAAGGCCCCGACGGAGGCCGATGCCGAGGCGGTGCTGCAGCGCATGGTGGAGGCCGTCAAGACCGGCGCCTTCGGCGCCTATCTGCCCTTCAACCGCGAGGGTCAGCCCGTGCAGCTGGCGCCATGA
The DNA here is from genome assembly GCA_018240985.1 of Pseudomonadota bacterium. GTDB lineage: Bacteria > Pseudomonadota > Gammaproteobacteria > Burkholderiales > Burkholderiaceae_C > Alicycliphilus. The sequence continues at coordinate 1,220 of JAFEER010000040.1, forward strand.
AACGCTGATACGGCCCCAAAAACGAAGGCGCCGTGGCTTGAGGGGCCACGGCGCGCTGTGCCCCTGTCACGGGGCGGCGGCCAACCGGGGGTGGGCCGCAAAGGGGCTTGACGCCCCTGAAACTCAATGCACTACGACGGGATTCTGCGCCAGTCCGATGTAGCTGTCCAGCGTGTCTTCAACCTCTTCCTGGGTGGGGGTATCGCGCTGCCAGGCCAGGATCTGCTGCTGGAACAGCTCGGCCCACGAGCCGTCGAGATACACCTCCTTGCCGGAGCGCTTGTCCACGATCTCGAAGCCGTGGCGCATCAGCTGCGGCGGCAGGGCGGGCTTTTCCTTGGAGTCGCTCATGTCGGCGTCCGGCAGCATGTGCACCACCACAAACGAATCAGAGTCGTAGAGCATTTTCATGGCGCGATCTCCCTAAAGATATGGGTATCAGATAACAACGCATGACGGGAGTTCAAGGTCTACCTAATATTGGGCCAGTATTCCATGGAAAGCTGCGGTCTGCAGTCTTGTGCATCAATTTACGGGATAACCCTAGGCCGATCCGCCTCAGGGCGTGGTATGGCCGCTGAGCAGCAGGTCAACAAAGTCGCCGTTGGCCTGCGTCAGGCGTATGCGCACCGGCAGGTAGTGCAACGCCGTGCCCAGCCATAGTTCCGCCTTCTGCTCGTACTGCTGGCCCGCGGGCGGCACGCGCTCCAGCTTCAGGGCCGGCGTGCTGCCGGCGGGCAAGTCCAGGGTTTCGGGCCCTTCGATGCGGAAGCTCCAGCGGTCGGCCTTGCGCGCGCCCACCGTGAACATGCTGATCTGCGTGCCGTTTGGGTAACGCTCGGGCGCCGCCGCCAGCATGGCGCCGAGCTGGATGAAGATGCTGAGCCTGTCCTGTGCTCCCGCGGCAATGGTGGCGCGTGGCGTATTCGCGCTGAATATCACCTCGTGGCGCTCGTAGTCGAAATGCGCCGCCTGCTCGCTGCGCGCCTTGTCGCCAAAGCGCTCCGGGCGCAGGCCCTGGGGCGTGATGCTGCCGACACTGGTCTGCCCGCGCGCGCCGAGCAAAAAGGCCTTGATCTGCTGGCGCGCCTCGTAGCGCGCGCCGTCCTGGCGCCACAGCAGCTCGGCGCTGGCGCTGTAGTGGAATTTTTTCACCTCGCCCGTCACGTCGAATTGCAGCAAGGTGGATGGCGGCAGCAACACCGGTGGCGGCTGGGTGCTGGCGCTGGCGCCTGTGGCGCCCGGGGGGAGGATCTCGACGCCCGCGCTGTCTGCCGGCGCTTCGGCTTGTGTTGGGGGTGGCGTTTGGGCGGGAGTCTTGGCCGCAGTGTCGGCAGGCATGTCGGTTGCGGGCGTCGCTGGTTCGGTTCCGGCGTCGGTGGCCTGCGTTTCAGCGGTGGCAGGATTCGGGCTGGTGCTGGGTTCAGGCCCTTGAGGCGCCTCGCTGGCGGCATCGGCCGGCGTGTCCGGTGCAGGGATGGTTGGTGCCTCCGCCCTTGGCGCTGCCTTGGGCTTGGGTTGACGCGGAGCGCGCTGGGCGGGTGCCGGGGCGGGAGGCGGCTGTGTCTCTGCTGGGACTGGCGCTGGGGCTGGCGCTGGCGCTGGCGCCAGCATGCGGGTGTGCAAGGCCATCAGCTGCGGCGCGCCCCTGCCGGTGCCGCCCAGCGGCAGGCCGGCCAGCAGCAGCCAGTGCAGCATCAGCACCAGGGCGGTGAGCAGCAGCAGTGCGCGACGCGGCATAGATAGAATTTCTGGCTTTGCAATCAACCCTGCACGGAGGGCCTGGCCCATGAAACTGGCGACCTACAAGGACGGTTCACGCGACGGCCAACTGGTCGTGGTGTCGCGCGATCTGGGGCAGGCACATTATGCGACCGGCATCGCCAGCCGCCTGCAACAGGTGCTCGATGACTGGAACTTCCTCTCGCCGCAGTTGCAAGACCTGTACCAGCAGCTGAACGCCGGCCGAACGCGCCACGCCTTCCCGTTTGATGCGCGCCAATGCATGGCGCCGCTGCCGCGCGCCTACCAGTGGGCCGATGGATCGGCCTACCTCAACCATGTGGAGCTGGTGCGCAAGGCGCGCGGCGCCGAGGTGCCGGCCAGCTTTTACACCGACCCGCTCATGTACCAGGGCGGCAGCGACGATTTTCTGGGCCCCTGCGACGATGTGGTGGTGCCATCCGAGGCCATGGGCATCGACTTCGAGGCCGAGATCGCCGTGATCACCGGCGACGTGCGCATGGGCGCGGCGCCTGAGCAGGCGCTGGACGGCGTGCGCCTGGTGCTGCTGGCCAACGACGTCAGCTTGCGCAACCTGATTCCCGCCGAGCTGGCCAAGGGCTTCGGCTTCTTCCAGTCCAAGCCCGCCACCGCCTTCAGCCCCGTGGCCGTGACGCTGGATGAATTGGGCGAGGCCTGGCAGGGCGGGCGCGTGCACCTGACGCTGCAGTCCACCTGGAATGGCCGCAAGGTTGGCATGTGCGACGCCGGGCCCGAGATGACGTTCCA
>JAFEER010000041.1 GCA_018240985.1 Pseudomonadota bacterium
ACCCGGCAACTGAAGCTGGAATCCTACGACCGGCTGTTCCCGAACCAGGACACGATGCCCAAAGGCGGCTTCGGCAACCTGATCGCCTTGCCGCTACAGAAGTGGCCTCGCGAGAGTGGCTGCAGCGTGTTCGTCGACACTGAACTGCGACCCTATCCGGATCAGTGGGGATTCCTGGCATCTATCCAGCCCATGGCAGCACACGATATCGAGTCGACCATCCTGCGTGCCACGGGTGGTGTCCATCCGCTGGACGTCACCTTCATCGACGATGAAGACTTGGCCACACCCTGGAATCGGCAGAGAGCGTCAATCAAGAAGCTGGCCGGGCAGATGCCCAAGTCGCTGACCGTGACGCTGGCCAACCTGATCTATTTTGAGAAGGCCCAACTGCCGCAGGCACTGGCCAACCGCTTGATTCGTCTGGCTGCATTCCAGAACCCTGAGTTCTACAAGGCTCAGGCTATGCGCATGTCGGTATGGGACAAGTCCCGTGTCATTGGCAATGCGGAGAACTACCCGCAGCACATCGCCTTACCTCGCGGTTGCCTTGATGCCGCGCTGGAACTGCTGCGGGACAACGGTATCGCCTGTGACCTGCGCGATGAGCGCTTCGGTGGGGAACCGATTGATGTCTCCTTCGTCGGCACTTTGCGACTAGACCAGGAGGCAGCAGTTGCCGCAATGCTGCATCACGACACCGGCGTGCTGTGCGCTCCAACGGCCTTTGGCAAAACGGTCACTGCCGCCGCAATGATCGCGCGCCGGGGTGTAAACACACTGGTGCTGGTGCATCGAACGGAACTGTTCAAGCAATGGCAGGAACGTCTGCAGGCTTTTCTGGGTGTTGGAAAGAAGGGCGTGGTCGGCACCATCGGCGGTGGCAAAGCTAAACCTACGGGCAAGATCGATATTGCCGTGATGCAGTCCGTCTCCCGGCAGGGCGAGGTGAACCCGTTGGTAGAAAACTACGGTCAGGTGATCGTGGACGAGTGCCACCACGTTGGCGCTGTGTCGTTTGATGCCATCCTGAAGCGGACCAAGGCCAAGTACGTGCTGGGCCTGACAGCGACGCCCATCCGCCGTGATGGTCAGCAGCCAATCATCTTCATGCAGTGCGGGCCGATCCGATACACGGCGGCCAAGCCTGCAGGTGCGCCTCACGATCTGGAAGTGCTGCCTCGTTCACGCTTCACGCGTATCGACCTGCCCACCGATGCAGGCATTCAGGACGTGTTTCGGCATCTCGCCAATGACCAGGCCAGGACGGAAGCCATCGCCGCCGAGGTGCGTGATGCAGTCGGGCAGGGACGCAAGGTGCTGGTGCTGACCGAACGCACGGAACACCTCGATGCGATCAAAGCAACCCTCGATGGGCTGGAGCCGGCACCTTTCGTTTTGCACGGCCGAATGTCAAGGAAGCAGCGAGCGGCGCTGATCGCTGACCTGGACGCGCTGTCGCCCGACGCACCGCGCGTTCTTCTTTCGACCGGCAAGCTGGTTGGAGAGGGCTTCGATCACCCGCCGCTCGACACGCTGGTGCTGGCCATGCCTGTGTCCTGGAAGGGTACGCTGCAGCAGTACGCCGGACGCCTGCACCGCGAGCACGCCAGCAAGACCGATGTGCGGATTATTGATTTTGTGGACGCTGGTCACCAAGCACTGCTGCGGATGTGGGACAAGCGGCAGCGAGGCTACAAAGCGATGGGATACCGGACTACTGAGAACGCTCCGGAATAAGTCTTTCTCCCCGCGCCATCCGGAGCTCTTGCCCATAGAGTATGGGTTGAGACGCAGTCGTGGATGCATTGCGCGGCTCCCCCCCACTCCATAAAAAAGGACGGGCGAGGCCGCGGAGACGACCGAGTCACGTTCCGGGTTGAGCGCGGGGTGGTGCGCCAACCCCATTCAAACCCAATGGTCGAAAAGTGTTCGGAGGGGGTGGGAGGTTTTTTGGGTGCGCTGCTGTGACAGGCGCGATCTCGATCGTGTTCAAGTGATGGAGGGTGTCACGGTATAAGTCATTGATTTATTGGTGGTAACATTGTTTTAAGTCGTATGAGCACATCCAAGACCAATGCAGGTATGCAATGGTTTGTTTCGGCTCATAACCCAGGTCGGAGGTTCAAATCCTTTTCGCGCAACCAATCAAAAAATGGTTACGACATCGTCGTGGCCCCTTTTTATTTGTTCTTTCGATTATTGCGCTTGAGATTTTGCAGGGCTGTCAGGTATGGCTGATTTCTCTCGTTCGCTGGTATTGTCTGGCGCTTCCAATTTTCGCGATCTTGGCGGCTATACGGCCTTGGAAGGGCGCCGTGTCCGCTGGCGCCGTATCTTTCGCTCCGACCATCTCGCTGGCCTGACGGCGCAGGACAAGCAGCTTCTGAGCGGCTTGGGGCTGGCTCGGGCGATTGACTTTCGCGGGCAGGCAGAGAGTATTGCGTTGGCGTATGAGCTGCCGGATGTGCACTACCAGGCACTACCCATCGAGCCCACCGTGGTGCAGCGCGCCAAGGAAATGGCCATGACTGGGCGGCAGATGACGGCGCCCATGGCGGTGCAGCTGATGCAGGACACCTACCGCGCCTTTGTGTCTGACAACGCGAGTCAGTTCGCGAGCTTGTTCGAGCAGCTGCTGGCCGAGAACACGCCTCTTGTTTTTCATTGCACCGCCGGCAAGGATCGCACCGGTTTTGCCGCAGCACTGGTGCTGTTTGCGCTCGGCGTATCGCGCGAGGTCGTGATGCAGGACTATCTGCTGACCAATAGTCTTTATCGCCGTCCGGCAAGCCTAGTCAGTTCTGCGCCCGATGAGGTGTTGAACGTCATCTGGCGTGTGCAAGAAGACTTCTTGCAGGCGGCGCTTCAGGCGGTCGATCGCGATCACGGTGGCGTGCAGCAGTATCTGCAGCGACGCCTTGGTGTGAATGAGGCGGCTATCCAGCGCTTATCGCAGCTCTATTTGCAGCCGATCGGAGCGTGATCGACAAAGAAAAAGCAGCCGGCGGGCTGCTTTATTTCCGAACAGGACTCAAAGCGTGGCGTCCTTGAGCTTCTTGAGTGCGCGGGCCTTGATCTTGACCGTTGCTGGCTTGGCCGCAAACCAACGTTCCTCGCCCGTGAATGGATCCTTGCCGAAGCGCTTCTTCTTCGCAGGCACCTGCTGCAGGCCGATCTTCAGCAGGCCGGGCAGCGTGAATTCCCCACAGCCCTTCTTGTGCACCGCGCCCAGGATGGCAGTCTCCAGTGCTGCCAGCACGGCCTTGGCGGTCTTGGGTTCGACGCCGGCCTGAGTGGCCAGATGGGCGACCAAGGCGGTCTTGGTGAACGGGTCTTTCACGGGCTTGAGTGGCGTGGGTGCACCGGACGTGGCCGATTTTTTCACTGCCGCCGTCTTGCCTGGCGCCGCAGCCTTTGGGGCCGTGTTGGTCTTTTTCGCCGCAGGGGCGGATTTCTTTGCAGTTGCCATGGTGTTGTTGATTTCTTGGAAGGTCTGAATACGAGCCGGTCGGGCCGGCGCCGAGATTCTAGGTCTGCTACAGCTACGTGTGCCATGGGTACGAGCGGATTTGCGCCAGAAACCACCGCCTCGCCGCGACTGCTGCGACATTGTTTGCAATGTGCGGTTGGCCGGGTGCCAAATCCGTGCATTCGCAGTAAGCTAGCGGGCGTACTTCACCTACTCCAATGGAGATGCCATGAGCGATACAACCCCCTTTGGTTTCGGGCGCTTCGTCCCGGGCTTTGATTTTTTGCAAAACCTGGCCAAAGGTGCAGCCGCCGGCATGCCGGCGATGCCGGCCGCATTGTCGGGCTGGGTGGCGCCAACGATGAGTGTGGAGGATCTAGACAAGCGCATTCAGGAGCTCAAGGCGGTGCAGTTCTGGCTGGAACAAAATGGGCGCGCCCTTGGGGCCACGGTGCAGGCGCTCGAGGTGCAGAAAATGACGCTGGCCACGCTGCGGGGCATGAACGTGTCCATGACCGATATGGTGAGCGCGTTTGGCGCGGCGCGCCCGGCGGCCGATCCTTTCAAGATGCAAGCACCGGCCAGCGCGGCCCCCGCACCCCAGCCGCAGCCTGCTGCGCCGGCAGCGCAAAGGGACGGTGGCGGCATGTCCGCCCAGGCCGACCCGACCCAGACTGAAGACAAGGCGCCGGGAATGGCCGATCCCATGCAGTGGTGGGGCGCACTCACCAACCAGTTCCAGCAGCTCGCCGCAAACGCCATGAAGGATGCGGGCGCGCAGCAGGCGGCCTTCGAGGCCACACGAGAGATGGCCAGCGGCGCGCTCAAGACCGCCACCGACATGGCAGCGAAGATGGCGGCGCAGGGCATGGGTATGCAGGGGGCGGCTGCGGCGGTCAAATCCACGGCCAAGACGGCTACGCACGCCACAACGACCGCCGCTGCGGAGAAACCAGCCGCCAAACGCCCCGCGGCCAAGACGGCCGCCAGCAAGAAGGCTGCTGCTCCACGCACCCCAAGCTGAACGAGCAGACCGCAGCATCAGCGTCAGCGGTGCTGCGCCTTCAATGAGCGAGCCATGAAGCTGTTTCCCAACGCCCATGCCACGCACCCGCAATGGCGCATGGCGGCAGCGTTGGTGCTGGCGCAGCTGCAATCCCAAATGGCTCAGCCGCAGTACGCGCGCAAGCCGACGCTGGGGCTGCTCTACATCACCGATCACTTCGTGAGCGACGCGGTTGCCTTGTTGCGTTACCTGGCGCAGCAGCTGCCCTCGGTGCTGGATTGGAGCGGAACCGTGGGCGTGGGCGTGGCCGGCAACAATGTGGAGTACTTCGACGAGCCGGCACTGTCGATCATGTTGTGTGATCTGCCGCCCGCGTACTACCGCGTGTTTTCCGGCGCGACGCCACTGCGGTCCGGTGCCAGGCGGGGGGATGATTCCTCGTTCGCCGCCCATGCGGCCCTGGTGCATGCCGATGGCAGCACCCCCGATCTGGCCGAGCTGCTGGTAGAGATGGCGGGACGCACCAGCAGCGGATACCTGTTTGGCGGCGTGGCCTCCAGCCGCGGGGCCAGCCTGGCTTTTGCCTTGCGTGCGGGTAGCGCAGATGCGGCGGATGGGGTGCTCTCCGGCGGCCTGTCCGGCGTCGCTTTTTCCGACCAGGTGGGCTTGGTGTCGCGTGTCACGCAGGACTGCCAGCCCATCGGCCCCCAGTCCACGATCACCCAGGCGCGGGACAACCTGGTGCTCAGTCTCGATGGCCAGCCAGCGCTGGACGTGCTGCTGGAGACCTTGGGAGTGACACTCGATGGCAACCCCCAGCCCGCCTTGCGCGCCGTGCGACACACATTGGCGGGTCTATCGAACGCAGATGCGCCGGCACTGCAGGCCACAGGGCATTTTGGCGCCGACACACGGGTACGCCACATCGTCGGCCTGGATGCGGCGCGTGGGGCAGTTGCCCTGGCCGACCGGGTGCAGGCCGGCATGCGCCTGACCTTTTGCCAGCGCCATGTCGAGGCCGCGCGCTCCGACCTGGTGCGCATCTGTACCGAAATCCGGGAGGAGCTTGCGCCAGAGACTGCAGATGCGTCGAATGGGCCGGCGGGTACGCAGTCCGAACGCCGCATCTGCGGCGCCCTTTACGTGAGCTGTTCCGGCCGTGGTGGCCAGCGTTTTGGCGGCCCCAGTGCCGAGCTGCAAATCGTGCATCGTGCACTGGGTGATGTACCCCTGGTGGGTTTCTTTGCCTCCGGCGAAATTGCCTGGCATTGGCTCTATGGCTATACCGGCTTGCTGACCGTGTTTACCAGTTCCGCCGCTTGCGCCTGAGCCTGATGGGCGTGGGTGGCCGTGGGTGGCCGTTGGTGGCCGTCGGCAGATGCCAGCGGCGCATCAGGGATGCACCGCCTCGCCCAGGTTCAGCATCAAGCGGTTGGCCCAGGCAAACAGCGCCACGGCATGCACCGTGTCCAGCAGCTCCAGGTCGCTCAGGCCGGCGGCGCGCAGCGCAGCCAGGTCTTGCGGGCCAAAACTGCCGGGTGCGCGCGTCAGGGCCGCGCTGGCCTGCACGATGGCGCGTTCGCGCGTGTTGGTGCCCGCGTGGTCGGGGTCGATGAAGACCTGTGCGATCACGTCGTTGCGCTTGGCCAGCTGCTCAAAACGCTGTGCGTGCACCGATGCGCAGTAGACGCAGCCGTTGATGCGCGAGACCACGGTGGTGGCCAGCTCGCGCTCGGCACGCGGCAGACCGCCCGGCGCGTACATGATGGCGTTGAAGGCCTCGGAACGCTCGGCCAGCACACGCGGCTGGTGCGCCAGCAGCAGGTAGAAGTCCGATGTGCGCGCCTTGGGGTGGCTGGCGTCGAGCACGGCCTGTTGCTCGGCGCTGGCCTTGGCAGGGTCTACCACCGGCAGCCAGGATTTCCAGTCCAGCGTCTCGCTGGTGTAGCCGTTCAGGCGCAGCGGCTGGCCCGGCGCGGGCAGATTCGCCGGGTGCACGAACGGCGCATCTGCGGCCGGTGTGGCTGGGGCCTGCGTACCGCTTGCTGGGCCCAGCGCGGCCAGCGCCGCCACCCCCGCGACCAGGCGCGCCTGGTAGGCGACGAAGCCTATGAGCTGGGCCAGCAGCACCGTATCTTCGGTGCCCAGCCCCGCGGCGGGCAGGGCCAGCAGGGCTGCGCGGTCGGCGGCCGCGGGCTGGGTGGCCAGCAGTCGTGTGAAGTGCTCTATGGCGTGCCAGCGCGCGTCCTGCGCGGGTGCGGGCAGCCGGGCCAGCCTGGCGCCGTAGTGCCCGGCCAGAGACGGCAGGCCGCTGGCGGCTGCCACCGCCTGCGCCACGGCCAGGCGCTGGGCGAGCGGCAGGCCGCAGGGCAGGTCGGGCGCCAGCAGCAGGTCTTCGCAGGCCTGGGTGGCGGTGACGGCCTTGGCGCGCTGCTGGCGCGTGGCCTGGGTTGTGGTGGCGCCGTCAAGGTGGGCGAGCTGGGCGATGGTGTCGGTCATGGCAAAGGCGGTTCGGGCAGTACGCGTTGGGAGGTGTCGGCCGGCGTCCATTCGTCGCCCAGCAGTTCAGGCTCGGCGTAGGCCTGCAGGGCGGTGAAATGCTGCTCCACGTCCTCGGCATACAGCAGGCCGGCGATGCCGCTGGCCAGGCGCCGCGCGCCATCGCTGATGGCGGGGATGTCGCCCGAGACGGTTCCGTGCGACAGCGCCGCCGGATAGCAGAAACAGTGGATGCGATCCAGGCCCGGGCAGGCGCC
>JAFEER010000042.1 GCA_018240985.1 Pseudomonadota bacterium
ATTATAGCCACGACTGGAGTTGGTTTTTTCTTGCCGGGCTCCACAGGAAAAATACTGCACGGGCACTTGTTTTTGCAGCGGCTTCAGTGTTTCGCCAGTGCCGCGCTGCGTATGCCTTGCAGGGTGCCGGTCGGGGTAATGGCTTCGGGATCGATGAGGCAGTGCAGCAAGGCCGGTTGGCCGCTGGCGCGGGCGCGGGCCAGGGCGGGGGCGAAGTCTTCGGTGCGCTCCACGCGCTCGCCATGGCCGCCGAAGGCCTGGGCGTAGGCCTTGAAGTCGGGATTCTTGAGCTCGGTGGCGCTGATGCGGCCGGGGTATTCGCGCTCCTGGTGCATGCGGATGGTGCCGTACATGGCGTTGTCCAGCAGCACCACGATCAGGGGCAGGCCATACTGCACGGCGGTGGCGAATTCCTGGCCGTGCATCAGGAAGTCGCCGTCGCCGGTGAAGACCACCACCTCGCGCTCGGGCCACAGCCGCTTGGCGCCCACGCCGGCCGGCAGGCCGTAGCCCATGGAGCCGCTGGTGGGCGCAAGCTGGCTGGCGAAGTGGGTGAAGGGCCAGAAGCGGTGCACCCAGGTGGCAAAGTTGCCGGCGCCGTTGCAGAAGATGGTGTCGGCAGGCAGCACGCTTTTTAGGTGTTGCATCACTTCGCCCATCTGCAGCGGGCCCGGAATGTGGATGGGAGCGGGGTCGCTCCAGGCCAGGTATTCGGCGCGCGCGGACTGGGTGTGGCTGGCCCAGCGCGGCGCGGCTACGGGGCGCAGGCCGGCCAGCGCCGCGGCCATGGCCTGGGGCGTGGCGTGGATCGCCTGCGCGGGGCGGTAGAGCTTGCCCAGCTCGTCGGCGTCGGCATGCACATGCACCATGGGCTGCGCGGGGTTGGGTAGGTCGAACAGCTCGTAGCCTTGCGAGGGCACCTCGGACAGGCGCGCGCCCAGCACCAGCACCAGGTCGCTGGCGCGTAGGCGTGCGAGCAGCTTGGGGTTGGCGCCCAGGCCCAGGTCGCCGCAATAGCTGGCGTGGCTGGCCGGGAACAGCATTTGCCGGCGGAACGAGCAGTACACGGGCAGCTGCCAGGCCTCGGCGAAGGCGGCCAGATCGCGCACGGCCTGTTCTGACCAGCGGCTGCCGCCCAGGATGACCACGGGCCGCTCGGCCGCCTGCAGGCGCTCTTGCAATTCGTGCAGCGCTGTGGCGCCGGGGTGGGTTTCTGTGACTTGGTAGGGCAGGGCGTCGGCCACGCTGGCGGTGTCGGTCAGCATGTCCTCTGGCAGGGCGATGACCACGGGGCCGGGGCGGCCCGAGGTGGCGACGTGGAAGGCGCGCGAGAGCAGCTCGGGCAGGCGCGCCGGGTCGTCGATGTCCACCACCCACTTGGCCATGGTGCCGAACACGGCGCGGTAATCCAGCTCCTGAAACGCCTCGCGCCCCTTGGCGCCGCGTGCCACTTGGCCCACGAACAGGATCATGGGCGTGGAGTCCTGGTGTGCGATGTGCACGCCGGCCGCGGCATTGGTGGCGCCGGGCCCCCGCGTCACGAAGCAGATGCCGGGCCGGCCGGTGAGCTTGCCCTGGGCCTCGGCCATCATGGCGGCGCCGCCCTCCTGGCGGCAGACGGTGACGGCGATGTCGGCGTCGTGCAGCGCGTCGAGCACGGCGAGGTAGCTCTCGCCGGGCACGCAGAACAGTTGCTGGACGCCATGGGTGATGAGCTGTTGCACCAGGATCTGGCCGCCAGTGCGTGGGGTGGGGGTAGGGGTCATGTCAGGCATTCGGTGGGTGCATTCGGTGGGCTATTGCTGGTAGCTCTCCAGCGGCTTGTCGTTGGGATGGGCAAACAGTTCGCGCAGCGTGTTGCCCAGGGGCAGGTTCAGGCTCACGTTCTTGGGTGGGATGGGCTCGACGAACCACTTGGTGTAGATCTTCTCCATCTCGCCCGACTGCATCAGCCGCGTGAGCACGCCATCCACGGCGGCCTTGAACCCCGGGTCATCCTTGCGGAACAGTAGCGCAATCGGCTCCGCGCCCAGTGGCTCGCCGACGATGCGGTAGGCGCCCGGATCCTTGGAGTTGGCGATGACGCCGGCCAGGATGTTGTCGTCCAGCACAAAGGCATCGACGCGGCCCGATTCAAGCAGCATGAAGCTCTCGTGGTGATCCTTGCCGAGCACGGTCTTGATGGGCGCGCCCACCGCACGCTCCTGCCTGCGCAGCAGCTGCACCGCCGTGGTGCCAGTGGAGGCCGCCACCGTGCGCCCGCCCAGCTGGCTGATGGATTTGAGCGCGGAGTCTTTGCGCACGGCCATGCGCACCTCGCTCACATAGCTGGTCACGGCAAATGCCACCTGTTGCTGGCGCGCCAGGTTGTTGGTGGTGGGGCCGCAGCCGATGTCCACCGTGCCGTTGCTCACCAGGGGCATGGTGCTTTGCGCGGTGATGGCCATGTATTCGAGCCTGGCGGTGGGTGCGATTTCCTTGAGCACGCGCTCGCACAGTTCGACGTGGTAGCCGACGTATTTCTCGTTCGCGCCCAGCGCGTAGGCCATGGGCGGCGACGATTCGCGCACCCCCAGCACCACCTTGCCCGAGGCCTTGATCTTGTCCAGCGTGGCCGATGGCGCCTGGGCCTGCGCCGCGGGCAGGGCGGTGCAGCACAGTGCGAGGGTGGCAGTTGCGAGTGCGGCCAGCTTCTTGCAGGCGTATGGCATGTCTTGTCTCCTGAAAATTTTTTGCGCCAGCGGGCAACTATCCATGCAGTGAGCCCAGATGTATAGCGATAAATGGGAACTACTTCATGTAAATTGCGAATGATGTTGTCCGGGATTACTCCAGTTGTGTGGTGCTGTTACGGCTTTGGTAAAGCGCCAACGGCCGGTGATCGTGGACGGCCTCCAACCGGCATCATTCCATGACAGCATGACTATGTTGCGCAAGACCTTTCTGCCGCCGATTGCCGACCTGCTGGCCTTCGAGGCCGCGGCGCGGCACACCAGCATTTCGCGCGCGGCGCAGGAGCTGCACCTGACGCAGAGTGCAGTATCACGCCAGATCAAGCAGCTGGAGCAGCAATTGGGCATGGCGCTGTTTCACCGCGTGCGCCAGCGCATCGTGCTGACCGACGCCGGCCGCGTCTATGCCGCCGATGTACGCGCGTCGCTGCAGCAGCTGTCGGCCGGCACGCAGAAGGCGATGGCGTTCTCGCACGCCGGCGGGCTGCTCAACCTGGCCGTGCTGCCCACGCTGGGCACGCGTTGGTTGATACCGCGTCTGGCGTCCTTTGCCGCCCAACATGCCGATATCACCGTGAACCTGGCGGCGCGCACTGAGCCGTTCGACTTTGCCGGCACACCGCTCGATGCCGCCATCCACTTCGGCGCCCCCACATGGGCCGGGGCAGTGTGCGAATTTTTGATGCGCGAGGAAGTCGTGCCCGTGGCCAGCCCCGGCTTTCGCGCCCAGCATGGCATAGCCACACCGCAGGATCTGACGCGCGTGCTGCTATTGCAGCAAAGCACGCGGCCTACGCAGTGGGCCGAGTGGTTCGAGCAGGTGGGCGTACCCACCACCGTGGCGCTGCGCGGCCCGCGCCTGGAGCATTTCGCCATGATTGCCCAGGCGGCGGTGTGCGGCCAGGGTGCGGCCCTGCTGCCGCGTTTTTTGATAGCGCAGGAACTGGCCGATGGCAGCCTGGTGCAGCTGTTCGGCGATGCCCTGGTGAGCGCCGATGCCTACTACCTCGTCTACCCAGAGGCCCGGGCGCAGACGCCGCAGGTCATGGCCTTCAGGGACTGGCTGCTGGCGCAGTGCGACGACTGGGTTGATTAACTGCGCTGTCCGGTCTGGATCATCTTCATGGCCGAGGACACCAGGGCCGAGACCTCGGTCATGTTGCTCGGCACGATGAGGGTGGTGGTCGCCTCGGCCGCCACCTTGCTGTAGGCATCGACGGCCTTCTCGGCCACCTTGAGCTGCACGGCCTGGTCGCCGCTGGGCTGGCGGATGGCGGTGGCCACACGCTCTATGGCCTGGCCGGTGGCCTCGGCCACGGCGATGATGGCGGCGGCCTCGCCCTGGGCGATGTTGATGGCGGACTGCTTCTCGCCCTCGGACTTGGCGATGAAGGCCTGGCGCGCTCCCTCGGCCAGGTTGATCTGCTCCTGGCGCTTGCCCTCCGATGTCGCGATCACGGCGCGCTTCTCGCGCTCGGCCGTGATCTGCGCCTGCATGGCGCGCAGGATTTCGGCCGGCGGCGTCAAATCCTTGATCTCGTAGCGCAGCACCTTCACGCCCCAGTTCAGCGCCGCCTCGTCGATGGCTTCCACCACCCTGGCGTTGATCATCTCGCGTTCCTCAAAGGTCTTGTCCAGCTCCAGCTTGCCGATGACGGAGCGCAGCGAGGTCTGCGCCAGCTGTGTCACGGCCACGATGTAATTGGACGAACCGTAGCTGGCGCGCATCGGGTCGGTGACCTGGAAGTAGAGGATGCCGTCCACCTGCAGCTGGGTGTTGTCCCGGGTGATGCAGACCTGGCTGGGCACGTCCAGCGGAATCTCCTTCAGGCTGTGCTTGTAGGCAATGCGATCGACGAAGGGAATGATGAACTTGGGGCCGGGCGAGAGCGTGCCCGCGTACTTGCCCAGGCGTTCCTTCACCCAGGCGTGCTGCTGGGGCACGATCTTGACGGCGCGCGCGATGAAGATCACGGCGATGACGAACAGGACGATGGCGACTTCCATGGGGGCCTTTCTACGTTTTTTGCGATTACAGGGGATCGACCAGCAGGCGGTTGCCCACCAGCTCGGCCACGCGGTGCGCGCCCACGGTGGGCGTGACGCCCGGGCGGTGGATGGCTGTCCAGTTGGCGCCGCGGTACTTGACCTGGGCCGTGCCGTCGCTCTGCCAGGCGTCGATGAACACGGTCTCGCCCACGTCCAGGTTCACGCTGCGCTCGGCGCGTGCGCTGGGCTCGCCCGGGCGGGCGCGGCGCTTGAAGTAGGCCGCCAGCACCGTGCTGGCGCCGACGATGGCGCAGACAACGATCTGCATCGTCAGGCCCAGGCCCATGTGGGCGGCCACTGCGCCCGCGGCCATGCCTATGGCCAGCATCAGCAGGTAGAAGGTGCCGCTCAATAGCTCTATGGCCACGGTGACACCCGCCATGAGCCACCAAAGGGTGGCGGGATTGAGATTCATGGTGTTTCTCCTCGGCCTGTATTGTGGCTTTTTGTTTCCTGTGCGCTCAATTTTGGGCGAATTGCCGGCCGTCTCACAGGCGGCAAGCGCATTTTTCTTCATACACTTCGCGCCTGTTTCGTTTATTGACCCGGTTGCCGGAGGCAGCGCATGAAATTCCGCTTTCCCATCGTCATCATCGACGAGGACTATCGTTCCGAAAACACCTCCGGCCTGGGCATCCGTGCGCTGGCGCAGGCCATCGAGGCCGAGGGCTTCGAGGTGCTGGGCGTAACCAGCTACGGCGACCTGTCGCAGTTTGCCCAGCAGCAAAGCCGGGCCAGCGCCTTCATCCTGTCCATCGACGACGAGGAATTCACCCTGGGTACGGGGCAAGACCCCATCATCCACAGCCTGCGCACCTTCATCAACGAGGTGCGGCGCAAGAACGCCGAGGTGCCGATCTACGTGCATGGCGAGACCAAGACCGCACGCCACCTGCCCAACGACATCCTGCGCGAGCTGCATGGCTTCATCCACATGTTCGAGGACACGCCGGAGTTCGTGGCCAAGCACATCATCCGCGAGGCCAAGAGCTACCTGGAGGGCGTGCAGCCGCCGTTCTTCAAGGCGCTGCTGGACTACGCCGAGGATGGCTCGTACAGCTGGCATTGCCCCGGCCACTCGGGCGGCGTGGCGTTCCTGAAGAGCCCCGTGGGCCAGATGTACCACCAGTTCTATGGCGAGAACATGCTGCGTGCCGACGTCTGCAACGCGGTGGAGGAACTGGGCCAGCTGCTGGACCACAACGGCGCGATTGGCGAATCGGAGCGCAACGCGGCGCGCATCTTCAATGCCGACCATTGCTTCTTCGTGACCAACGGCACGTCCACCAGCAACAAGATGGTCTGGCACCACACCGTGGCGCCGGGCGACGTGGTGGTGGTGGACCGCAACTGCCACAAGTCCATCCTGCACAGCATCATCATGACCGGGGCGATTCCGGTGTTTTTGAAGCCCACGCGCAACCACTTCGGCATCATCGGCCCGATTCCGCAAAGCGAATTCGAGCCCGAGACCATACAGGCCAAGATCCGCGCCAACCCGCTGCTCAAGGGCGTGGATGCCCAGGCCGTGAAGCCGCGCGTGCTGACGCTCACGCAATCGACCTACGACGGCGTGCTCTACAACACCGAGACCATCAAGGGCATGCTCGACGGTTACGTGGACAACCTGCACTTCGACGAGGCCTGGCTGCCGCACGCCGCCTTCCACCCGTTCTACGGCAGCTTCCATGCCATGGGCAAGAAGCGCGCGCGGCCCCGGCATTCGGTGGTCTACGCCACGCAGTCCATCCACAAGCTGCTGGCCGGCATCAGCCAGGCATCGCATGTGCTGGTGCAGGACTCGCAGACCACCAAGCTCGACCGGCACCTCTTCAACGAGGCCTACCTGATGCACACCAGTACCAGCCCGCAGTACAGCATCATCGCCAGCTGCGACGTGGCCGCCGCCATGATGGAGCCGCCCGGCGGCACCGCGCTGGTGGAGGAAAGCCTGGTGGAAGCGCTGGACTTCCGGCGCGCCATGCGCCAGGTGGAGGAGGAGTTCGGCAAGGACGACTGGTGGTTCAAGGTCTGGGGCCCGAACGAGCTGGTCGAGGACGGCCTGGGCACGGCCGAGAACTGGATCTTGCGCAACAAGGGCAAGAAGAAGAACGGCGCCGCCAAATGGCACGGCTTTGGCGACCTGGCGGACGGCTTCAATATGCTCGATCCGATCAAGTCAACCATCGTCACGCCCGGCCTGAACCTGGACGGCAAGTTCGACGATAGCGGCATTCCGGCCAGCATCGTCACCAAGTACCTGGCCGAGCATGGCGTGGTGGTGGAGAAGACCGGCCTGTACAGCTTCTTCATCATGTTCACCATCGGCATCACCAAGGGCCGCTGGAACACGCTCTTGGCCGCGCTGCAGCAGTTCAAGGACGACTACGAGAAGAACCAGCCCATGTGGCGCATCCTTCCCGAGTTCTGCCAGCAGCACAAGCGCTACGAGAAGATGGGCCTGAAGGACTTGTGCCAGCACGTGCACCAGCTCTACGCCAAATACGACATCGCGCGCCTGACGACCGAGATGTATTTGAGCGACCTGACCCCCGCCATGAAGCCCAGCGACGCCTACGCCCACATCGCGCAACGCAAGACCGAGCGCGTGGCCATCGACGAGCTGGAGGGCCGCATCACCACCAGCCTGATCACGCCGTATCCGCCGGGCATCCCGCTGTTGATCCCGGGCGAGGTGTTCAACAAAAAAATAGTGGACTACCTCAAGTTCGCCCGCGAATTCGCCAAGCTCTGCCCAGGTTTTGAGACCGACATCCACGGCCTGGTGGAGATCGAGGACGACGACGGCCATGTGCGCTACTACGCCGACTGCGTGGCCGAGCAGCGCCCCGCAAGCCAGGCCAAGCCGCGCGCCGCCGCCAAGGACAGGCTGGTGCAGGTGGGCAGCGACGGGCCTTTTGGCCGCACGATCTAACGTACTGCAGATATATTTTGATAGCATTTGGTGCTTGCTATACAAGCGTTTCAGGCAATTCTCGCCTGACTGGCGACGGCTCTCAGACTCCTTCCCCCTCTGGGGGAAGGTGGGGATGGGGGCCGGAGCGCCGGCATCTTGCCGGCATCAACGCGCGGGCGTCGCTGGCCCCCACCCCAACCCTCCCCCAGAGGGGGAGGGAGCCGGATGGCGTGTCTGAGAAATGTTGCCAATCAGGACTTTTTGCTTATTTCGCTGAGGTGGTAGGCGGCTCATCCGCACGCACGCGCCAGAAGCGCGCAAAGCGCGGCAGGCCGCTGGCGTGCAGACCGTTGTAGCGGTAGCTCACCACCGTGCCCACGGGCGGCGGCTTGCGGCGTAGCGCATCGGGCAGGCCGCTGCCCAGGCGCAGGCGCCGGCCGTCCTCCAGCTCCACCAGCAGTGCGCCGGTCTGGCCCGCGTACTTGCCCCGGCCGGGCACATGGCCGACGACGCGGCCCTCGGCATCCTCGAATGATTTGAGCTTGAGCAGATCAGCGCTGCGTCCGCCGCGGTAGGGCGCGTCATCGCTGCGCAGCATCAGGCCCTCGGCGCCGGCCTTGTCGTGCGTGCGCAGTTGCGCCATCAGCTCGCCATGGCTGGCCACGCGCCATTGCGGCACGGCCTGTACCCAGGGCTGGCCCAGGGCCGCCACCTGGCGCTGCAGGGCGGGCAGGCGCTGGCCAAAGCCGCCGGGTGCATTGGGCAGGTCGAACACCATGTAGCGCATCCGGCGCCACTGCGCGTCGTCGGGCTCAGCTTGCGCCACGGCCGCCTGCGCGGCGGCAAACTGGCCGCGCCCGGCCCACAGCTCGCCATCGAGCGGCTCGGCCGGCCAACCGGCCGTGAACCAGGTCGGTGCGCGTATCGGCAGGCCCTGGCGGCTCAGCAGCTGGCTGCCCGTCCACAGCGCACGCACGCCGTCGTACTTTTCGCTCACCCAGTAGGCGCTGACGTCAACACCGGGGTGGTAGCGTTGGGCGAGCGTGGGCGAGGGCGCCGCCGCCTGCGCTGCGGCACCAGCCAGGACAAGCAAAAACAATAGCTGTTTGCATAGATTGGATAAGTGCTGCAGCCCAAAAATCATCCATGCATGGTGAGGGGTGTGACCCGGTCTGGTTTGATGGGTATGCATTGCTTCTCCTGGCTTCATGATCGGAAGGCACGCTCTGGCGCAAGGCGTCGGCAAGGTGGGGTGTACTTGTTGTCCTGGATCAAGTAACGGCCTTGCCGATGGCGGGTGGAAACCCTTAAACTGAAAACGTCATTCACCCCCCGAAAGGAGCACCGATGTTTCCCGAGTATCGTGACCTGATTACCAAGCTTAAAGGCCAGGACAATTACTTCACCCGGCTGTTTGACAAACACAACGAGCTGGATCAAGCGATCAAGAACATGGAGGCGCGCATCGTGTCCGCCACGGTGCATGAGATCGAGAAGCTGAAGAAGGAAAAGCTGCTGATCAAGGATCAGATCTACGCCCATCTGCGCGGCCTGGAGGGAGCCAGATCGGCCTGACTGCCCCATGGCAGCATCAACCCCGCCAGCGTCGCCGCTCGCGGGGTTTTCATTTGGGTAGCAGCAAATCCTCCGTAGACCCTGGGTGCAGACTGTACTGACAAGAGCTGATTGCCGTATGAAACACCTCCACATGCATTGGCCCGCGTTGCAGGGTAGCCTGCTGGCCCTGCTGGCCGCGGCCCTGTTCGGCATCAGCACGCCGCTGGTGCAACGATTCGGCGCGGGCGTGGGCGCGTTCTCGACGGCTGCACTGCTCTACGCGGGCGCTGCCATTGTCGGCGCGCTGTCGCGCCAACGCGTGGACAAGGAGGCCCGCATGGTGCGCGGCGACCTGCCGCGCCTGCTGTGGATGGCGGCCTTCGGCGCGGTGCTGGGGCCGGTGGCTCTGGCCTGGGGCCTGCAGCACACCGGCGGCGCCGGTGCATCGCTGATGCTGACCCTCGAGGCGCTGTCCACCGCCTTGCTGGCGCGCCTGCTCTATGGCGAGAGCATGGATCGCCGGGTCTGGGCCGCAATGCTCCTGCTGCTGGCCGGCGGCATGGCCTTGGTGCTCGACCAGGGGCGTCACGGCAGCGGTCAACTCTGGGGTCTGCTGGCGGTGCTGGTGGCCACGATCGCCTGGGGCGCGGACAACACGCTGTCGCGCGCGCTGGCGGAGCGTGATCCCGGCCAGGTGGTGCTCGGCAAGGCCGTTTTCGGTGCCCTGGCAGCGACGGCCCTGGCCGTCGTCGCTGGCGACCCGCGACCGTCGCTGGGTGCAGCCGCGGGGTTGCTGGCGGTCGGCGCGACGGGCTATGGCTTGAGCCTGCGCTTTTACCTGCTGGCGCAGCGTGCCTTCGGCGCGGCACGCACAGGGTCGGTGTTCGCCTTTGCCCCCTTCATCGGGGCCGGCCTCGCCTTCGCGCTTGGTGACCGCGGCGGTAGCTGGATCATGGTGCTGGGCGGTGCACTGATGATGTTGGGCGTGGTGCTGCACCTGGCGGAGTCGCATGCGCACGAGCATATCCACGAGCGCCTGGAGCATGAGCATGCCCATCGCCACGACGATGGGCATCACAAGCACACGCACGATCCGATGCCGCTCGGCGCGCACAGCCACCGGCATGTGCATGAGCCTATGGTGCATGCGCACCCGCATGTGCCGGATGCGCACCACCGGCACGGGCACTGATCGCACGCCAAGCCCGTGAAGTCGGGCGCGACCTGGTGCGGTGCCTATCGGCACCCATTTGGGTGTGTATTTTTATTGTTGAATCAATATCTACATTGTCGTAGAGTAATCTACATGTTTTGTTGGTTGACCCTGATCACAGCCTTGCCGACCGAGAACGCCACGCTGCGCCAACGGGCCTGGCGCGCGCTCAAGTCGTCTGGCGCGGCCGTGCTGCGCGATGGCGTGTACCTGATGCCCGAGCGGGAGGGCTGCCGCGCGATGCTGGAGAGGCTGGCGGCCGAAGTGAACGAGGGCGGGGGCAGCGCGCATCTGCTGCGAGTGGAAGAGCCTGCCGGCGCTAATTTCAGGGCGCTGTTCGATCGCGGCCAGGACTTCGCTGCCCTGCTTGCCGAGGTGGAGCAGAGCAGGCAGGCATTGAGCGCGGATACGGCGCAGGAGGTCATGCGGCAGACGCGCAGGCTGCGCAAGTCCTTTGCCGGCCTCAGCGGCATCGACTTCTTTGCCGGTGAGGCCCAGCGTCGGGCTGACGCGGCTCTGTGTGCGCTGGAACTGGCCTGCGCCCGTGTGCTGTCGCCCGATGAACCGCATGCGCATACGGGTGAGGTGCGGCGGCTACAGCAGGCCGACTACCGGGGCCGAACCTGGGCCACGCGCCAGCGCCCCTGGGTGGATCGGTTGGCCAGCGCTTGGATGATCCGCCGCTTTATCGACCCTGCGGCCCGCCTGCTGTGGCTGGCAACCCCGGCCGATTGCCCGGCCGACGCTCTCGGATTCGACTTCGACGGCGCCACCTTCAGCCATGTCGGCCACCGCGTGACCTTCGAGGTCCTGGCGGCGAGCTTTGGGCTGGAGCAGCCCGCTCTGACCCGCCTTGGGCTGCTGGTGCACTACCTGGACGTCGGCGGGGTGCAGCCGCCGGAGGCGGTCGGCATCGAGAGTGTGCTGGCCGGCATGCGCCATGCCATGGCGGACGACGATCAACTGCTGGCTGCGGCAAGCGCCGTCTTCGACGGCCTGTGGACTAGCTTCGAGCGCGGGCCGGCCGTGTCCGGGTGACGTGCTGGGAGACGGTCATGAACGAACTGCTTCCGTCCTACACCTTGTTGCAGCTCATCGTCTACTTCCTGCGCCTGGGCACGCTCGGCTTCGGTGGCCCTGTGGCCCTGGTGGGGTACATGGATCGTGACTTGGTGGAGCGCCGCCAATGGTTCACCGAGGCCGACTACAAGGAAGGCCTGGCCCTGGCCCAACTCGCGCCCGGCCCGCTCGCGGCCCAGTTGGCGATCTATCTGGGATTCGTCCACTTCCGCATTCGGGGGGCCACGCTGGCGGGCATCGCCTTCGTGCTGCCCTCATTCCTGATGGTGCTCGCGCTGGGCTGGGCCTATAGGGCATTCGGCGGTCTGGTCTGGATGCAGGCGGTGTTCTATGGCGTGAGCTCAGCCGTCATCGGCATCATCGCCGTCAGCACCTGGAAGCTGTCGGCCAAGAATATCGGCAAGGACAGGCTCAAATGGCTGATCTTTGCGTTCAGCGCGACGCTTACCATCGCCACCCAGTCCGAGGAGGTTTGGCTGTTCCTGGGCGCGGGCGTGCTGGTGTGGCTGCTGCGCGCGCGTCCCAAGTGCGCGCGCTCGGGCACGCTGCACGCGAGCGCGGCGCCATTGCTGGCCCTGCTGGGGTTATCTGCCGTGGATTGGGGCAGGCTGTGGCAGATCATCCGGTATTTCTTCTACGCTGGTAGCTTTGTCTTCGGCAGCGGCCTGGCCATCGTGCCGTTCCTCTACGGCGGAGTTGTCAAGGAATACGGCTGGCTGACGGATCGGCAGTTCCTGGATGCCGTGGCTGTGGCCATGATCACCCCCGGGCCGGTGGTGATCACCACAGGCTTCATCGGCTACCTGGTCTCGGGTTTCTGGGGGGCTGTCGCGGCGGCCCTGGCTACCTTCCTGCCGTGCTACCTGTTCACCGTCCTACCCGCGCCGTATTTCAGGAAGTACGGCAAGCGGCCGGGCCTGCTCGCCTTCGTCGATGGCGTGACGGCGGCCGCCATCGGCGCGCTGGCCGGTGCGGTGGTCGTCATTGGCGTGCGCTCAGTCAAGGACATTCCCGCGGCCTTGCTTGCCGTGGTCACGGCCGCCTTGCTGTGGCGGTTCAAGAAGCTGCCGGAACCAATCATCGTCGCGGTCGCGGCCGTGATCGGCTTGGCCGTCTACCCGCTGTTGCAGCACGCGTGAGGACACGCACCATGGCAGCCTTCGAACGCATGCCGGCACTCAAGCCCCTGGCCTTCGACCCCGCCGCAAGCAGCCCTACAGGCGGTACAGGCCGTACAGGCCGTACAGGCGGTACAGGCCGCAGGGCTTGGGCGGCGGCAGGGTCTTACACCTGATCGGCAGACAGCCCCGCCGTCTGGCTGAAGCCCCCGTCCACATAGGTGATCTCGGCCGTCACGCCGCTGGCCAGATCCGACAGCAGGAAGGCAGCCACATTGCCCACGTCCTCGATGGTCACGTTGCGGCGCAGCGGGGAGGCGTCGGCCACGCGGCCGAGCAGCTTGCCGAAGTCCTTGATGCCGCTGGCGGCCAGGGTCTTGATGGGGCCGGCGCTGATGCCGTTGGCGCGGATGCTGCGGCCGTCCTTGGTGCGGCCCACGGCCTCGGCCAGGTAGCGCACGCTGGCCTCCAGGCTGGCCTTGGCCAGGCCCATGGTGTTGTAGTTGGGGATGCTGCGCAGCGCGCCCAGGTAGGAAAGCGTCAGCAGCGAGGACTTGTCGTTCAGGTAGGGCAGGGCGGCCTTGGCCATGGCCGGGAAGCTGTAGGCGCTGATGTCGTGGGCGATGCGGTAGTTCTCGCGCGTCAGGCCGTCGAGAAAGTTGCCGGCAATGGCCTCGCGCGGGGCGAAACCTATGGCGTGCACAAAGCCGTCGAACTTGCCCCAGGCCTGCCCCAGTCCGCTGAACATGCTTTCGATCTGCGCGTCATCGGCCACGTCGCAGTCAAACACCAGTTTGGAGCCGAACTCGCCGGCAAATTCGCTGATGCGATCCTTGAAGCGCTCGCCCACGTAGCTGAAGGCCAGCTCGGCCCCCTGTTGGTGGCAGGCGCGGGCAATGCCGTAGGCGATGGAGCGGTTGGATAGCACGCCCGTGATGAGCAGTTTCTTGCCGGCGAGAAAACCCATTGTTGTTCTCCTGTGGTGAGATGACGGAATTGCGCGGCCTGCGCGTGGGGCAGAATTGTCGCATGCAGTTCCGGCGCCTTTGTTTGCTCTCATTTCTTATCCTGTGGGCCCCCGCCACCTGGGCCGCCCACGCCTATGCCATGTGGGGCAACCCGGCGCTGCCGGCCGGCTTTGCCCATCTGCCCTATGTGAACCCGGCCGCGCCCAAGGGCGGCGAGCTGCGCCTGGTGAGCAACCTGCGCGCCTCCACCTTCGACAAGTACAACCCCTTCACCATCCGCGGCAACGCGCCGGCCTACCTGTCGGCGCTGATGTTCGACACGCTGCTCAGCGGGTCTATGGACGAAACCGCCACCGGCTACGGCCTACTGGCCGAGGACGTGGCGGTGGCTGCCGACGGACTGTCAGCCACCTTCCGCCTGCGGCCCGAGGCGCGCTTTCACAACGGCAAACCGGTCATGGCGCAGGACGTCAAGCACAGCTACGACACCCTGGTCGGCCCTTACACCTCGCCCGCCTACAAGACCATGCTGATCGAGGTGGCCGGCGTGGACGTGCTGGACGCGCGCACCCTGCGCTACCGCTTCAAGGCGCCGAACCGCGAGCTGCCGTTGACCGTGGGCGGCCTGCCCGTGTTCAGCCGCGATTGGGGCCTGGGCGAGGACGGCAAGCCCAAGCCCTTCGACCAGGTGGTGATGGACATCCCCATAGGCAGCGGGCCGTACCGCATCGGCCCGGTGAACTTCGGCAAGGACATCACCTATGTGCGCGACCCGCAGTACTGGGCGCGCGACCTGAACGTGCGCCGCGGCACGGCCAACTTCGACCGCGTGCTGATCAAGATCTACAAGGACAACACGGCGCGGCTGGAGGCGCTCAAGGCCGGCGAGTTCGACCTGATGCGCTTTTTCAGCGCCGGCGACTGGGCGCGGCGCGTGAACGGCAAGAAGTTCGACAGCGGCGAGCTGGTGAAGGCCGAATTCCAAAACAAGCTGCCCACGGGCTTTCAGAGCTATGTGCTGAACACGCGCCGCCCGTTGCTGCAGGACAGGCGCGTGCGCGAGGCCCTGGGCCTGGCGTTTGACTTTGAATGGATGAGCCGCCAGCTGTTCTACGGCGCCTATCAGCGCGTGCACGGCATCTTTGGCAACACCCTGTGCGAGACCCATGGCTTGCCCACGCCCGAGGAACTGGCCCTGCTCGACCCCTGGCGCAAGGATCTGCCGGTCGAGGCCTTCGGCCCCATGTTCGAGCCGCCCGTGACCAAGGACGCCGCAGCCCTGCGCGAGCACCTGCGCCGCGCCCTGGTGCTGCTCAAAGATGCCGGCTGGCAGGTGCAGGACGGCGTGCTGCGCAATGCCCAGGGGGTGCCCTTCGTGCTGGAGTACATGGACAGCAGCGAGGGCGGCGTGCGCACACTGTCGTCCTGGCAGCGCAACCTGGCCAAGCTGGGCATTACGCTGAAGTTCCGCTCGGTGGACTTTGCGCTCTACCAGCAGCGGCTGCAGAAGTTCGACTTCGACATCACCACCATCGCGTACCAGGGCACGAACAACCCGGGCCAGGAGTTTGCCGACCTGTTCGGCAGCCAGGCGGCGGATCAGGAGGATTCGGGAAACTTCCCCGGCGTGAAGAACCCGGCCGTGGACGCCGTGATCCGCGCCATGGTGTCGGCCAAGACGCTGCCGCAGATGCTGCCCGCCTGCCATGCACTCGATCGCATCATTGCCGCCGAGCATTACCTGATACCGCAGTGGTCTGCCTCCACGCACCGCATGGTGTATGACGCCTGGCATCTGGCCAAGCCGGACGTGGTGCCGCCTTATTCACCCGGTGAGATGTGGGTCATAGACACCTGGTGGTCGAAAAAACCATAGCTGTCTGCGCTTGACTGTAAAGCGCTACAACCATTTTTGACCAAAATGCTGAATCTGGAACACAAAATCCCTCCGCCGGTCGTCGGCCTGGCCTGTGCCGCCCTGGCCTGGTGGCTGACCAAAGCATTGCCCGCCCTGATCCTGCCATTGCCGCAGCGGTTGGCCCTTGCCGTGGCGCTGCTGTTGGGCTTGGGCGGGCTGGCGCTGGAGCTGTGGGGATTGATCACCTTCCGCCGCCACCGCACCACGCCCAACCCCATGACCCCGGAGCGCGCCAGCACCGTAATGCAGTCCGGGCCCTACCGCCTCACGCGCAACCCCATGTACCTGGGCGTGGCGCTGCAGTTGCTGGCCTGGTGCTTGTATTTGCGCAGTCCCTTGGCGCTCTTGGCGCTGGCCGTGTTCCTGGCCTACATCACGCGCTTTCAGATCCTGCCCGAGGAGCGGCTGTTGCGGCAGAAATTCGGCTCCGCCTACGAGGACTATCTGCAGCGCGTACGGCGCTGGATCTGAACCCATAATCCAGCGCCATGTTTGCCTACATCGTCAAACGCATCCTGCTCATGCTGCCCACGTTGCTGGGCGTGCTGCTGCTGACCTTCGTCGTCATCCAGTTTGTGCCCGGCGGCCCGGTGGAGCAGTACCTGGCCGAGGCCAAGGCCGGCGCTACCGGCATGGGCGGTGGCGGCGGCGAGGGCGGCGGCATGGCCTACCGCGGCGCTCAGGGCGTGGATCCCAAGCGCCTGGAGCAGATCAAGGCGCTGTACGGCTTCGACAAGCCGGCGCATGAGCGCTTCGTGCAGATGCTGGGCCGCTTCGCGCGCTTCGACCTGGGACGCAGCTTCTTCCAGAACAAGGACGTGTGGCAGCTCGTCAAGGAAAAGCTCCCCGTGTCCATCAGCCTGGGGCTGTGGACCTTCTTCATCAGCTACCTGGTGGCCGTGCCGCTGGGCGTGGCCAAGGCGGTGCGCGCGGGCTCGCGCTTTGACCTGGTGACCACGCTCATCATCCTGGTGGGCTATGCCATTCCGGGCTTTGTGCTGGGCGTGGCGCTGCTGGTGATCTTCGGCGGGCAACTGCAGTGGTTTCCGCTGCGCGGCCTCACGTCGGCCAACTGGGATGAGCTGAGCCTGATGGGCAAAGTGACGGACTATCTGTGGCACATCACCCTGCCCGTCACTGCCATGGTGGCCGGCAGCTTCGCGGTGACGGCCATGCTGACCAAGAACGCGTTCCTGGAGGAAATCCGCAAGCAATACGTGCTCACGGCGCGGGCCAAGGGCTTGACGGAACGGCAGGTGCTGTGGGGCCATGTGTTTCGCAACGCGCTGATTCCCATCATCACCGGCTTTCCGTCGGCCTTCATCGGCGCCTTCTTCGCCGGCTCGCTGCTCATCGAGACGCTGTTCTCGCTGGACGGCCTGGGCCTCTTGAGCTACGAGAGCGTGATCCGCCGCGACTACCCCGTGGTGCTGGGCACGCTGTACCTGTTCACCTTGATCGGCCTGGTGACCAAGCTGATTTCCGACCTGTGCTACGTGTGGGTGGATCCGCGCGTGAAGTTCGATTGATGGCAGGGAACGATGTGGACATAATTCATATCCAACTTGTCCATCATTGTTTTCGTGGAGGTAGCTTATGACCTGGAACATCGCCAGCGCCAAGCAGCAGTTCTCTGAAGTCGTGCGCCTTACGGCCGAGGAGCCGCAGGCCATCTACAACCGCGACAAGCCCGTGGCGGTGGTCATTTCGGCGGCAGAATTCGAGGAATTCAAGAAGTGGAAGGCCGAAAGGCAGCAGCCAACGCTGATGGAATTGTTTGCCGACGTCCGCGCCACCCTGATCGCCGAAGGGGCGGAGGACGGCATCGAGCTTGCACCGCGCACCGATCGCTTCAACCCGCTGGTGGATGACCCCCATTACTGGGATGAGCCTGGCGCCACGCCTGTCTGAACCGCTTATGTACCTTGTGGATACCAATGTCATCAGCGAGCTGATGCGCCCCGCGCCACATGAGGGCGTCTTGCGCTGGGCCGCCAGCCTCGACCGCGGCGCAGCAGACTTCGCCGCTTCTGTGATTTCGTTCCATGAAATCGTCTTCGGCCTCGCGCACAAATCCCGGCCGCGCTCGCTGGAGCGCTTCAATGCGCTTGCCGCTCACTGCCTGGTGTTGGACGTGACGGAAACCGTAGCCCGCCGCGCCGGGGAAATGCGCGGCCAGCTCGCCGCGCGCGGCCAGGTGCGCCATATGGCCGACATGCTCATCGCCGCCACCGCCCAGGTGCACGCACTCACCCTGGTCACGCGCAACGTGCGCGACTTTGACGGCTGTGGCATTGGGCTGCTCAATCCGTTCACCGCATGAGTGCAGCCGTCAACCCGTCCCTGTCCCCGCGCCGCCGCGCCTGGCTGCGTTTCAAGCGCAACCGCCTGGGTTTCTGGAGCCTGGTGCTGTTCTGCACCCTGGTCGTCCTCAGCCTGGGCGCCGAGCTCATCAGCAACGACCGGCCGCTGATCGTGCGCTATGAGGGGCAGACCTACTTCCCCATGCTCAAGGACTACCCCGAGACCACCTTCGGCGGCGACTTCCAGACGCCCGCCGACTACCTTGACCCGTATGTGCGCCAGCGCATCACCGAAGGCGGCAACTGGGCGCTGTACACGCTCAACCCCTACGGCGCCAACACGCTGAACTACTTTGCCAAGGCGCCCAACCCCTCTGGCCCCTCGCGCGACAACTGGCTGGGCACCGACGACCGCGGGCGCGACCTGCTCGCGCAGCTGATCTACGGCTTTCGCGTCAGCGTGCTGTTCGGCATCGCGCTCACGGTGGTGGGGGTGGCGCTGGGCGTGGCGGCCGGGGCGGTGCAGGGCTTCTTTGGCGGCAAGACGGATCTGGCCTTCCAGCGCTTCATCGAGATCTGGGGCTCCATGCCCGAGCTGTATTTGCTGATCATCTTCAGCGCGGTGTTCGCGCCCAGCATTGCGCTCTTGCTGGTGCTGCTGTCGCTGTTTGGCTGGATGGGCCTGTCGGACTATGTGCGTGCCGAATTTTTGCGCAACCGCCAGCTGGACTACGTGAAGGCCGCGCGCGCCCTGGGCGTGAAAAGCGGCCAGATCATCCGGCGCCACATCCTGCCCAACAGCATGACGCCGGTCGTCACCTTTCTGCCGTTTCGCATGGGGGCAGCGATTCTGGCGCTGACCTCGCTCGACTTCCTCGGCCTGGGCGTACCGCCGGGTACGCCCAGCCTGGGCGAGCTGCTGAGCCAGGGCAAGAACAACATCGACGCCTGGTGGATCTCCATCTTCACCTTTGCCGTGCTCGTCACCACGCTGCTGCTGCTGACCTTCATGGGCGATGCGCTGCGCGATGCGCTCGATCCACGCAAGGCGGAACATTGACATGCGCGACGCCGCTCCCATGAATCCGCAATCACCGCCACTGCTGCAGGTGCGCAACTTAAGCGTGCGCTTTGGCGCCAAGGAGGTGGTGCATGGCGTGAGTTTTGACATCGCCCCCGGCGAAAAGCTGGCCCTGGTGGGTGAATCCGGCTCGGGCAAGACGGTGACGGCGCTGGCCCTGCTGCGCCTGGCCGGCGATGCACAGCTACAAGGCAGTGCGCTGATGCAGGGGCGCGACCTGCTGCAGCTGCCCGAGCGCGAGCTGCGTGGCGTGCGCGGCGGCGACATCGCCATGGTGTTCCAGGAGCCCATGACGGCGCTCAACCCCCTCATGCCCGTGGGCGAGCAGGTGGCCGAGGTTTTGATGCTGAAACAGGCGCTGACCAAGGCACAGAGCGCGCAGGCAGCTATCGAATTATTAGCGAGCACGGGCATCCCCGAGCCCGCGCGGCGCGCGAGCAGCTTCCCGCACCAGCTCTCGGGCGGGCAGCGCCAGCGCGCCATGATCGCCATGGCCCTGGCCAGCCGGCCCAAACTGCTGCTGGCCGACGAGCCGACCACGGCGCTCGACGTCACGCTGCGCGGCCAGATCCTGGATCTGCTGTCCGACCTGCAGCGCCAGACCGGCATGGCCGTGCTGCTCATCACGCATGACCTGCTGCTGGTGCGCCGCTTTGCCGACCGGGTGGCCGTGATGGAGCAGGGCCGGCTGGTCGAGCAGGGCGGCGTGGCCCAGGTGTTTAGAGCGCCCCAACACGCGTACACGCGCCGCCTGATCGGCAGCGCGCCGCAGCGCGACGTGGTCGAGGGCGTGGTGGAAGAAGACGCAACCCCCGCCGCCCAGGCCGCCGACTTGCGCGTTGTCTACCCCGTGCCGCTGCCGGGCTTTCGCGGCTGGTTTGCCAAGGGTGAATTTGTCGCCGTGCAGGGCGCAGGCTTTCGCATTCCGCGTGCGCGCACATTGGGCGTGGTGGGTGAGTCGGGCTCGGGCAAGTCCACGCTGGCCCAGGCGCTGTTGGGACTGCTGCCCGCGCGTGGCGAGCTGCAGGTGGCGGGCAGTGCCTGGCAGCAGCCCGCGCAGCACAACAGCGCGCACAACCAGGCCCTGCGCCAGCAGGTGCAGGTGGTGTTCCAGGATCCGTTCTCGTCCCTGTCGCCGCGCATGACGGTGGAAGAAATCGTGGGCGAGGGACTGCAGGTGCACGCGCCAATGCTCTCTATTTCAGAGCGCCGCGCGCGCGTTTCCGCCATGCTGGCCGAGGTTGGGCTTGCCGACGCCCAATTCCCCGGCTTGCTGTCGCGCTACCCGCATGAGTTTTCCGGCGGCCAGCGCCAGCGCCTGGCGATTGCGCGTGCGCTGATCCTCAAGCCCCAGCTGCTGGTGCTGGACGAGCCCACCAGCGCGCTGGATGTGACCATCCAGCAGCAGGTGCTGACCCTGCTGCAGCGCCTGCAAAAGGAGCATGCGCTGTCCTACCTGCTCATCACGCACGACGTGGCCGTGGTGCGCGCCATGGCGCACGAGGTCATCGTCATGAAGGATGGCGAGGTGCTGGAGAGCGGCAGCGTGCGGCAGGTGCTGGATGCGCCGCGCCACCCCTATACGCAGCGTCTGGTGGAGGCGGCCCGCGCGCCATGAACCCATCGCGCGTTTTGCTGCATGGAAGACGTCAGATCAACGCGAGAAGACGGCAGTTTTTTCATTTTGTGCAATTTGTCGGTTAATTGCCGCGATCTGGCGTCAATTTTGGGCGCGGTTGAGTGCTTTTATCGGCGCAAGATGGAACAAAAATAAAAGAAGTTGGTTTGAATTGATGTTTTTTGGCGCGGTAATGGCATTTTTTGATTTGGTTAAAATTTACCTAACCCCCCGCTTTGGATATCCCGAATGCCGTCTGTCGTTTCCGCGCCTGCCGCCTCCCCCTTGCTGGAGCTGCGCCAGATTCACCTGCGCCGTGGCGGGCAAGAGGTTTTTGCCGGCCTGAACCTTGGCCTGGCCGAGGAACGCATAGGCCTCATAGGCCACAACGGCGCCGGCAAGACCAGCCTGCTGCGCCTGCTGTGTGGCCTGGAGCTGCCGCAGACCGGCGAGGTGTTGTCGCAAGGGCAGAGCCTGCATGCGCTGCCCGCGGGGCAGTTGCGTGCGCAGCGCGTGGGCATGATGTTCCAGAACCCCGACGACCAGATCATCTTCCCCACCGTAGAGGAGGAGCTGGCCCTGGGCCTGCAGCCGCGCGGCCTGTCCCGGCGCGAGACGCTGGCCGCGGCACGCGCCTTTCTGGCCGAACGTAGCCTGGCCGACTGGGGCGCACGCGCTGTCAGCACCCTGAGCCAGGGCCAGCGCCAGCGGCTGTGCTGGCTGGCCCTGCTGCTGGCCGGGCCGCGCACGCTGCTGCTGGACGAACCCTATGCCAGCCTCGATCTGCCCAGCCAGGCGCACCTGTCCGACGAGATTGCCGCCTGCGGGCGACAGGTGATCGTGTCCACCCATGTGCTGGGCCCCGTGCGCGACTGTGCGCGCGTGATCTGGCTGCATGAGGGCCGGGTGCAGGCAGACGGGCCGGGCAGCGAGGTCTGCGCCGCCTACGAGGCGGCCGTGGCCTGCGAGCTGGCCCAGGCGCGCGCCGGGCGTGCGCCCACGCCCTGCGCCCTCTGATCTGCATTGCCATGGGCAGCCTCTACAGCGAACATCTCACCTGGCTGCACCGCTGGCCGGCGGGCGCCAAGCTGGCCGCCATGGCGCTCTTGGGCAGCGGGCTGTTCCTGTTGTCCGCACCCTGGGCGCTGGCGCTGGCGGGCCTAGCCTGCGCGCTGTTGTGGCGCAGCCTGGGGCCAGCCACGCGCGCGGTGCGCCGGCTCATGCTGTCGGTGCTGGTGGCCGCCATCCTGGTGGCTGGCTTTCACCTGTGGCTGGGCCGGCCCGACGTGGCGGCGGTGAGCGCGCTGCGCCTGGCCTGCGCCTCCAGCCTGGGCATGGCCCTCACGGTGAGCACGCGCCCCACGGATCTGCTGCTGGTGCTCGATGCGCTGCTCGCGCCCCTGGCGCGCCTGGGCCTGCGGCCCGAGCGCCTGTCGCTGCAGCTGGCCCTGATGCTGCGCTTTACCGAGCATTTCTTCGTGCAGTGGCAAAAGCTGGACGAGGCCCACCGCCTGCGCACCGGGCGCCCCGGCGGCCTGCGCCTGGTAGCGCCGCTCACGGTGCAGATGCTGCAGACCGCACAGCGCGTGGCCGATGCCCTCTACGCCCGCCTGGGTGGTTGAGATGTTTTTGACTAGCAACGCGGCTCAGACTCCTTGCCCCTTGGCGGGAAGCTTGGGATGGGGGGCTGGAGCGCCGGCATCTTGCCGGCATCGACGCGCAAGCGTCGCTGGCCCCCGCCCCTGCCCTCCCCCAGAGGGGGAGGGAGTAAGACAGGCCAGCTGCAACGCGTTGCTAGTCGAAGAGGTTTTTTGGTTTCTTTCAAAGGTGTTTTCATGTCTGCTGCCGTTTCCCGCAAGGCCTCCCACTCCATGGCGCTGGTGGCGCTGTTTGCCGCCTTGATGGCGGTGATGGGGCTGATCCCCAAGATCGACCTGCCCCTGGGCGTTCCCATCACCCTGCAGTCGCTGGGCGTGATGCTGGCCGGCTGCCTGCTGGGCGCGCGCCGGGGCTTTGAGGCCATGGCCCTGTTCCTGCTGGCGGTGGCGGCGGGCCTGCCGCTGCTGGCGGGCGGACGCGGCGGCATTGGCGTGTTCATGGCGCCCTCGGCTGGCTATCTGGTGGGCTATGCGTTTGCTGCAGGCGTAACCGGCGCTTTGATGCGCCTGCTGCCCCAGGGCCGGCCGCTGCGCACTGCCGCCAGCGCCTTCGTCGCCTCGGTGCTGGGGGGGCTGGTGTTCCTGCATGCCATGGGCATCGCCGGGCTGGTGCTGCTGGCGCAGCTGCCGCTGGACAAGGCCGTCATGGCCGACCTGGTGTTCGTGCCCGGCGATCTGATCAAGTGCGTGCTGTGCGCCCTGGTGGTGCACACGGTCGCCAAGGCCATGCCGCTCTGGGCGTTTGGCGGCCGGGCGCAATGAACGCAGCCTCAACGGCGCCGGATGCGCTGGTCGAGCAGCTGCTGGCCGGTGGCCCGCTGCCTGCGCTGTTCGACTGGGTGCATGGGCCGCTCGCGCATTGGGCGCGCACCCGGCCGCAGCAGCTGGCGTTGGCCAACGAGCGCCAGCGCCTGAGCTTTGCCGAGCTGCAGCAGCGCGTGCAGGCCTGCGCGCAGCGGCTGGATGCCGAGGCCGCGCCCGCCACCGTGCTGCTGGACGGCCACATGGGCGCCCTGGACGGATTGGTGGCCTTTCTGGGCGTGATTGCCAGCGGGCGCTGCGCCGCCATGGGCGATGCTCAATGGCCGGCCGGCGTGGCGCAGGCCGTGGCCGCGCGCCTGCCGGCAGCGGAAGAATTGGCGCCGCAGGCGTTCACGCCGCAGTCGCCGTTCTACATCGGCTTCACCTCGGGCAGCACGGGTGTCCCCAAGGGCTTCATGCGCCACCACCAGTCCTGGGTCGAAAGCATCCGCGTCAGCCTGCAGGACTTTGGCCCCGTGGCCGCCAAGACCGTGCTCGCGCCGGGGCACATGTCGCATTCGCTGTTTCTGTTCGGCGCCGTGCTGGGCCTGTGGACGGGCGCGGGCGCGCTGTTGCAGGAGCGTTTTTCGGCCGCGCGCGTGCTGGCTACGCTGCGCGCCGGCAGCGCGCCGGTGCTGGTGGCCGTGCCCAGCCAGCTGGTGCTGATGCTGCAGCATGCCGAGCGCCGGGGGCTCGCGCCCATCCCGGACGTGGAGCTGGTGCTGATCAGCGGCGCGCGCTGGCTGCGCGAGCGCACGCCGGCGCTGCGCCGGCTGTTTCCGCGCGCGCGCATCGTGGAGTTCTATGGCGCCTCCGAGGCCAGCTACATCGCCTGGATGGATGCCGACCCCGCCGCCCCGGCCCAGGCCGTGGGCCGGCCCTTCAGCAACGTGGCGCTGCACATTGGCGACGATCCGCAGGGCGCGCCCTTGCCGGCGGGCCAGCCGGGGCTGATCTGGGTGAAGAGCCCCATGCTGTTCACCGGCTACGTGAACCAGGCCGACGCCACGGCCGCGCTGCGCAGCGGCGACTGGCTGTCGGTGCGCGACATGGGTTTTGTGGACGCGTCCGGCCTGCTGCACCTGTGCGGGCGCGAGACCCGCATGCTGGTCACGCAGGGCAAGAACCTGTTCCCCGAAGAGGTGGAGGCGCGCCTGCTCGATCACCCCGCCATCGCCCAGGCCAGCCTGCAGGGTCTGGCCGACCCGCTGCGCGGCACGCGCGTGCATGCCGTGCTGCAATGCCGCGACGGCGCGGCGCCGCCCGGTGCCCAGCATCTGGCCGCCTGGTGCCGAGAGGCGCTGGAGCCCTTCAAGACGCCGCGCCACTGGTGGCGCTGGACGGGCGCCTGGCCGCAGACCGCCAGCGGCAAGACCGACCATGCGGCCATCGCCCGTGCGCTGGCCCAGGCCTCGCCGCTGCTGGAGCCCTGGCTGTGAACGCCTGGCCCATCCTCGCCTGGGCACGCACGCCCGTGGCGCCCGTGGGCGGCGCCCTGGCGCATTGCCAGCCGCATGCGCTGGCGGCACCGCTGGTGGCGCGCCTACTGCAGCAAGCCGGTCTGGCGCCTGCCGCCGTCGATGCCGTGGTGCTGGGCAACGCCCTGGGTGCGGGCGGCAACCCGGCGCGCGTGCTGGCGCTGGCCGCTGGGCTGGATGAGCGCACCAGCGCCATCACCCTGGACAGCCAATGCTGCGCCGGCCTGGACGCCATCACCCATGCCTGCGGCCTGCTGGCACTGGGACAGGCCGAGGTGGTGATTGCCGGCGGCGCCGAGGCCTGGAGCCGCGCGCCGCTGCGCCTGCACCGGCCCATGCAGCCCGGCGAGGAAGCCGTGGCCTATGAACAGCCGCCATTCACACCCTGGCCCGGGCGTGACCCCGACATGCTGCAGGCCGCCGCCGCGGGCGCCGCACGCCTGGGCCTGCCGCGCAGCGCGCAGGACGCCTGGGCGGTGGACAGCCACGCGCGCGCCCTGGCGTCACGCGGTGGCTTGATGAACGAGATCGTGCCCATCGCCGGCTTGCACCAAGACGCCTATCCCCGCAGCCTCAACCTCACGCGCGTGGCGCGCATGCCCGTCGTCGCGCATGCGGCGGCCGATGGAATGGACTGCAGCCTGAGCACCGTGGCCGTGTCGCCCCGCGCCGACGGCGCGGCCCTGCTGCTGCTGGCCACGCCCGCGGCCTGCGCGCGCCTGGGGCTCAGGCCGCGCGCGCATTGGTGCGGTGCGGTCAGCCTGGGCGGCGCGCCCGAGTCGCCCATGCTCTGCGCCATCGACGCGGCGCGCGCCGCCGAGCAACAGAGCGGCTGGCGGCTGCAGAACCTTGACGCGCTGGAGCTGCACGATGCCTTTGCCGCCCAGGGGCTGGAGTTTTGCAGCGCCCTCGGCCTGCAGCAGGCGGCCATCAACCGTGGTGGTGGAGGTCTCGCGCGTGGGCACCCGATAGGCGCCTCGGGCGCGATTGCCCTGGTGCGCGTGCTGGCGCAGTTGGCCGGCCAGGCTGGCGCGGCGGGGCGGGCCTTGCGCGGCATGGCCTGCATTGCGGGCGCGGGCGGCCTGGGCGCGGCTACATGGGTGAGTGGTGAGTGGTGAGTGGTGAGTGGGGAAGGGGATGGGATGAAGCGGGATGATGCAGTGAGTTTGGAGGCCGCCATGGAGGGTGGGCCGGAGTGGGGCGATGCGTATGAGGCGCTGGCGGGTGCGCGCCATTCGGTGCGCGCCTTCACCAAACAGCCGGTGCCGCAGGACTTGCTTGAGCGGCTGCTGCGCCAGGCGCGTCTGGCACCCAGCGGCGCCAATCTGCAGCCGGGGCGCTTCTGGGCCGTGGAAGGCGCGGCACGCGAGCGCCTCGTCGCCGCGCTGTGCCAGGCCTGGCAACAGCAAATTCCCGAGGCCGAGGACTACGACTACTTTCCGCGCCCCATGCCGCTGGCCTTGCGCAAGCGCCAGGTGGCTGCCGCCCAGGCCTTGTATGAGGCGCTGGGGGTGGCGCGTGGCGATGCGCAGGGACGCGCGCTGCAGTTCGAGCGCAACTTCCGTTTCTTCGACGCCCCGGTGGCCCTGGTGGTGACGATTGAGCGCGACTTTGGCGCCGGCGGCTTCATGGATCTGGGCATGTGCCTGCACGGCCTGATGCTGGCGGCCCAGGCGCAGGGCCTGGCCAGCTGCGCCATCGGCGCGCTGGCCAGCTACCCGCACATCGTGCGCGCGGCCCTGGGGCTGCCCGAGACCGAGCAGGTGGTGTGCGGCATGGCCCTGGGCTGGGAAGACCGTGAGGCCCCGGTGAACCGCACGCGCACGGTGCGCGAGCCGCTGGAGCGTTACTTCAGCGTGCTGCGCTGATCGGCTGTGCATCAATCAGGGATGTTTTTCCTGATTGGCGACATATTTCAGATCAACCCGCGGGCCCTCACCCCCACCCTCTCCCAGAGGGAGAGGGAGAAATACCGGCGCAACCGATCGCCCTCGCCCCTTTGGGGAGAGGGAGGGGTGAGGGGCTTCTGCGGTATGTGCATAGTCAGGATGTTTTTATATCTAAACGTTTATCAGGTAAGCGCGATTAGCTAGCTTTTTTAGAGTGCCAATGGACAAGGCGGGTTTGGCTAGTGTTGCGTCAGCGGTCAGATGTCGAAGGCTGCGCGTCGCCATCGGATCGCAGCGCAAGGCGCATTGCGCAGCCAATACCGAGCGTATTGGCAAGCGATGCAACGCAGCGATGCGATTCGAGGGCCAGCGCAGACCGACAGATGACCGCTGACGCAACACTAGGGCTTGTCCCGGATAATTCCCGCCCCTATGCCTTTGCCGTTTCAGCTCACCTTTCCCGAATCCCTTCCCGTCAGCGCCCGCCGCGATGAAATCATGACCGCGATGGGCAAGCACCAAGTCATCATCGTCTGCGGCGAAACCGGCTCGGGCAAGACCACGCAGCTGCCAAAAATAGCGCTGGCCCTGGGGCGCGGCAAATGCAATGCGAAAGAAGGGGAGCGCGGCCGGCTGATCGGCCACACCCAGCCGCGGCGCATTGCAGCGAGCAGCGTCGCCAAGCGCATTGCCGAGGAACTGAAGACGCCGCCCGGCGAGGTGGTGGGCTACAAGGTGCGCTTTGCCGACACGCTGCAAAAGGGGGCATCCGTCAAGCTGATGACCGACGGCATCCTGCTGGCCGAGACGCAGACCGACCCGCTGCTCAAGGCCTACGACACGCTGATCATCGACGAGGCGCACGAGCGCAGCCTGAACATCGACTTTCTGCTCGGCTACCTGCGCCAGATCCTGCCGCAGCGGCCCGATTTGAAGCTGGTGGTGACCTCGGCGACGATTGACGCCGAGCGCTTTGCCAAGCATTTTGCCGATGCCAAGGGCAGGGATGCGCCGGTCATCATGGTGTCGGGGCGCACCTACCCGGTGGAGATGCGCTGGCGACCGTTCGAGGAGAAGAAGGACTTCGACCTCAACGATGCGATTGCCGATGGCGTGGATGAATTGTGGCAGGGCGCCGGACATGGAGGCCCCTCCGGTAGCGGCGGCGACATCCTGATCTTTCTGCCCGGCGAGCGCGAGATCCGCGAGGCCGCGGATCACCTGCGCAAGCACCTGCAGCATTCGCCCGTGCTGCGCAGCGCCGAGGTGCTGCCGCTGTTCTCGCGTCTGTCGCAGGCCGAGCAGGACAGGATTTTTGACGCCCACAGCCAGCGCCGCATCGTGCTGGCGACCAACGTGGCCGAGACATCGCTCACCGTGCCTGGTATCAAATACGTCATTGACGCAGGCACGGCGCGCGTCAAACGCTATTCTTTCAGAAGCAAGGTAGAGCAGCTGCTGGTCGAGCCCATCAGCCAGGCCGCCGCCAACCAGCGCGCCGGCCGCTGCGGGCGCGTGGCCAACGGCATCTGCATCCGGCTGTACGACGAGGCGGGCTTCAACCAGCGCGACCGCTTTACCGACCCGGAAATTCTGCGGTCATCACTGGCTGGCGTCATCCTGCGCATGAAGTCGCTGGGGCTGGGCGATGTGGTCAACTTTCCCTTTCTCGAAGCGCCCTCGGGACGCGCGATTGCGGACGGCTACCAGCTGTTGCAGGAGCTGGGAGCGGTGGATG
The DNA here is from genome assembly GCA_018240985.1 of Pseudomonadota bacterium. Classification (GTDB taxonomy): domain Bacteria; phylum Pseudomonadota; class Gammaproteobacteria; order Burkholderiales; family Burkholderiaceae_C; genus Alicycliphilus. The sequence continues at coordinate 28,119 of JAFEER010000042.1, forward strand.
AGCGCGGCGCTCTGCTGCCCATGGGGCGCGAGCTTGCCAGGCTGCCGCTGGATCCGCGCGTGGGGCGCATGATTCTGGAGGCGCGCACGCGCGGGGCGCTGGCCGAGGTGTTGGTGATCGCCTCGGCCCTGTCGGTGCAGGACGTGCGCGACCGGCCGCTGGAGGCGCAGGCCCAGGCCGACCAGGCGCACGCCAAGTTTGACGACGAAAAAAGCGAGTTCAGCGGCTATGTGCGGCTGTGGCACTGGCTGCACGATGCGCGTGGCGGCAAGGTGGTGGCCAGTAGCCGCAGGGAGATGGCGGCGCCTGCGGGGGTGTCTGCGCGGGCGCAGGCGTTTTTGCCGGTGGCCAAGCGTGCGTTGGGCGGTGGGCAGCCCCCATCCCAACCTTCCCCCAAAGGGGGAAGGAGCGAATTACCCCCTCCCCCTCTGGGGGAGGGCAGGGGTGGGGGTCAGCGGAGGGCGGTAAGCCCCCATCCCAGCCTTCCCCCAGCGGGGGAAGGAGCGGATACCCATAAGTTGAGCAACCGGCAATGGGAACAGCTCCTGCGCCAGAACTACCTCAACATCCGCCGCGTACGCGAGTGGCGCGACATCCACTCGCAGCTACTCACCGTGGTGCGCGAACACCAATGGCCGCTCAACCCGCAGCCGGCAGGCTATGAGGCCGTCCACCTGTCCATGCTCTCGGGCCTGCTGGGCAACATCGGCTTCAAGGGCGAGGAAAGCGAGGCCTACCTCGGCGCGCATGGCATCAAGTTCCACCCGCACCCGGGTGCGCACCTGAGCAAAAAACCGGGGCGCTGGATCGTCGCCGCCGAGCAGGTGGAGACGTCCCGCCTCTATGGCCGCGGCATTGCCGCCATCGAGCCGCAATGGCTGGAGGAGGTGGGCGCGCATCTGCTCAGAAAACAGCTGCTCGACCCGCATTGGAGCAAGAAGCAGGCCGATGTGGTGGCCTACGAGCGCGCCACGCTCTACGGCCTGGTGGTCTACAACCAGCGCGGCGTGAGCTATGGCCGTGTTGATCCGGTGGAGGCGCGCCAGCTGTTCATTCGCCGCGCCCTGGTCGAAGGCGAGTGGGAGACGCATTGGCCCTTCCTGGCCGCCAACCACAAGACGGTGCGCAAGGTGGAAGACCTGGAGCACAAGAGCCGGCGCCAGGACGTGCTGGTGGATGACGAGCTGATCTACGCCTTCTACGACCAGGCGATTCCCGAGGGTATCTACAGCGGTGCGACGTTTGACAAATGGTTCCGAACCGAATCCAAGGCCGAGCCGAACCTGCTGCGCCTGTCGAAAGACGAGCTGATGCGCCACGAGGCGGCGGGCATCACCAGCGACAAATTCCCCAAGACGGTGAAGCTGGGCGGTGTGGATTGCAGCGCGAGCTACCTGCACAGCCCGGGCGACGCGCGCGACGGCCTCACCGTGACGGTGCCGCTCTTTGTGCTGAACCAGGTGAGCGAGGAGCGAGCCGAATGGCTGGTGCCGGGGATGCTCAAGGAGAAGATCCAGGCGCTCTTGAAAAGCCTGCCGCAGCGCCCCAGAAGCCGCTTTGTCCCTCTGCCCGAGCACGCCGAGCGCCTGGCACAGCTGTTTCTGCAGGAAGTGCGCTGGAAACGCGGCGGCTTGTTGGACCTGCTTTTGAAGCAGGCGCGCGACGAAACCTCGCTGGACATCAAGCGTGCGGATTTCAAGCTCGACATGCTCAGCGCCCACCTGTTCATGAACCTGCGCGTGACCGACGAGCATGGCCGCCAACTGGGCCAAGGCCGCAACCTGGCGGCGCTGAAGGCCGAATGGGGCAGCAAGGCGCGCGGGGCGTTCCAGGCGCTGGCGGAGTTGAAGCTTTCTTCCCACGCCTCGGGGACGGGCGCCTCTTTACCCTCTCCCTCTGGGAGAGGGGAGGGTGAGGGCAAGGCCAGCGCAACGCCCGCTACCAGCCGCCCTCACCCCAGCCCTCTCCCAGAGGGAGAGGGAGAAAATCGGGGAGTGAAGGCCGGCGAGCACTACACCAGCTGGAGCTTTGGCCAACTCCCCGAACTGATGGAGCTGAAAAAAGGCCAGCACCAGCTGATCGGCTTTCCCGCCCTCATCGACCAGGGCGATGCCGTGACCATCGAAGTCTTTGACGAGCCCGAGGTGGCAGCCGCCAAGCACCGCCTGGGCCTGCGCCGCCTGTGTGCGCTGCAGATCAAGGACGCGCTGAAATACCTGGAAAAGAACATTCCTGACCTGCAAAAAATGGCCGTGGCCTATATACCATTGGGCACGCAGGAGGAGTTGCGCGCGCAAATCATCGACGTCGCCATGGAGCGCGCCTTTCTGCAGGAGCCGCTGCCGCAGGACGAGGCGCAGTTCAAGCAGCGCGTGCAGGACGGCCGGGGGCGGCTGACATTGATTGCGAACGAGGTGGCGCGTCTGGCCGGCGTGATCCTCACCGAATACGCCGCCGCGCAGCGCAAGATAAAAGATACTAAAAATGCGCTGGAAGCCACGCAGGATGCGGGCAAGCAGCTACAAAATCTGATGCCAAAGGACTTCATCGCCCAGGCACCCTGGGCGCAGCTGCAGCACTTTGCGCGCTACTTAAAGGCCATCACCGTGCGCCTGGACAAAGTCCGCGCCGACCCGGCCCGCGACGCGGCTAAATGCAAGGAACTGCAGCCGCTGGAACAGCGCTACTGGCGCCTGGTGACAGAACGCAAGGGCCAGCAGGACGCGCGCATGCAGGAATACCGCTGGATGCTGCAGGAGCTGCGCGTGAGCTTCTTCGCCCAGGAGCTGCGCACGCCGTACCCGGTGAGCAGCAAGCGCCTGGACAAGGTCTGGGCGCAGCTGCAGCAGTGAGCGGCATGGAGCTCAAGCATGCCTGATTAGGGACATATCTCAGAGAGTGCGCTACCTTAATCATCCCGTCATTCCGGCGAAGGCCGGAATCCAGACGTCGCGCACTGGTCACATCGGTAGATTCCGGCTTTCGCCGGAATGACGGCGATCTGAGAAATTTGCCTAATCAGGCAAGCATGCGTCGCGTCATTCAGACCGGTTTGCTCTGCTGCTCCACCAGGCGATCGAGTTCCGCGCAGACGTCGGCCATGCGGCCGGCCAGTGCCAGCCGGTCGGTGTCCTGCTGGGGTTGGCACAGCACGCGCAGCGGCCGCGCGCTGCGGTTGCGCACGCTGCTCAGCACGCGGCTGCCGTGGCGGCAGGCGGTGGGCGGCGCTGCAAGCTCCACTGTGGGGTGCAGCAGCACGACCCCATTGCCGATGTGTGAGCGTCGTAGGCCGGCTATCCAGTGGCCGATACCGTGCAGCGGTTGGCCGAGTGTGTTGAACAAGGGTGCGCGGGCGCGCAGGGGCAATCCCATGGTGACCATGTGTGACTCCTGAAGAAGAGGAATGAACCGGCAGGATTGCCAAAAAGCGCTGCTGCCACAGGGTTGGTACACCAGGGCAGAGCCCGATGCGCCAAACGCCCGCCACCTGCGGCGGCGCCGGCCATGCCTACATCAGCATGGTGTTGCGGATCAGGCCTACGGCGAGGCCTTCAATCTCGAACGGCTCACCCGGTGTCACGTGGATGACGGGGTAGTCGGGGTTCTCGGGCAGCAGCTCGATGGCGCGGCCGGTGCGCTTGAGGCGCTTGACCGTGACCTCATCGCCAAGCCGCGCCACGATGATCTGGCCGCTGCGCGCCTCGCGCGTGACCTGCACGGCGAGCAGGTCGCCGTCCATGATGCCGGCATCGCGCATGGACATGCCGCGCACCTTGAGCAGGTAGTCGGGCTTGTGCGCAAACAGGTTGCCTTCGACCGTATAGGTCTGATCCACATGCTCCTGCGCGAGAATGGGCGAGCCTGCGGCAACGCGGCCGATGAGCGGCAGCGTGAGCTGCGACAGGCCCGGAATCGGCAGGCTGAATTGCGTGCCACGCACGGCGTTGATGTGGCGCACGGTTTCGCCGCACAGGCGGATGCCGCGCGAGGTGCCGCTGACGAGCTCGATGACGCCCTTGCGTGCCAGGGCCTGCAGGTGCTCTTCGGCCGCGTTGGCGGACTTGTAGCCCAGCTCGGCGGCGATTTCGGCACGCGTGGGGGGCGCGCCGGTGCGCGCGATGGCGGTCTGGATCAAGTCCAGAATCTGCTGCTGGCGAGCGGTGAGCTTGGGACTGTCGAGCATGGCGGTGATCCGGTACGGGTTGAAACGACTGTTTTTTAATCCAGTACCTGTATCTTTAAACAGTTTTCAAAAAGATGCAAGCAAAGATGGAAAGAAAAATCGTGGTGCTGGGCACCGGGGGCACGATTGCCGGTGCGTCCAGCGTCGCCGGGGCCAATGTGGGCTATACCGCCGGGCAGATAGGCGTTGATGCGCTGCTGGCCGCCATTCCTGGCTTGCGGCAGGCGGCGGGCGGCGCATTGGCGGCCGAGCAGCTGGCCCAGATTGACAGCAAGGACATGGGTTTCGAGGTCTGGACGCGGCTGGCGCAGCGCTGCGCCTCGCATCTGGCCGATGCGTCGGTGGCCGGCATCGTCATCACGCATGGCACGGACACGCTGGAGGAGACGGCCTGGCTGCTGCATCAGCTGCTGGACGCGAGCAAGCCCGTGGTGCTGACCTGTGCCATGCGCCCGGCCACCGCCCTGGCGCCCGATGGGCCGCAGAACCTGCTCGACGCCGTGACGCTGGCGGCAGAGCGCGCGGCGCGTGGGGTGCTGATGGTGAGCGCCGGCGTGGTGCATGGCGCGCGCGAGGTGAGCAAGGTGCACCCGCTGCGCCTGGATGCGTTCGCGTCCGGCGACGGCGGCCCCCTGGGCTGGGTCGAGGCGGGTCGGGTGCGCTGGGCGCATGGGTGCGCTCCCGTCTCGGCCACGCCGGCCTATGGCGTGCTGCTGCCTGCCTTGGGCGTAGTCCACTGGCCGCGCGTGGAGATCGTGCTCAGCCATGCCGGCACCGATGGTGCGCTGGTGGACTGGCTGGTTGAGAAAGGGGTGGATGGCATTGTCGTGGCCGCCTCCGGCAACGGCACCCTGCACCAGGCGCTGGAGGCGGCCCTGGCGCGTGCCGTGGACGCGGGCGTTGCGGTGCGCGTGGCCTCGCGCTGCCCCGAGGGGCGCATGCTCGATTTGCACGACATGCCGTGGCAGAGCGCCAAGGGCTTAAGCCCGGTGAAGGCGCGGATCAGCCTGATGCTGGAATTGATGCAGGCGCCATAAAGCAAAACGCCCCGCATGGCGGGGCGTTGCTGTGCCTGAACTTGGATCAGCTGCTCAGTGCAGCCAGGGCCCGCGCGGTAATTTCTTCCACGCTGCCCGTGCCAGAAATAGCGCGGTACTTCGGGGCTGCGGCCGGCTCGGCCTTGGCCCAGTTGGAGTAGTAGTCCACCAGAGGGCGCGTCTGGTCGCTGTAGACCTGCAGGCGCTTCTTCACGGTGTCTTCCTTGTCGTCTTCGCGCTGCACCAGGGGCTCGCCCGTCACGTCGTCCTTGCCTTCGGCCTTGGGCGGGTTGAATTTGACGTGGTAAGTGCGGCCCGAGGCCGGGTGCGAGCGGCGCCCGCTCATGCGCTCGATGATGGCGTCGAACGGCACGTCGATTTCGAGCACGTAGTCCAGCTTCACGCCTGCAGCCTTCATGGCGTCGGCCTGGGGAATGGTGCGCGGAAAGCCGTCGAACAGGAAGCCATTGGCGCAATCGGCTTGGGTTATGCGTTCCTGCACCAGGTTGATGATCAGGTCGTCGCTCACCAGCTGGCCGGCGTCCATGACGGCCTTGGCCTGCAGGCCCAGCGGCGTGCCGGCCTTCACGGCGGCGCGCAGCATGTCGCCGGTGGAGATTTGCGGGATGCCGAATTTCTGGCAGATGAAGGCCGCTTGCGTGCCCTTTCCGGCGCCTGGTGCGCCCAGCAGGATGAGTCTCATGGTGTCCTCAAGTGTTTTGAAATCGGTGGGCACTGTGGTCGGCGGGCGCTCGTCACGGCGCGGCCAGTGCTTTTTTGCGCGTGCAAGGATAGCACGCACTTCCTGCGCCAAGCTGACGACGGCGGCTACCCGGCCAACAGCGCGCGCACGCGCTCCAGGTCGGCGGGCGTGTCCACGCCGGCTCCTGGAATGCTGGCCGTCACATGCACGGCGATGCGGTGGCCATGCCATAGGGCGCGCAGCTGCTCCAGCGCCTCGACCTGCTCGGTGGGCGCGGGCGCCAGCTGCGGAAAGCGGCGCAGAAAGCCCGCGCGGTAGCTGTAGATGCCGATGTGGCGCAGCGGCGCAAAACCCGCCGGCACGCCCTGGCCGCCGCGCCACCAGCAGCTCCCGGCGGCATGGTCGCGTGCGTGCGGGATGGGCGCGCGGCTGAAGTAATGCGCCAAGCCTTGCGCGTCCAGCACCACCTTCACCACGTTGGGGTTGGCAAAGTCCTCGGCGCTGTCGATGGCGTGGGCGGCCGTGCCCATGCTGGCATCGGCGCGCTGGTGCAGCAGGGCGGCCACGGCGTCGATCAGCTGCGGGTCGATCAGCGGCTCGTCGCCCTGCACGTTGAGCACGATGTCGTCGCCTTGCAGGCCGAGCAGCTCGCAGGCCTCGGCCAGGCGGTCGCTGCCGCTGGCGTGGTCGGCGCGGGTCAGCAGCGCCTCCACGCCGTGCTGCCGGCAGGCTAGGGCGATGCGCGCATCGTCGGCCGCCACCACGCAGCGCAGGGCGCCGCTTTGTGCGGCGCGGCGCGCCACATGCACCACCATGGGCAGGCCGGCGATGTCGGCCAGCGGCTTGTTGGGCAGGCGCGTGGAGGCCAGGCGCGCCGGGATCAGCACCGTGAACGGCGCGGCGCTCACCGCTCCAGCTCCTCGTCGGTGAGGGTGCGGGCCTCGTTCTCCAACAGCACGGGGATGCCGTCGCGCACGGGGTAGGCCAGGCGCGCGCTGCGCGAAATCAGTTCCTGGTGTTCACGATCGTAGGTCAAGGGGCCCTTGGTGACGGGGCAGACCAGCAGTTCAAGCAGTTTGGGATCCATGGTGGGGCGATGATAGCGAGGCCAGGCGCAGATCCAGCGCATCGAAGAAGGTCGGCGCTATGGCCAGCCGCAGCGGCACGGCCAGCGCATCCGGGTGCCGGGGCCACAGCTTGACGGCGTCCTTTTCGGTGCAAACAAGGCTTGACCGCTTATCCGACGGGCGCTGCCAGCTAGAAAAATCATAGTGATCCGGCAGTGCCTCTTCACTCGTCAAGGTGAGGCCCTGGGCGCGCAGCATGGCAAAGAAGTCTTGCGGCCGGGCAATCGCCGCCAGTGCGTGCAGCGGCTGGCCTTGCAAGTCCTGCAGCGGCACGCGACGGCCGGCGGCATCCACGGCATGCTCGGCCAGGGCGCGCGACAGCGCGAACTGCGGTGCCGGCCCGCCCGGCGCCGGGCCCGCGTGCAGCACCAGATCGACGCGGCGCGGCCAGGGCTCGCGCAAGGGACCGGCCGGCAGCAGCCAGCCGTTGCCCAGGCCTTCGTCGTTGAAGACGCAGATCTCCACGTCGCGCGCAAGCTGCAGGTGCTGCAGGCCGTCGTCGCAGACCAGGATGTCGATACCGGGGTGTGCTGCCAGCAAGGCCTGGCCGGCTTCTACACGCCGGCTGGCCACGAACACCGGCACGCCGGCGGCGCGGGCGATGAGCAGCGGCTCGTCGCCCACCTCCGCGGCGCTGCTGGCCGCCAGCACCTCGCGACAATCGTTGGTGCTGCGGCCATAGCCGCGCGAGATCACGCCCGGGTGCCAGCCGGCGGCCTGCAGGTGGCGCAGCACGGCCAGGGTCACGGGCGTCTTGCCGGCTCCGCCCACGATGACGTTGCCGACGACGATGACCGGCACGCCCAGGCGTTCAGTGCGCAGCCACCCCCATGCATAGAGCCTGCGGCGCAAGGCCGTGAGCATGCGATAGGGCAGGGACAGCGGCCAGAGCAGCGTGGCGAGCAGCCCGCGGCGCTGCCAGGCCTGGCGTAGCCGCGTGGCGGCGCTCATGTTTTCTATCGGCCGGCCGTGGCCGAGGATTGCGTGGCGAAGGTGATCTGCGACAGGCCCACGCGCCGCGCGGCCTCCATCACCGTGACCACGGATTGGTGCGGCGCCATGGCGTCGGCGCTGATGATGATCACGCTGTCACGGCCGGCGGTGGCGGCCTCGGCCAGCGCCTGCGCCACCTGCTCGACATGCTTGCCCTCCAGCTGTGACTTGTTGACGGCGTAGCGCCCGTCGGCCGCGATGGAGACGATGACCTCCTTGGGGTGGTCGCGCAGCTGCTGCGCGTCGGCCACGGGCAGGGTCAGCTGCAGCTCGGTGAACTTGCTGTAGGTGGTGGACAGCATCAAAAAAATCAGGATCACCAGCAGCACGTCGATGAACGGGATCAGGTTGATCTCCGGCTCTTCCTTCTGGCGGGGACGGAAATTCATACGTGGTGCTTATTTGCGCAGGCGGCTGATGTGGCGCACGAACTGCTCCGAGGCCAGCTCCAGCGTCAGCAGATACTCGTCCACGCGGCTTCTGAAGTAGCGCCAGAAGATCAGCGTCGGAATGGCCACGATCAGGCCGAAGGCGGTGTTGTACAGCGCCACCGAGATGCCATGTGCCAGCTGCGCCGGGTTGCCGCCGCCCGTCGCGCCACCTACCGCGCCGGTGCCGGCCTGCGAGCCAAAGATCTCGATCATGCCGATCACCGTGCCCAAAAGGCCCAGCAGCGGCGCGGCCGAGGCGATGGTTGCCAACGCCGTGAGGTATTTCTCCAGCCGGTGCGCCACCGTGCGGCCCGTGCCCTCCATGGCGGCGCGCAGATCGGCCTCGGTGCTTTGCGGGTTGCTGTTCAGGGCGCGCAGGCCGCTGGCCAGCACCTCGCCCAGGGCCGAGTTCTGCGCCAGCTGGCTCACCACCTCGGGCGTGGGAACGGATCTGGACGAGACCGAGATCGCCTCATCCAGCAGTTTGGGGGGGGCGACGCGGGCCGTCTTCAGGGCCACGAAGCGCTCGAATACCAGTGCCAGCGCCAGGATGGAGCACGCAACCAGGGGCCAGATGGGCCAGCCAGCGGCTTGTATGATCGACAACAATTCTTACTCCGCTCACGATAAAAAGCAGGGGGGATTATGGCGCAGCGTGTCCTGCATCCTCCCTTTCAAACCGCGGACGAGTTGCCTGGGGTTTCAAGGGCGCAACACTCACATTTTCTGTGGATAACTTTGTGGGAAACCGCGTGCACAGGGCGCGCCAAGCGGCGCCAATGCGTGGTTTGCTTGGTTTGATGAAAAATTACGCATTGAAAAATTGTTTTAAATCAATGGCTTGCATGTGTTTGCGTGATCTTGGGCGGGGTGCATGCCAACTTCCAGACCCGATGATCGTTCGCACCAAACTGTGGACTAGTGTGGCCTGCGCATTGGCGCCCAGGCATGGAGCAGCCTATGTTTGAGCATGCAGATGCAGTCCCGGCGCCGCGTATCTGGGAAGTTGGCGCGCTATGCCGCGCCATTGCTGATGCCTTGCAGGCCCGCTTCAACCCGGTAGCGGTGCGCGGCGAGATCACGGGCTTTTCGCGCGCGTCCAGCGGGCATTGCTACTTCACGCTCAAGGACGGACAGGGGCAGCTGCGCTGCGCCATGTTCAGGCGCGCCGCCGGCCAGCTCGACTTCATGCCGCGCGATGGCGAGCTGGTGGAGGTGCAGGGCCAGCTGGGCGTGTACGAGGCGCGCGGCGACCTGCAGCTGATCGTTGAAAGCATGCGCCGCGCGGGGCAGGGCGCGCTGTTCGAGCAGTTCCTGCGCTTGAAGGCGCAGCTGCAGGCCGAGGGCCTGTTCGACCCCGCGCGCAAGCGGCCGCTGCCCGCCATGCCGCGCGGCATCGGCCTGGTCACCTCGCCGGGCGCGGCAGCCCTGCACGACGTGGTGACGGCGCTGCGCCGGCGCGTGCCGCATATCCCGGTGCTGCTGGTGCCGGCCCTGGTGCAGGGCGCGCAGGCGCCGGCGTCCATCGTCGATGCACTATCAAAACTGTATCTGCTGGCGCAAGGTGGCCGGGCGCGAGAGGGTGGTTTGCCTGATTATGCTCATTCCTCAGATCAAGCCGCGGGCCCTCACCCCCACCCTCTCCCAAAGGGAGAGGGAGAAATACCGGCGCCACCGATCGCCCTCGCCCCTTTGGGGAGAGGGAGGGGTGAGGGGCCTCAGCAGGATGTACATAGTCAGGGTGGTTTGAACTTGAGTGCCGACGCACCGCCGCCGATCGACGTCATCCTGCTGGTGCGCGGCGGCGGCTCCATCGAAGACCTCTGGGCCTTCAACGACGAGCGCGTGGCGCGCACCATCGTGCAAAGCCCGGTGCCCCTGGTCAGCGGCGTGGGGCACGAGACCGACTTCACCATCGCCGACTTCTGCGCCGACCTGCGCGCGCCCACGCCCACCGCCGCTGCCGAGCTGGTCAACGCGCCGCGCACGCAGTGGCTGGGCGCGCTGGATCTGTTGGCCGCTCGCCTGCAGGACGGCGTGCAGCGCCAGATCGACCTGCGGCTGCAAAGGCTGGACCAGGCCGCGCAGCGCCTGGGCCGCCCCTCCGGCCTGGTGGCGCGACAACAGCTGCGCCTAGCCGGCCTGGCCCAGCGCATGCGCCATGGTGTGCTACTGAAAACGCAGCGAATTGCGCAAGCGCAACAAGCGCTGCAGGGCAATTTCACCGTGAACATGCAGCGCGCGCTTGCGCAACATGCGCAAACGCTGGAGCGCGCCGCCCTGCGCCTGGAGCTGCTCAACCCCCAGCTCGTGCTGCAGCGCGGCTACGCCCTGTTGACCGATGCCGAAGGCCATGCGCTGATGCGGCCGGCCCAGGTGCGCCTTGGCGACGCCGTACATGCGCGCCTGGCCGAGGGCGAGCTTGACCTGACCGTGGCGCCGCGCCGTCTTCTGTAAGCTATATATCGCAGCGCCTGCTTGCGGCATTGCCCGTGCGCAGCAGGATTTGCTATTGCTTCCTACAATGCCCGCTGCTCCGCCCTTGCCGGCATCGGCGGTTCTCTCAACACCACTCACGAAGGACATCACCATGGAACACAAACTGCCCGCGCTGCCCTATGCCATCGACGCCCTGGCCCCCCACTACAGCCAGGAAACGCTGGAATACCACCACGGCAAGCACCACAACGCCTATGTGGTGAACCTGAACAACCTGCAAAAGGGCACCGAGTTCGAGTCGATGTCCCTGGAAGACATCGTGAAGAAGTCCAGCGGCGGCATCTACAACAACGCCGCCCAGATCTGGAACCACACCTTCTTCTGGAGCTGCATGGCCCCCAACGGTGGCGGTGAACCCGCAGGCGCGCTGGCCGCGGCCATCAACGCCAAGTGGGGCAGCTACGCCGCCTTCAAGGAAGCCTTCGTGAAGTCGGCCGTGGGCAACTTCGGCTCCGGCTGGACCTGGCTGGTGAAGAAGGCCGACGGTTCGGTGGACATCGTCAACACCGGCGCCGCCGGCACGCCCCTGACCACGGCCGACAAGGCCCTGCTGACGGTGGACGTGTGGGAACACGCCTACTACATCGACTACCGCAACCTGCGCCAGAAGTTCGTCGAGACCTTCCTGGACAAGCTGGTGAACTGGAAGTTTGCCGAAGCCAACTTCGCGTGATGATTGCCTGCCCGGCGCGCATGGCGCCGGGTTCGCATCACAAGGGGCCGGGGAGTGATCTCCGGCCCTTTTTTTGATGTCTGGGCGACAGTCTTATAGAAGACTTGGAAAAAAAGTCTCTCACGGGCGTTTGATTTTTCGCAATGCGATATTCGATTGCGAATTACATGATTATTGCGGCGCGACTCGCGCACAATCGGCGTTGTCACCCCGACGACTGCCTTCGTGGCATCCCAAGCCCCCCTTGTTTTTGTTACCTGAGAGACGAGATGAGCACCCAGAAACCCACCATCATCTACACCCTGACCGACGAAGCGCCGCGCCTGGCGACGGCCTCGTTCCTGCCCATCGTGCGCAGCTTCGCGTCGGTGGCAGGTATCGACGTGGCCGAGAGCGATATCTCGGTCGCGGCCCGCGTCCTGGGCCAGTTCCCCGAATGCCTGACCGAGGCACAGCGCGTGCCCGACACCCTGGCCGAGCTGGGCAAGAAGACCCTGCAGGCCGATGCCAACATCATCAAGCTGCCCAACATCAGCGCCTCGGTGTCGCAGCTGATGGCCGCCATCAAGGAACTGCAGGGCAAGGGCTACGCCATTCCCGACTTTCCGGAAGACCCCAAAACGGACGAAGAAAAGGCCATCCGCGCCAAGTACAACAAGTGCATCGGCAGCGCCGTGAACCCGGTGCTGCGCGAAGGCAACTCCGACCGCCGCGCGCCTCGCGCCGTCAAGGAATACGCGCGCAAGAACCCGCACAGCATGGCCGAATGGAGCCAGGCCTCGCGCTCGCATGTCTCGCACATGCACACGGGCGACTTCTACCACGGCGAAAAGTCCATGACGCTGGATCGCGCGCGCGACGTGAAGATGGAGCTCATCACCAAGAGCGGCAAGACCATCGTCCTGAAGCCCAAGGTGAGCCTGCAGGATCGCGAGGTCATCGACTCCATGTTCATGAGCAAGAAGGCGCTGGTGGCCTTCTACGAGAAGGAGATCGAGGACGCGCGCAAGACCGGCGTGATGTTCTCGCTGCACGTCAAGGCCACCATGATGAAGGTCTCGCACCCCATCGTGTTCGGCCACTGCGTGAAGATCTTCTACAAGGAAGCCTTCGAGAAGCACGCCAAGCTGTTCGAGGAGCTGGGCGTGAACGTGAACAACGGCATGGTCAATCTCTATGACAAGCTGGAGAGCCTGCCATCGGCTCAGCGCGACGAGGTCAAGCGCGACCTGCACGCCTGCCACGAGAACCGCCCCGAGCTGGCCATGGTCGATTCTGCCAAGGGCATCACCAACTTCCACTCGCCCAACGACGTGATCGTGGACGCCTCCATGCCCGCCATGATCCGTAACGGCGGCAAGATGTGGGGGCCCGACGGCCGCCTGAAGGACGTCAAGGCCGTGATGCCCGAATCCACCTTTGCCCGCATCTACCAGGAGATGATCAACTTCTGCAAGTGGCACGGCGCCTTCGACCCCAGGACCATGGGCACCGTGCCCAACGTTGGCCTGATGGCGCAGCAGGCCGAGGAATACGGCAGCCACGACAAGACCTTCGAGATCACCGAGGACGGCGTGGCCAACATCACCGACCTGGCCACCGGCGAGGTGCTGATGAGCCAGAACGTCGAGACTGGCGACATCTGGCGTATGTGCCAGGTCAAGGACGCGCCGATTCGCGACTGGGTCAAGCTCGCCGTCACGCGCGCGCGCAACTCGGGCATGCCCGTCGTGTTCTGGCTCGACCCCTACCGTCCACACGAGGCGCAGCTCATCACCAAGGTCAAGATGTACCTGCACGAGCACGACACCACGGGCCTGGACATCCAGATCATGAGCCAGGTGCGCGCCATGCGCTTCACGCTCGAGCGCGTCGTCCGTGGCCTGGACACCATCAGCGCCACCGGCAACATCCTGCGCGACTACCTGACCGACCTGTTCCCCATCATGGAACTGGGCACCAGCGCCAAGATGCTGTCTATCGTGCCGCTGATGGCCGGCGGTGGAATGTACGAAACCGGCGCCGGCGGCTCCGCGCCCAAGCATGTGCAGCAGCTGACCGAGGAAAACCACCTGCGCTGGGACAGCCTGGGCGAATTTTTGGCCCTGGCCGTGTCGCTGGAAGACCTGGGGCTGAAGAACCACAACGCCCAGGCCAAGCTACTGGCCAAGACGCTGGACGCCGCCACCGGCAAGCTGCTGGACAACAACAAGAACCCCAGCCCCAAGACCGGCCAGCTGGATAACCGCGGCAGCCAGTTCTACCTGGCCATGTACTGGGCGCAAGAACTCGCCAGCCAGACCGAGGACGCCGCGCTGGCGGCAAAATTTGCCCCGCTGGCCAAGCAGCTGGCAGACAACGAGGCCAAGATCGTCGAAGAGCTGCGCGTGATCCAGGGCCATGCCGCCGACATTGGCGGCTACTACCAGCCCGACCTGGCCAAGCTGGACGCGGTGATGCGCCCCAGCACCACCCTCAACGCCGCTCTGGCGTCGCTGGGGGCCTGATGCAGCTGCGCCCTCCCTGTCGCGGCAGGGAGGGCAGCAGCGCGCCAGAGTCGAGTGTCGGAATTTTTTACACCAACGTGAGTGGGCACTAGGCGCTCTATAGCTACAAGGAAGCCAAAAGCGTCGGAAAATTTTACAGTGCGCCTCGTGCTCATTTTGAGGCTCTGGAGAAATCTGTTTTAAAACAACAAGATAAGAGATGGATGCAAAGTTGGCACGAACCGTGCTTATAGTTTGGCGAGAGATTCTTCGATCCGGTTTCATCCAAAGGAGTGGGAAATGTTGAAAACCAAGCTCGCATCTGTCGCCGCCGCAGCCGCCTTGTCGTTCGGAGCCATCGGTTCCGCACAGGCCATGGGCATCATTGCCGGTGACTTCAAATTCACCATCGACAACTACGACTCCGGTACCACCGGTTATGGCACTGCGGCCATTGCGTGTCTGAACAATACTGCGGCTTGCGATGCTGCTGCCAGTTCCAAGGCGCCGGGCTCCGTTGGTTCTATCAACACCAGTGCCGATACCATGGGTATCTTTTCCGTCGGGCTGATCACCAGGATTTCCGATGGCGCGGTACTGTTCACCAAGGGTACTGACGGTTTTCTGACGGGTGTCTTCGGCAACCTGGCAGACCATACGGTCGGCACAAGTTGCAATCTGGGTGTCTGCACGACAACCACTTTCTCGAGTGGCGGAGTCTGGGCCTTGTACCAGAACACCTCTGACTATAACCCGACCCTGGGCCCAACAGTGGCAGCAGGCAAGGATTTGAATGCGCTGCTGTACCCCAGCATCACCGGCGGCTCGTTGTATCTCTCTGGCGTATTTGGTGCCGGGGTGAGCTCGGCCGATTCTACTGCTACGTATCAGTCCGCATATAACAGCTCGACCATTGCAGGTGCAGGCCAGGCCTATCTGGACATCACTGGTGGCAGCGCAAAGACTCAATACGACACAAACACGATGACTGACCCCAATGGTGGCAAGCATGACTTGTTCCTGGACATTACGTACAATGACGCCGATGGCTCGGCTCGTGCACTCGGCTGGACGGTGACCTCGTCCGGCCAGATCAAGGGCAATGCCGTGCCCGAGCCCGGCACCATGGCACTTGCTGGCTTGGCCTTGCTCGGCGCCGGCTTGGCTTCGCGCCGCCGCAAGTCTTAAGCACTGATGGGGATAGGGCGGTCAATTGGCCGCGCTTTCCTCGACATCATTCGGCCACCCACAGGGGTGGCCGTTTTTATTTCGGCTGGAAAACCGCCCCACCCAGTTTGCTGCCGGCCTTGATGCCGCGCCGGGCAAACCAGCCCTGGTTCATCTCCAGCACGTAGCGCACCGGCTTGGCCGAGCAATGCGAGTCTTCGCTCAGCGGCTGCATGTCGGCCAGATTGACGATGCTGCCATCGTCGCCCACAAACGCCGCCGTGAGCGGCAGCGGCGTGTTCTTCATCCAGAAGCACTGCGTGGCCGGCTGTTCGAACACGAACAGCATGCCCTCGTGCTGCGGCATGTCGCGGCGGAACATCAGGCCAATCTGGCGCTCTTGCGGCGAGGCCGCCACCTGCGCCTCAATGCGGTGCATGCCCGCCGTCAGCTCCACGCGTTGCAGGTTCATCTGGGGGCTGCCCTGGGCCAAGGCGCCGGTCGCGAGGGTGAGCGCTGCCAGCAGTTGCGGTAGGCGATTTGTAAGGGTGTGCATGGCGGGATTGTTCATGGGTTCATGGGTCTGATAGTCGGCACGATTTTGCGAGCATTTTGCGGGCTGAAAGGCATAAAACGCAGGGGCTTCATGTCCTTGCCAGCGAGGAGTGCTGCACTAAAATCACATGGACTTGACAGCCGCAGGCTCTTGCCTGGCTGCCATGATGACTACCACTACCGGAGACCTATTTCATGACCAGCTACCAGCATATCAAGCTGCCTGCCGAAGGCCAGAAGATCAGCGTCAACGCCGACATGTCGTTGAACGTGCCGGATCAGCCCATCATCCCCTATATCGAGGGTGATGGCACAGGGGTAGACATCACGCCCGTGATGCTCAGGGTGGTGGATGCGGCCGTCGCCAAGGCCTATGGTGGCGCGCGCAAGATCCATTGGATGGAGGTCTATGCGGGCGAGAAATCCACCAAAGTATATGGCCCGGACATGTGGCTGCCCGAGGAAACCCTGCACGCGGTGCGCGACTACGTGGTCTCCATCAAGGGGCCGCTCACCACCCCGGTGGGCGGCGGCATCCGCTCGCTGAACGTGGCGCTGCGCCAGGAGCTCGATCTGTACGTGTGCCTGCGCCCCGTGCAGTACTTCAAGGGCGTGCCCTCGCCGGTCAAGGAGCCGCACAAGACCAATATGGTGATCTTCCGCGAGAACTCGGAGGACATCTACGCCGGCATCGAGTTCGAAGCCCAGTCCGACAAGGCAAAGAAGCTCATCAAGTTCCTGCAGGATGAGTTTGGCGTGAAGAAAATCCGCTTTCCCGAAACCTCGGGCATAGGCATCAAGCCCGTGTCGCGCGAGGGCACGCAGCGCCTGGTGCGCAAGGCCATCCAGTACGCCATCGACAACGACAAGCCCAGCGTGACCCTGGTGCACAAGGGCAACATCATGAAGTTCACGGAAGGTGCCTTCCGCGACTGGGGCTATGAGCTGGCGGCCGAGGAGTTTGGCGCCACGCTGATCGACGGCGGCCCCTGGATGCGCCTGAAGAGCCCGCACACAGGCCGGGAAATCACCATCAAGGACAGCATCGCCGACGCCTTCCTGCAGCAGATTCTGCTGCGCCCGGCCGAGTACAGCGTGATCGCCACGCTGAACCTGAATGGCGACTACATCTCCGACGCCCTGGCGGCGCAGGTGGGCGGCATCGGCATTGCACCGGGCGCCAATATGTCAGATTCGGTGGCCATGTTCGAGGCCACGCACGGCACGGCGCCCAAGTACGCGGGCAAGGACTATGTGAATCCCGGCTCCGAGATCCTCTCGGCCGAGATGATGCTGCGCCACATGGGCTGGACTGAGGCCGCCGACCTCATCATCCACGCCATGGAAAAGGCCATCGACAGCAAGCGCGTGACCTACGACTTCGCGCGCCTCATGGAAGGCGCCACCCAGGTGAGCTGCTCTGGCTTCGGGCAGGTCTTGATCGACGCGATGGGCTGACCCTCCAAGACGCCGCCGATTGCGTCAGCCTGACGCAGCAGTCCGGTGTTGCGTGGGACATGCCGGTGTATGAACGGAAGTGTCTTTTTTGTAGCCACTGCCACCACTGAAGTTTTTCAGGCTTGCAAGATTGGCAAGCTGTCTGGGACTCCTTCCCCCTTTGGGGGAAGGTTGGGATGGGGGCCGGAGCGCGGGGATCGACGCGCGAGTGTCGCTGGCCCCACCCCTGCCCCTGCTCTCCGACTGAATACAGGCCTGCACAATGGGCCGTCCGGACGCATTTCGGGCTACAATAGTTTCTAAAAGTTAATCCCGTAACTTGCAAAGGTTTTCCGCGGTAAATCAGCGTATTTCGGTGTAACTTTCCACTAGCCTCACCAAGGTCTGCACGATCTTCGGGATACCGAGATTTCCGTCGGTGTTTGCCCGTAGGAGCCATTGCCTGGAGTAAAGCATGCTGAATTCGAATGAAACCAACGCCACCCAAGCCACGCCCTCGGCCGAGGCGAATCAGTCAAATTCTGGGCAATTTGCTGTGCATCAAAGCCCGCCCTCCATGTGGCCGGACTTCATGACCGGCCAACTGGAAAAGCCGGTGCGTGTGTTGCTTGTGGATGATGACCCGCACATGCGGCGTGTGATTGCCCAGGAACTGATGGCCGACGAGCGAACCCTGCTGGTGGCCCAGGCCACCAGCGTGCGCGAAGGGCGCAAGGCCATCAAGCAGCATGACTTCGATGTGATGCTGGTAGACCTGAACCTGGGCGATGGCGAGGGCTTTGAGCTGATCGAATACCTGAAGTCGCACCGCCCGGCTGCCGAGGCCATCATCATCTCCATCATGGAGAACGACGACCAGGTGCTGCATGCCTTCGAGGTTGGCGCCACGGGTTATCTCGTCAAAAATTCCTGGTTTGGCAACTACCCTCAGGCCGTGCTGCAGGTGGCCAATGGCGGAGCGTCCATCACGCCCAATCTGGCGCGAAGGCTGCTGCAGCGCTTTGACCACGGCAGCGCAGCGGCGCCGGCCGCAGCAGCACCGGCAGAGGCCAAGGAGCCAGTGCAGGCAGCTGCGGAGCACGAGCCAGAGCGCCTGTCGGCGCGCGAAAAAGAGGTGCTGCGCATGGTGGCCAGCGGATACACCAGCGCGGAGATCGGTACCCAGCTGCAGATCAGCGCCCTGACGGTGAACACGCATATCAAGAACATCTACCGCAAGCTGCAGGTGCGTACACGCGCCCAGGCCGTACGCTTTGCTTCATTGCGCGGCCTGTTCTGATGTAGGGTCTTTGGGGGGTACAAGGCGCAGGCGCCTTGTAGGTAGGTACATAGAACTAAAAGGACACCATGTTTCGCACCCGACCGCCGGTGTATGCGCTGGCCTGTGTCGCACTGTCGTTCATTCAACTGATTGTTAATGCGTGGCTGATCTTCGCCGATCTGGAGCAGGTGACGGCCAGGCATTGGCTGATTTTCAATGTGCTCATCTCGGCCCTGCTCGCCCTGCTGATCCTGTTGCAGGTGCCGCGGGCATTGCAGTGGCGGCCACGCCGCAGTGTTCGCCCCAGCCACGAGCTCAAGCTTGAGCGCCAGCGCATTTCGCGCGATCTGCACGACCAGGTCGGCTCGCAGCTGGTGCATGCCATTGCCATGATTGATGCGCAGAATCCGGCCACGCAGCCTTTGGTTCAGGCGTTGGAACATTGCCTGCTGGATGTGCGCCTGCTGGTCGATTCCATGGATGGCGATGACGATGCGCTCATCGACCGCCTGGCCCGCCTGCGCCATCGCATACAGCCCTCACTGAACCAGCGCGGCATTGCGCTCGATTGGGACATGGCGTTTTCGGGATCGTCCGCGATGCCCGTAGGCGCGCCTGCGCGGGAACTGACCGCTATCGTGCAAGAGGCCGTGAGCAATGTGCTGCAGCATTCCGGCGCATCTGCCGTGGCCATCAGGCTGCAGCAGGTGACAGAGGGTGCCGAGCGCGCATGGCGGCTGCAGGTGAGTGACAACGGCAAGGGCCTGCCCGCCGCAGCGCTGAACGGTCAGGACGCCGGCCATGGCATTGCCGGCATGCGCCAGCGCGCTGCCAGGGCCGGCGGTCGGCTGGAGCTGTTGCCCGGCCAGGGCCAGGGCCTGTGCGTGCAGGTCACGGTGCCCACACGTCCCTGAGATGCACAATCGCCATGACCCGCGCGTGCTGCCGATGCGCGACGGCGTCAGCCCCAGCTGCGTGGTGCTGCCATCGGTGGGGCGGGGCCTGCTGCTGGACTTTCTAGTGGAGCGCTTGCCGGCCGTCTCGCGTGAGGATTGGCTGCGCCGTATCGATGCCGGCGAGGTAGTGGATGAGAACGGCCATGCCGCCACAGCGCACAGCCACTGCACGCCAGGCCTGCGCTACTACTACTATCGTGCCCTGGAGCATGAAACGCCGGTTCCGTTTGCCGAGTCGGTGCTCTACCAGGACGAGCATATCCTCGTGGCCGACAAGCCGCACTTTTTGCCCGTGGTGCCTGCTGGCCGCTATCTGCAGCACACCCTGCTGGTGCGCCTGAAGCGCCGGCTGGGGTTGAGTGAACTCTCTCCCGTGCACCGCATCGACCGCGATACCGCCGGCCTGGTACTGTTCTCCGTGCAGCGTGCCACGCGAGGGTGTTACCAGGCACTGTTCAGGCAACGCGATGTGATAAAGACCTACGAGGCCGTTGCGCCGTGGCGGGCAGATGTGCCGTTCCCGCGCGTGCACGAAAGCCGGCTTGAGGAAAGTGGGCATTTTTTTCGCATGCACGAGGTTCCCGGCACGCCCAATACCATCACGTCCATGGATGTCTTGGAGCAATCCGGCGACTGGGCGCGCTATCGCCTTACCCCCCTCACTGGAAAGCGCCACCAG
>JAFEER010000043.1 GCA_018240985.1 Pseudomonadota bacterium
GCCTGGACGGCCACCCCGCCCGAGGGCAACACCGGCGACGCCATCCGCGCCGGCGCGGCACTGGGCGGCGCGCTGCGCCTGATGGAACACAGCTGGGGCGCGCCCACGCTTTTCGTGCCCAAGGAGGAGAAATACCGCGCCATGTTCGTCGAGCGTTCCATGCCCGGCTGCATGGTGGTGAACGCGCGCGGCGAGCGCTTCCTGAACGAATCCGGGCCCTACCCCGAGTTCCAGCAGGCCATGTTTGCCAACCACGCGCAGACCGGCGGCGCCGTGCCCGCGTGGATCGTGTTCGACGCCACCTTCCGCGCCAACTACCCCATTGGCCCCATCATGCCCTCCGCCGCCGTGCCCGACGCCAAGCTGCGCAAGAGCTGGCTCAACACCGTGTACTGGAAGGGCGAGACCCTGCAAGAGCTGGCGCAGCAGATCGGCGTAGACGCGCAAGGCCTGGTGGCCAGCGCCCGTCGCATGACGGAATTTGCCCGCAGCGGCAAGGATCTGGACTTCGGCCGCGGCGACAACGTGTTCGACCGCTACTACGGCGACGTCAACGTCAAGCCCAACCCCAACCTGGCGCCCATCGAGAAGGGCCCGTTCTACGCCATGAAGCTGCACCCCGGCGACATCGGCACCAAGGGCGGTCTGCTGACCGACCGCGACGCGCGCGTGCTCACCGAGGGCGGCGACGTCATCGAGGGCCTGTACTGCGTGGGCAACAACAGCGCCTCCGTGATGGGGCCGGCCTACCCGGGCGCTGGCTCCACCCTGGGCCCGGCCATGACCTTCGCCTTCCGCGCCGTGGCGCACATGGTGGGCAAGCCCATCGCGCTGGAGCACACCGACCTGCTGGAGGCCTCGGCATGAGCAACGCCAGCGCCGGGCGCAGCAGCACCGTCACCCCCATCGCGCCGCCGCTGCTGGTGGCCAGCGCGCAGGAGTTGCAGTGGAGCAGCAGCGCCGACGTGGTGGTGGTCGGTTGGGGCGCGGCCGGCGCCTGCGCCGCGCTGCAGGCGCGCCAGGAGGGCTCGGACGTACTAGTCATCGACCGCTTTGAAGGCGGTGGCGCCAGCGCGCTCTCGGGCGGTGTGGTCTATGCGGGCGGCGGCACGGCGCAGCAGCACGAGGCCGGCTTTACCGACAGCCCCGAGGCCATGCACGCCTACCTGCGCCACGAGGTGGGCGACGCGGTGAGCGACGCCACGCTGGCGCGCTTCTGCCAGGACAGCGTGGCCAACCAGGCCTGGCTGGAGGGCCACGGCGTGCGCTTTGCCGCCGCCATGCCGGATCACAAGACTTCCTACCCGCCGGAGGGCAAGTTTCTCTACTACTCGGGCAACGAAATGGTGCCCGCCTATGGGCAGCATCTGCCAGCCGGGCAAAAGCCCGCACCGCGCGGCCACCGGGTGGTCGCCAAAGGCCAATCGGGCGCCACGCTGTTTGCCGCGCTGCAGGCCGCCACGCTGCGCGCCGGGGCGCAGACCCTGCTGCAGGCCAGCGTGCGCCGCCTGGTGTGCGAGCAAGGCGCGGATGGCCAGCCCGGCCGCGTGCTGGGCGTGGAGTCCTGGCAAATGCCCCCCGGCGACCCACGCACGGCGCGCCACGCCGAGCTGCACCACCAATATGTGCGCCACCGTACCTTCCGCGCCGCCAAGGCCATGGCCTGCCTGCGCGAGGCCGCACGCCTGGAGCAAGAGGCCGCCCAGCCGGTGCTGGTGCGTGCCCGCCAGGGCGTCATCCTCAGCACCGGCGGCTATATCTTCAACCCCGAGCTGATCACCCAGCACGCCCCGCACACACGCAAGGGCTGGCCGATTGGCGACGCCGGCTGCGACGGCAGCGGCCTGCGCCTGGGCCAGAGCACGGGCGCGGCCAGCGCTACGCTGGGCAACATCTCCTGCTGGCGCTTCATCACCCCGCCGTCGGTGTGGCCCAAGGGCCTGGTGGTCAACCGCGCGGGCGAGCGCTTTTGCAACGAGCAGGTCTACGGCGCCACGCTGGGCCATGAGCTGGTCGAGCACCAGGGCGGCAAGGCCTGGCTGATCCTGGATGCCGGCCTGCGCCGCCAGGCCACACGCCAATGCCTGCTGGGCGGCCTGTGGGCCTTCCAGTCGCTGCCGGCGCTGGCCATGATGTGGCTCAAGGCCGTGAAGGCACCCGATGCCCAGGCGCTGGCCGTGCGCATCGGCGCCGATCCGGCACGTTTGGCGAGCAGCCTTGCCGCAGCGAATGCCGCAGCACAGGGCCAGGCCGATGACCCATTCGGCAAGTCCGCCGACATGCGCCACCGGCTGCAAGGGCCGCTGCTGGCGCTGGATATTTCCATGGGCAACCCGCTGTTCCCGCTGGCCACGCTGAGCCTGGGCGGCTTGCGCGTGGATGAGGACAGCGGCCAGGTGCTGGGTGGGCATGGCCAAGGGATTGCCGGCTTGTATGCCGCCGGGCGCAGCGCGATAGGCCTTCCCTCTTCGCGCTACATCAGCGGCTTGTCGCTGGCGGACTGCGTGTTCTCGGGCCGCCGAGCCGGGCGCGCTGCGGCTCAGGTTTAAGTCAATAAGGCCTGAAATCGTTTCTACATAAGCGCAGGAAGCTATTAAAACAATTGCAAACCAACTGAAAAGAGCACGCTATGGGACAAGTAGAGAACAAGGTCGCCCTGGTCACCGGTGGCGCCAGCGGCGTCGGGCGCGAAGTGGTGTTGCTGCTGCTGCGCGAAGGCGCGCGCGTCGTCATCAGCGATGTGAATGCCGAGGCGGGCCAAGCCATGGCCGCCGAATGCGGCGCCAACGCCCTGTTTGTGCGCCACGATGTCACGCAAGAGGCCGATTGGCAACACGCCATTGCCACGGCGCAGCAGCGGTTTGGTGCGCTGGACATTCTGGTCAACAACGCCGGCATCCTGATCCCCGGCAACGTCGAGACCGCCACGCTGGCGCAGTTCCAGCAGCTCATGCAGGTCAACGCCGCCTCGGTGTTTTTGGGCTGCCAGCAGGCGGTGGCGGCCATGAAGGAGCGCGGCGGCAGCATCGTCAACATGGCCTCGGTGTCGTCGTGGATGCCGATCGAAAACTACCTCGCCTACAGCGCCTCCAAGGCGGCCGTGGCCGCCATCACGCGCTCGACGGCGCTGTACTGCCGCAACAACGGCCTGGCGATCCGCGCCAACTCGGTGCACCCGGACGGCATCTACACCCCCATGATGCAGGCCAGCGCCCCGGGCGTGCCGGCCAAGTTTTTGCTATTCGACCCCAAGACCAACCCCAAGGGCCGCGCCGCCATGCCGGACAAGATTGCCCAGGTGATGGTGTTCCTGGCCTCGGACGCGTCCAGCGCCATCAGCGGCGCCGAGATCCGCGCCGACAGCGCCATCCTCGGCATGGGTCTTTAAGAAATCTTTGACGCCATGAGCAACACCCCCTCCCGCTACCACGCCCTCACGGTACAGGCCGTGGTGCAAGAAACCGCCGACAGCCAGTCGCTGGTGTTCGACGTGCCGCCCGATCTGGCCCAGGCCTTTCGCTACAAGCCCGGCCAGTTCCTGACGCTGCGCCTGCCGGTGGACGGGCGCTGGCTGCCGCGCTGCTACTCGATGTCCAGCGCGCCGGGCGTGGACGATGCGCCGCGCGTGACCATCAAGCGCGTGCAAGACGGACGCGGCTCCAACTGGGTGTGCGACCAGGTGCGCACCGGCGACCGCATCGAGGTCATGCCGCCGGCGGGCGTGTTCACCCCGCGCACACTCGAAGGCGACTTCCTGCTGCTGGGCGGCGGCAGCGGCATCACGCCGGTGTTCTCCATTCTGCGCAGCGCCCTGCAGGGCGGCAACGGGCGCATCACGCTGCTGTACGCCAACCGCGACGAGCGCTCCGTCATCTTCAAGGACGAGCTCAACGCCCTGGCCGCCGCCTACCCCACGCGTCTGCAAATCATCCACTGGCTCGATTCGGTGCAGGGCGTGCCCTCGGTGGCGCAGCTGGCCGAGCTGGCGCGCCACAGCCGCGCGGCCCAGGCCTTCATCTGCGGCCCTGGCCCCTTCATGGATGCCGCCGTGGCCGCGCTGCAGGCCATAGAAATGCCGCAGGAGCGGGTGCATGTGGAGCGCTTTGCCTCGCTGCCCGAGGAGGAGGATGCCAACGCCCCCGCCCCGGCCGCCGCTCCCGTGCCCGACGCCGTGGACGAAGCCGAGGTCGAGTTGCGCCTGGACGGCGAGACCTACCACCTGCGCTGCAACGGCACCGAGACCCTGCTGGAGGCCGCGCTTCGCGCCGGCATCAACGCACCCTACTCCTGCCAGGCGGGCATGTGCGCCTCGTGCATGTGCCAGGTCAAGGAGGGCAGCGTGCACCTGCGCCACAACGAAGCCCTGGACAAGAAGGATCTGGCCAAGGCCTGGACCCTGTCCTGCCAGGCCATACCCACCAGCAAGAAGCTGCGCATCCAGTTCCCCGAATAAGCCCTGCCCATGTCTGCCCCTACCTACCCCCACCCCGCCCACCTGCCCGCCACCCTGCCGGCGCTGATCCGCCAGTCGGCAGAGCAACATGGCAGCCGCGCCGCCATCGTCGATGGCGACACCCGCATCAGCTATGCCGATCTGCTGGTGCGCAGCGAGCAGGTGGCGCGCAGCCTGATGGCCCTGAAGGTGCAAGCCGGTGACCGCGTGGCGCTGTGGGCGCCAAATATCTACGAATGGATTGTGGCCGCCTGCGGCGTGCATGCGGCTGGCGCCATCCTGGTGCCGCTGAACACCCGCATGAAGGGCGCCGAGGCGGCCGACATCCTGGAGCGCAGCCGCGCGCGCGTGCTGTTTTGCATTGGTGATTTTTTGAACCTGTACTACCCCGCCCTGCTGCAGGACTGCCGCCCGGTCACGCTGTCGCATGTGGTGGTGCTGCGCGGCGACACGCGCGCCGATGTGCGCCAGGCTGGCGACCATAGCTGGGCCGAGTTTTTAGAGTTGGGCGCCAGCGTGCCGGCTGCACAAGTGCTGGAGCGCGAAACCGCACTGCATGCGCAGAGCACGGCAGATTTGATGTTCACCTCCGGCACCACCGGCCGCCCCAAGGGGGTGATGGCGGCGCATGGCCCCACCATCCGTGCCTTCGACGAATGGTCGCGCGTGGTCGGCCTGGGGCCGGATGACCGCTACCTCATCGTCAACCCGTTCTTCCACACCTTTGGCTACAAGGCCGGCTGGGTGGCGGCCTTCGTGCGCGGCGCTACCGTCTACCCCGAGCAGGTGTTCGATGCCGACGCCGTGCTCTCGCGCATCGCGCGCGACCGCATCAGCTTCATGCCCGGCCCGCCGACCTTGTTTTTGACCATGCTGGCGCACCCCCGTTTGGCGGACTACGACCTGTCCTCGCTGCGCTCCTCCGTCACCGGCGCGGCCAGCGTGCCGCCGGTACTGATCCGCCGCATGCGCGAAGAGCTGGGCATCGCCAACGTCACCACCGCCTACGGCCTGACCGAATGCGGCGGCTGCGCCACCCTGTGCGAGCCCAGCGACAGCGCCGAGACCGTGGCCAGCACCTGCGGCCACGCCCTGCCCGGCACCGAGGTGCGCTGCGTGGGCGAAGACGGCCGGGATGTACCCGCAGGCGAGGCTGGCGAGGTGCTGCTGCGCGGCTACCACGTCATGCAGGGCTACTTCGAGGACGAGGCTGCCACGCGCGAGACCATTGACGCCGACGGCTGGCTGCACACCGGCGACGTGGGCGTGCTGGATGCGCGCGGCTACCTGCGCATCACGGATCGACTCAAGGACATGTTCATCGTCGGCGGCTTCAACTGCTACCCGGCCGAGATCGAGCGCCTACTGGCCGACCACCCCGACATTGCCCAGGTAGCGGTGGTCGGCGTGCCCGACGAGCGCATGGGCGAGGTCGGCTGCGCCTGCATCATCACGCGCAGCGGCCAAGCGCTGGCGGCACAGGACTTGGTCGCCTGGGCGCGCAGCCACATGGCCAATTACAAGGTGCCGCGCCATGTGCTGAACTTTGACCGCTTCCCGGTCAACGCCTCCAACAAGGTGCTCAAGCGCGAGCTGCAAGAGCAGGCGCGGGCGCAGTGCAAAGCATAAAAATTGCTTGATTCGCAAGCTGTCTCAGACTCCTTCCCCCTTTGGGGCTGAAGGCTGCTGCGCCAGTTCCGCCAGTGCGGAACTGGACTGCCTGAAGAGCGGCGGCGTCTCGCCGCCAGCACCGAGGCTGGGATGGGGGCTGGAGCGCCGGCATCTTGCCGGCATCGACGCGCGAGCGTCGCTGGCC
>JAFEER010000044.1 GCA_018240985.1 Pseudomonadota bacterium
ATGGCAGTGCGTGCGCAGACAGCTGGCCGAGCCGCCCCGAAAGAGAACGCAGCAAAGGGTGCGAGCGCGAGTTATTTTAAGTTAGCGCTTATGGGCGAAAGCCGGGATCCAGTGCGCTTGGCACGAGGTGGCCCCTGGATTCCGGCTTGCGCCGGAATGACGGGGAATATGCAACCATTCATTGCCGGATGAATAACCAGGAGCAGCCATGTCAGTCAGCCTCACCTTCCTCGGCGGTGCCGGCACCGTCACCGGTTCCAAATACCTCGTGCGCCACGGCGGCCAGGCGCTGCTGGTTGATTGCGGGCTGTTCCAGGGCTACAAGCTGCTGCGCCAGCGCAACTGGCGCCCGCTGCCCGTGCCGCCGGCGGAGATCGACGCCGTGCTGCTCACCCACGCCCACCTGGATCATTCGGGCTATCTACCGCTGCTGGCACGCGACGGCTTTGGCGGGCCGGTGTTCTGCACCGGCGGCACGCGCGACCTGTGCGCCATCCTGCTGCCCGACAGCGGCCACCTGCAGGAGGAGGAGGCCAACTACCTCAGCCGCCACCACCTGAGCAAGCACGAGCCGGCGCTGCCGCTCTACACCCGGCTGGATGCCCAGCACAGCCTGGCGCTGCTGCAGGTGCAGCCCGTGCGCACGCCGTTCGAGCCCCTGCCCGGCTGGCGCGCCACGTTCACGCGCGCGGGGCACATCCTGGGCGCGGCCAGCGTGCTGCTGGAGGTGGGCGGGCGGCGCATCCTGTTCTCGGGCGACCTGGGCCGACCCGATGATTTGCTGATGTGCGCGCCCGACGCGCCGCCCGCGGCCGACACGGTGCTGGTCGAATCCACCTACGGCGACCGCAGCCACCCGCCGGGCTCGGTGCTCGATGAACTGGGCCTGCCGCTGGCACGCCTGGCCGCGCGCGGCGGCGTGGCCGTGGTGCCGGTGTTTGCCGTGGGCCGGGCGCAGACGGTGCTGCACGCCATCGCCCTGCTCAAGGCACGCGGCGAGTTGCCGGCCGGCCTGCCCGTGTACCTGGACAGCCCCATGGCCGTGAGCGCCACCGAGCTGTTCCAGGATCATGTGGGAGAGCATTGCCTGAGCCACGCCGACCTGCGTGCCATGGCGCGCGGCACCACGCTGGTGCATAGCGTCGATGAATCCAAGGCCCTGGCCAAACTGCACGGGCCGCGCGTCATCCTCGCGGCCAGCGGCATGGCCACCGGCGGGCGCGTGCTGCACCACCTGGCCCTGCATGCGGGCGACCACCGCAACATGATCATCCTCACCGGCCACCAGGCCGGTGGCACGCGCGGCGCGCGCATCGCCGCCGGCGAGAAGACCATCCGCATCCTGGGCCGGGACGTGGAGATACGCGCCGAGGTGGTGCAGCTGGCCACGGCCTCGGCCCATGCCGATGGCGGTCAGATCCTGAACTGGCTGCGCGCCATGCCCGCCGCGCCCAGGCGCTGCTACATCGTGCATGGCGAGCTGCCGGCCGCCGACCTGCTGCGCCAGCGCGTGGAGCATGAGCTGCACTGGCCGGCGGAGGTGCCGGAGCATGGGGATACGGTGGTCTTTTGAAATTTAGAAGAAATCAGCCTGTAACGCCCACCATACAAGCGCTACCAGCTATCAATTCAATAGATATGAACAAGCAGCAGCACGCACAAAAATATATAAGTCATCGCATTTCACGATGACAACGACGTTTTATTAAGGGAAAATAGAAGCATTCTTCTTGAAACAAGAAGCCTCCCTATTCCTCCATGAAAAGCTCCGAGCGCAGTTTTGCGCGCCGTATCGACCTGACCTCGCTGCAGCTGTTCGTCGCCGTGTGCGAGCTGGGCAGCATCGGCCGTGCGGCCGAGCGCGAGTTCATCGCCGCCTCGGCCGTGAGCAAGCGCCTGTCGGATCTGGAGGCGGCCGTGGACACGCAGCTGTTGTACCGCCACAGCCGCGGCGTGACGCTGACCCCCGCCGGCGAGAGCCTGCTGCACCATGCACGCACGGTGTTGTTCGGCCTCGATCGCATGCAGGGCGAGCTGTCGGAATACGCCGAGGGCGTGCGCGGCCATGTGCGCATGCATGCCAACATCTCGGCCATCGTGCAGTTCCTGCCCGAGGATCTGGGCAGCTTTGCGCAGGCCCACAGCCAGATCAAGATCGACCTGCAGGAACACCTCTCGCCCGACGTGCTGCACGCCGTGCAGGAGGGCGCGGCCGATCTGGGCATCTGCAGCGTGGGCCGCGGCAACGGCAGCAGCGAACTGCAAAGCCGCCCTTACCGCAGCGACCGGCTGGTGCTTGTTGCCCCTCAAACGCACGCCCTGTCTGCGCAGGCAGCTATCAAATTTGCTGATGTTCTGGACTGGGACATCGTCGGCCTGCACGCCGGCAGCTCCATCAGCCTGGCCATGCGCGCCGCCGCCGCCCAGGCCGGGCGGCCGCTGCGCCAGCGCATCCAGGTCACCAGCCTGGACACCATGTGCCGCATGATCGACAACGGCCTGGGCGTGGGCCTGCTGCCCGACCGCGCCTTTGCCCTGATGCAGGGCCTGGGAAACCTGGCCGCCGTGCGCCTGGAGGAGCCATGGGCCGAGCGCGAGCTGCGCCTGGTGGCGCGCGACTTCGACGCCCTGCCGGTAACGGCGCGGCTACTGGTAGAGCATCTGGCTCCTAAAATTTCACCATCCCCTTGATTTCACGAAACCCACGAAACGAGACCGCCATGGGACGCACCCTGTACGACAAAATCTTCGACGAACACGTCGTCCACACCGAGGAGGACGGCACCGCCATCCTCTACATCGACCGCCATCTGGTGCATGAAGTCACCAGCCCGCAGGCCTTCGAGGGCCTGCGCGAGGCCGGGCGCAAGGTCTGGCGCACCAGCTCCATCGTCGCCACGGCCGACCACAACACGCCCACCACGGGCTGGGAGCGCGGCTACGACGGCATTGCCGACCCGATCAGCCGCGAGCAGATCGTCACCCTGGACAAGAACATTGCCGCAAGCGGCGCCGCCGCCTTCTTCCCCTTCCTGTCCAAGCGCCAGGGCATCGTGCATGTGATCGGCCCCGAGAACGGCGCCACCCTGCCCGGCATGACCGTGGTCTGCGGCGACAGCCACACCAGCACCCATGGCGCGTTCGGCGCGCTGG
>JAFEER010000045.1 GCA_018240985.1 Pseudomonadota bacterium
CCCAAGCGCTACGCCATCTGGGGCCGCCTGGTGGCGCAGCAGCCGGGGCAGATCGGCTACTCCATCATCGACGCCAAGGCCATCGGCCGCTTCATGCCGCCGGTGTTCCCGGGCGTGCAGGCGGATAGCCTGCCTGAACTGGCTGCCAAGCTGGGGCTGGACGTGGACGTTTTCATGCGCACGCTGAACGCCTACAACGCCGCCTGCCGCGTCGGCCAGTTCGACCACACCGTGCTCGACGACTGCCATACCGAGGGCCTGGCGCCGGCCAAGACGCACTGGGCGCGGCCCATAGACACCGCGCCCTTCTACGGCTACGCGCTCAAACCCGGCGTGACCTTCACCTACCTGGGCCTGAAGGTGGACGACAGCGCCGCCGTGCGCTTTGCCGGCCAGGCCAGCGCCAACCTGTTCGTCGCCGGCGAGATGATGGCCGGCAACGTGCTCGGCCAGGGCTATACCGCCGGCGTGGGCATGAGCATTGGCACGGCCTTTGGCCGCATCGCCGGCGTCAACGCCGCCTTGGCATCAAAACAGCAGCCAGCGCAGACCCTGCAAGCGCTGGTAGCTACTGAAATGAAAGCACAACATGCACTCGCTTGACGCCCTGCACGCGCTCACCCGCGACGCCCAGCAGCTGGCCATGGGCGGCGCGGCGCCCACCAGCACGGCGGAGGCCGAGGTGGCGCGCCAGCTGCAGATCTGCAACGCCTGCCGCTACTGCGAGGGCTTTTGCGCCGTGTTTCCGGCGATGACGCGCCGGCTGGAGTTCGCCAAGGCCGACGTGCACTACCTGGCCAACCTGTGCCACAACTGCGGCGCCTGCCTGCACGCCTGCCAGTACGCGCCGCCGCACGAGTTCGCCGTCAACATCCCCAAGGCCATGGCCCAGGTGCGCGGCCAGACCTACCAGGACTACGCCTGGCCGCCGGCCCTGGGCCTGCTGTACCGCAAGAACGGCCTGACGCTGTCGCTGGCCCTGGTGGCGGGGCTGACGTTGTTCCTGCTGCTGGCCGCCGCGCTCAAGGGCGGCTGGGGCGCGCTGTGGGGCATGGACTTGGGCGCCAACTTCTACCAGCTGTTTCCGCACAACCTGATGGTCGGCCTGTTCGCGCCCATCTTCTTGTTTGCCGTGCTGGCGCTGGGCCTGGGCGTGCGCCGCTTCTGGCGCGAGGTCAAGCCTGCGACCAGCGGCGCCGACGTGAGCGCCGCCGCCGCCGGCGAGGCCACGCACGACGTGCTGCGCCTGAAGTATCTGGACGGCGGCCATGGCGACGGCTGCAACAACGAGGACGACGCCTACACGCTAAGCCGCCGCCGCGCCCATCACCTGACCTTCTACGGCTTCATGCTGTGCTTTGCCGCCACCTCGCTGGGCACCATCTACCACTACGCGTTTGGCTGGCAGGCGCCCTACGACCTGCCCAGCCTGCCGAAGCTGCTGGGCGCCGTGGGCGGTGTGCTCCTGATGCTGGGCGCGGCCGGCCTGTGGCGCCTGAACCGCCGGCGTCACCCGCAACATGGCGACGCGGCGCAAAAACCGATGGACTTGGGCTTCATCGCGCTGCTGTTTTTGGTGGCGGCCAGCGGCCTGGCGCTGTGGCTGGCGCGTGGCACGCCGGCGCTGGCGCTGCTGCTGTGCCTGCACCTCGGCGCGGTGATGGCCCTGTTCGCCACCCTGCCCTATGGCAAGTTTGCCCACGGCATCTTCCGCACGGCTGCGCTGCTGCGCTGGAACACCGAAAAGCGCCGGCCGAATCCGATCGGGCTGGGCAGTGATTGATAAAAACGATAGCTTTTAGCGCTTGCCATACCTGCGTAAAACCAATATTTCACCCGACTATGCACATACCGCAGAGGCCCCTCACCCCTCCCTCTCCCCAAAGGGGCGAGGGCGATCGGTGGCGCCGGTATTTCTCCCTCTCCCTCTGGGAGAGGGTGGGGGTGAGGGCTCGCCGTTTGATCTGAGACATGTCGCTAATCAGGTATTTCACTCATACAAAAGAGGAGCCTCACCATGAAAAAACGCACGCTGATCCAGGCCGCCGCCGTGGCCGCAACTGCCCTGGCCTGGGCCAGTCCCACGCTGGCCCAGGACTTCCCGCCGGCCAAGCCGGTGACGCTGGTCGTGGGCTTCGCGCCCGGCGGCGCGGCCGATGCGGCGGCGCGCCTGATCGCCAAGAAGCTGGCCGAGAACATCGGCCAGGCCGTGGTGGTGGAGAACAAGGGCGGCGCGGGCGGCAACATCGCGCACCAGCAGGTGGCCGCGGGCGTGGCCGACGGCACGGTGCTGCTGTTCGGCTCGGTGGGGCCGCTGACCATTGCGCCGCACCTGATGAAGCTGCCCTACGACCCGTTCAAGGATCTGGCGCCGATCTCCGGCGGCGTGTACTTCCCCAATGTGCTGGTGGTGCACAAGGGCGCGGGCGTGAAGACGCTGGCCGAGTTCGTGGCCTTGTCCAAGGCCAAGCCGGGCAGCGTGGACTTTGCCTCCACCGGCGCGGGCTCGGCCTCGCACCTGGCGGGTGAGCTGTTCAACCAGCGCGCCGGCATCGACATGGTGCATGTGCCCTACAAGGGCGGCGCACCGGCGCTGCAGGATCTGCTGGGCGAGCGCGTGACCAGCTACTTCGCCGCGCCGCCCACGGCCATGCCGCATGTGGAAACCGGCAAGCTGATCCCGCTGGCCACCACCGGCCTGACGCGCCCGGCCTACCTGCCCAACATCCCCACGGTCGCCGAGTCGGGCTACCCGGGCTTTCAGGCGCTGAACTGGTATGCCTTCGTGGCCTCGGCCAAGACGCCCGCGCCGCTGCTGGAGCGCTGGAACCAGGAGATCGTGAAGGCGCTTCAGGATCCCGGCGTGAAGGAGGCCCTGAACAAACACGGCCTGTCGCCCCACCCCACGACGCGCGCCGAGTTCGCCTCCTTCATGAAGAAGGAATACGAGCAGTGGGGCGCCATCGTGCGCGAGCGCAAGATCACGGCGCAGTGAGCGCCAAGGCCTTCAGCCTGCCCCCAATACCTTGTAAAGGTAGGAGCGCGAGATGCCCAGCTCCTGCGCCGCACGCTTCTTGTTGCCGCCATTGCGCGCAATCGCATCCAGGATGGCCGTGTGCTCCAGGTTCTTGAGCGGCAGCGCCGCTGGCGATGGCGCCGCCGCGGCGGGCTGGGCCGGCTTGCCCGGCAGATCCTGGTGGCGGGAAAAGTTCTCGACACTCAGCAGTTGGCCGTCGCAGAACACCAGCGCCTCCTCGACGCGCTGGCGCAGCTGACGCACATTGCCCGGCCAGTCCTGCTGCGCCAGGTAAGTCATAACCCCCGGGCCAATCCGGGGCAGGGCAAGGCCATTGCGCTCGCAAAACGACTCGGCAAAGCGCTGCACCAGCGCCGGAATATCCTCCACGCGCTGGCGTAGTGCGGGTACCTGCAGCACGACGCCACTCAAGCGGTAGAACAGATCCAGCCGGAAGCGCCCGCTGTCGATCAGCGCGCGCAGGTCGCGGTGCGTGGCGGCCACGATGCGGAAATTCACGCGCCGCCCTGCGCTCGCGCCCAGGCGCTGCACCTGCCGGTCTTCCAGCACGCGCAGCAGCTTGACCTGGATCTCCATCGGTATGTCGGCCACCTCGTCGAGGAACAGCGTGCCGCCCTCGGCCTGCTCCAGCTTGCCGGGCTGGCCCTGCTTCTTGCCGCCGGTGAAGGCGCCGGCCTCGTAGCCGAAGAGCTCGGCCTCGATCAGCGTCGCGGGCAGCGCGGCCAGGTTCAGGCTCACGAGCGGCGCCTGGGGATCGCGCCCGCGCGCATGCAGGGCCTGGGCCACCAGCTCCTTGCCGCTGCCGCTTTCACCCAGGATGAGCACGGGTACGTCCAGCGGCGCCACGGCGTCGATCTCGCGCGCCAGGCGCTGCATGGGCGCGCTGCTGCCCACCATGGTGTTCACCGATGGCATGCGCTTGAGCTGGTGCAACTCGCGCTTGTAGTGCTGCACCTCGTCGTGCAGCTGGTTCAGGCGCTGCTGCATGCGGTTGAGCGCCTGCATGCCGCTGAAGCTGACCTGGCCCACGGCGCCCACGAGCGCACCGCCCTCGAAGACCGGCATGCGGTTGACGATGCGCGTCACGCCGGGGCCGAGCTGCAGCATTTCGCCGATCTCGGCCTTGCCGCTGCGGGCCACCTGCGGCAGGCGTGAGTTGGGGATCACCTCCTCGGCCCTGCGGCCCGTGGCGGCGCCCGGCGCCAGCCCGAGGAACTTCTCGTGCACCGGGCTGATGTAGCGCATCAGGCCCTCGTGGTCGGCCACGGTGATGGCCTGGTAGGGGTTGGTGAGGAACATGTTCAGGATGGCGAACGCAAACGGCACGGACGCCACAAAGTCGAGCAGCGCGGCCGATTCGTCGGCCGGGCGCAGCAGGGCGACCTCCACGGCCTCGTCGCCCAGCGCCACCACCGCGTAGCGCGCGCTGACGCCGCGTCCGCCGGGCACGTCCACATGGAACAACGTCCCCGTCCCCGGCTCGCGCGCGGCCCGCTGCTCGGCCACGGCGGCGCACAGCAGCGGATCGCGCGCCAGCCCGAGCCGTGCCACGGGCGCGGGCTCGCCGCGCTGCCAGACGAGGACGCCAAGCCGCTGCTCGGAAAGAAAGACTGTCTGCATCGGTGTCTGCCATGTGTTTTTGGTAGACACATTGTCCTCGGTGTCCGTCAAAAATGTCCACAACAAGGACACTCACCGCCAGCATCAATAAAACATCTTATAAATCAATGACTTGAAACATGGCATGAGTTGTGCTTTTCTTGTGCATCGACTTGAGCACAGGAGACATCGACATGAGCTGGCAACCCGAAGTGGATGAAATCGCATACCGCCATGCGCTGGCGGCGAAAATGGGCGGAGACGACAAGGTGGCGCGCCACAAGGCCGCGGGCAAGCTGACGGTGCGCGAGCGCATAGCCGCCTGCACGGACACGGATTCCTTCACGGAACTGGGCTCGCTCACCGGCTCGGGCCAGTACGACAGCCTGGGCCGGCTGGTGGAGTTCACGCCGTCCAACCTGGTGATGGGGCGCGCGCGTATCGGCGGACGGCCCGTGGTGGTGGTGGGCGACGATTTCACCGTGCGCGGCGGCGCCAACGACGGCGCCGTGGGCGACAAGCTGATCTTTGCCGAGAAGATGGCGCACGACCTGCGCCTGCCCATGGTGCGCCTGGTGGATGGCACGGGCGGCGGCGGCTCGGTGCGCAACATCGAGACCAAGGGCTACACCAGCGTGCCGACCATGAAGGTCTGGAGCCAGGTGGTGCAGAACCTCTCCACCGTGCCCGTGGTGTCGCTGGCGCTGGGCTCGGTGGCCGGCATGGGCGCGGCGCGCGTGGCGTCCAGCCACTACTCGGTGATGGTCAAGGGCACGGCCCAGCTGTTCAACGCCGGGCCGCCGGTGGTGGCGCGCATCGGCCAGAACGTGACCAAGGAGGAGCTGGGCGGCAGCCAGATCCACACGCGCAACGGCGTGGTGGACGACGAGGTGGCCAGCGAGGAGGAGGCCTTCGAGCGCGTGCGCCGCTTCCTGTCCTACCTGCCGCCGTCGGTCTACGAGCTGCCCGCGCGCGGCGAGGTGCAGGACGACAGCGCACGGCGCGACGAATGGCTGCTCTCGGCCATTCCGCGCGACGGCCGCAAGGTCTACAAGGTGCGCCCCATCGTGGAATGCCTGGTGGACCAGGGCTCGTTCCTGGAGATGGGCCGCAACTGGGGCCGCGCCAT
Organism: Pseudomonadota bacterium; assembly: GCA_018240985.1. Taxonomy (GTDB): domain Bacteria; phylum Pseudomonadota; class Gammaproteobacteria; order Burkholderiales; family Burkholderiaceae_C; genus Alicycliphilus. Next base: position 5,766 of record JAFEER010000045.1, read on the forward strand.
CGTCACGGGCCTGGCACGCATCGACGGCTGGCCCGTGGCCGTGGTGGCCAGCGACCCGTATTTCTACGGCGGCGGCTGGGACGGCCCCTCGGCCGAGAAGTTCACGCGCTTCGTCGATCTGGCCCAGACCTTCCACCTGCCGGTGCTGAACCTGGTGGACATCGCGGGCTTCCAGATCGGCGTCGAGGCCGAGAAGGCCGGCATCATGCGCTACGGCGCGCGCGCGCTGGCCGCCGTCTACCAGGCCACGGTGCCGTGGTGCAGCATCATCGTGCGCCGCGCCTATGGCGTGGCCGCCGCCGGCCACCAGCACATGGGGCGCTTCAACTTCCGCTATGCCTGGCCCTCGGCCAACTGGGGTTCGCTGCCCATCGAGGGCGGGCTGGAGGTGGCCTACAAGGCCGAGATCGAAGGCGCCGACGACCCGGTGCAAAAGCGCTCCGAGATCGAGCAGCGCGTGCGCAGCCTGACCTCGCCCTTCCGCACGGCCGAGGCCTTCGGCATCGACGAGGTGATAGACCCGCGCGACACGCGCCGGCTGCTGTGCGAGTTCGCCACCCTGGCCGCGCCGCTGCGCGAGGCGGGCGCACCGCGCTTCGGCATGCGTCCCTGAACAGCCATCAAAACCATAGCTGCCGGCGCTTGATGCACAAGCGCTTTCCCGATTTTTTCTTACAACTTCAAAGGAGACTGCAATGACCAAAAAACACGCGCTGCCAACACGCCGCACCGCCCTGGCCCTGTGCCTGGCCGCATCCTGGCTGGCCGCCGCACCGGCTCAGGCCCAGGCGGACAAGCCGGACAACTGGCCCGCCAAGACCATCCGCATCGTGGTGGGGTTCCCTGCAGGCTCGTTCACCGACACCATCGCCCGCGCCGTGGCGGATCAGCTCGGCAAGCAGCTCGGCCAGCCGGTGATCGTGGACAACAAACCCGGTGCCAATGGGTCCATCGGCGTGGGCGAGGTGGCGCGCTCCGCGCCCGACGGCTACACGCTGCTGGTCACCAACTCCAGCAGCATCACCATCAACCCGCAGATCTACAAGAAGATCAGCTACCAGCCCAAGGACTTCGCGCCGGTCAGCATGCTGCTGGACGCGCCCTTCATCCTCACCGTCAATCCCGACTGGGCCAGCAAGAACCAGATTCGCAGCGCGCAGGACGTGATCGCCTTTGCCAGGCGCAACCCCGACAAGATCAGCTACGGCTCGGCCGGCCCCGGCAACATCGCCCACCTGGCGTTTGCACAGTGGAGCAACCGCACCGGCGTCAAGACCACGCATGTGCCCTACAAGAGCGCCTCGCAGGCGCAGCTGGCGGTGCTCAGCGGCGAGCTGGACACCCAGTTCGACACCTGGAGCGCGCTGCCGCAGATCGCCGCCGGCAAGCTGCTGCCGCTGGCCGTCACGGCCCCGCAGCGCATGAAGCAACTGCCCAACGTGCCCACCATGGCCGAGGCCGGTTATGCCGACTTCAACGTCACCTTCTGGGCCGGCCTGTTCGCGCCCGCGGGCACGCCACCGGCCATCATCGCCAGGCTCTACGAGGCCACCAAGGGAATGCTCCAGAGCGAGCACGCACGCAATGTGCTCAGCAAGCAGGGCGAGATGGTGATGCTGGCGCCCGAGCCCTTCGGCCAGCGCATCGCCAAGGAGGCTGCGGACTGGAAACAGGTCATCCAGCGCGAAGCCATCTCGCTGGACTGAAAGGGCCCGCACATGTCTCTGCTGCAAGCACTGAGCCCCCGCGCCGTGGCCATACTCGGCGCGTCGGACAACCCCATCAAGGCCGGTGGCCGCCCCATCGCCTATATGCGCCGCCATGGCTACGCGGGCCGCATCTTCCCGATCAACCCGAAGCGCGGCGAGGTGCAGGGCCTGCCGGCCTATGCGTCGCTGCAGGCACTGCCCGAGGCACCCGATACGGTCGTCATCAGCCTGGCCGGCGAGGACGTGGCCGCCGCCATCGACGATTGCGTGGCCGTGGGCGCGAAGGCGGCGGTGATCTACTCGTCCGGCTTCGCCGAGTTGGGCGAGGCGGGCCGCGCGCAGCAGGCCGATCTGCTGGCCCGCGCCCGGCGCGGCGGGCTGCGCCTGTTCGGCCCCAACTGCCAAGGCGTGGCCAACTTCGCCAGTGGCGCCATCCTCAACTTCTCGACCATGATCAACGAGGCCCCGCCGGGCGACGGCCCCGTGGCCATCGTCAGCCAGAGCGGCGCCGGCGCGGCCATCCTCTATGGCGGGCTGCGCCGCGCGGGCATAGGCGTGCGCTACATGGTCTCCACGGGCAACGAGGCCGACATCTGCGCCGCCGAGGCCGTGCGCGCGGTGGTGGAGGACGAGCACATCCGCCTGGTCGTGCTCTACGTGGAGACCCTGCGCCAAAGCGCCTACCTGGCCGAG